>NZ_JADEWY010000230.1 GCF_015207375.1 Coleofasciculus sp. LEGE 07092 | reverse complement strand
CATATCACACCCCAATTCGATGGATGAACAACTAAAAGAACTGATTGCAGAGGCTTGCAAATATCCTCATCAAAGTCTGGAACGACAAAAAGCGCTGAATCGGCTATTAATTCAAATTCAACATCTCCCTGGATTAGCCAAGTCTTCTCACCCCGACTATTTTCACGCTTTGAATCGAACTTGGGAATGGTTGAGTAAAAATATTCAATCCTTCAAGCCACGTCCCCCCTCATTTCAAGAAAGCTTGGTAAAGTGGATTAATGGTTATCTTTATTGGCGAATTCAAGATTTGTATGCACTAGATAAGCATACTCCATACAGTTTTGATGGATTAGTTGCGCCAGGGGAATCCGGACTAACCTACTTAGAACAATTATCTCAAACAGGTTTTAGCCCTCCTAATTTAACTGGGATTGATGAATATATTGAACAATTGCAACGCCAGGAAAAACAACGTATTGGTCTAGAACTAGAACAATACATTGAGGAAGATCCAGACAAACGACTGCAAAACTGCCATCCTAGAGAATCTTCTCACTGCAATTGCCAATTACTCAGCCAAAGACTGAGCTTGAGAGACCCTCCTGAGCGATTGGCGACTGTAGCTAGAGAGTTAGGCATGAACTATCAAGTTCTCGTCGCCCACTGGAAACGAAAATGTTTGCCACTTCTACAAGAAATTGCCCTAAGCTTGGGATATGAGCCGGATCAAGAGCCATGACTAACACAAAAATTCCTCTATTAACGATTCCCCTTGGCACAGAAGCGCATCGCTTCGCTCGACAATTTGCGGCTCAACAAGCCACACCTCAGAAAGGGAAACGGGTTTATTTCAATACGCTGGCTGTTTATGCCGTTCATTGTTATCTGAGATGGCTAGAAATTGAGACAAATCTTAATGAAAGTGACAGTTGGCATCCAGGCAAAGGCGCTATATTAAATGTTGCAGATTTGGCTTTACCGGGCATTGGGAAGTTAGAATGCCGCCCGGTTCTGCCAGGGGAAAGTTCTGTTGAGTTACCCCCGGAGGTAACGGAAAATCGGATTGGTTATGTAGGCGTACAGTTTGACGAAAGCCTTACAGAAGTGCAGCTTTTAGGATTTGCTCCTGCTGCCGATACCGTTAATCCACCAGAGGAACTTCAGATTGCCGACTTTCAACCCCTTGATGTTCTAATTGACTACATCCATCAACTGAAAGATGTGCAAAAAGCGATCGCCTTAAAAGGTGCAGAGAAACCTCGCCCTCTTTTAATCAACTTGAGCCGTTGGCTTGAGAATCTCTTTGAGGGAGGGTGGCAGAGTCAGAATGCCTTTTTAGACACAGCTAATTTAGCTTGGAATTTAAGATATAGGATGGATTGGAATGTTAGAAGTGCGATTCAATTGGGAGGAGGGAAATTAGAGGAACCAACAACATTTGTGGCAGGAATCAAGTTAGTTGACTTGGGTGTACAATTAGCGGGTTTACCTGTTGCCTTAGTGGTTACTTTCATGCCCGAAGTAAAGTACAATACTATCCTACAGGTGCATTCGATGGGTAGTGAAATCCTCCCAGAAGATATTCGACTAACGGTTTTCGATGAATCAGGAACAACATTTTTGGAAGCAAAAGCCAGACGTGCTGATAATTTTATCCAGTTAATGTTTAAGGGAAATCCTGGAGAACGATTCAGTGTCCAGATTGCTTTAGATGTTGCCAGCATTACAGAAGATTTTGTGATTTAATTGATGAAGGAACTAATCCAAAATTTAAAATTGGCAAGGTCATGGGTAAGTTCGTTGTCTTCAAATTTCTGGATGGTAGTTTCGAGCGGGGTTTTCCAGTCACGGTGCAAATTGGAGAGGATGGCAAACCTCCTTTGCAGGAAAGCCGTGGCAAACTGCCGCCAGCACCAGAAATTGCCGAACATTACCGTCGCTGGCAAGACATTTATTTTAATCTGGGGTTCTCTTTAGGATTACCATTCCGATTAGAAGCTCCAGCCGCACAAGTAACGAACTATTCTATTCATGACTGTGACAATGCCGCTCAAATTCTGCGTCATAGCTTAAATACCTGGCTCCGTTCTGAATCGTTTCTCTCCATTCGGGAGAGAGTACTCATCAACTTAAGACAAGACGATGATGTTCGGGTATTTGTTCAAGCTCAAGATGTTCAACTGCAACGACTGCCTTGGCATTTATGTGATTTATTTGAGTACTTCCCCAAGGTAGAAATTGCGCTCAGTCCTTCAGAGTCTACCGCCGAAAAATCAGCATCATCTCGTAGAGCTAAGGTTAAAATATTAGCGCTTTTCGGCAGTAGTAAAGGAATTGATACGACAGAAGATGAGGCTTTACTGAGGCAGTTACCTAATGCTGAACTAACCTTCCTTAGAAATCCGCAACGCCAACAGCTCAACGATCATCTATGGGAGCAAAATTGGTCTATCCTCTTTTTTGCCGGACACAGTTCTAGCCAAGACAATAGTGAAGGTCGGTTCTATATCAATGATACCGAATATTTAACCATTAATGATTTAAGATATGCCCTAAAAAGAGCACTGGCAAATGGCTTGAAGCTAGCAATTTTTAATTCCTGTGATGGATTAGGTTTAGCGCAAGCTTTAGCTGATTTGCAAATTCCGCAAGTGATTGTGATGCGAGAACCCGTACCGGATCGAGTCGCCCAAGAGTTTTTGAAGTATTTTTTACAAGCGTTTGCTCAAGGACAATTGTTCCATTTAGCCGTGCGGAATGCCAGAGAACGATTGCAAGGGTTAGAGGGACAGTTTCCTTGTGCAACTTGGTTGCCTATCATTTGCCAGAATCCTGATGAAAAATCGCTAACCTGGAAAGAGTTATACCGCAAACCTATATTAGGCAAAGTACTTATTTTAAGTGTGGCGATAACAGCATTGTTAGTTACAACCGGATGGTTGATAACAAGTCGCAAACCAAACCGGATTAGTTCAGGAGAGCAAATTTTAGTCGAGTCAGTCACCAATGCCGATAAGAACGCTGGCTCAAGAGCATTGGCGTCTGGAGATTTTGAGGAAGCTATTAACAAATTTGAAACGTCGCTGCAAGAAAATCGTAATGACCCAGAAACATTAATTTACCTGAATAATGCCAAAATTGGTAAAGCTAAGGCTTTTAAAATTGCTGTAAGTGTCCCGATTGGGAGTAACTTAAATGTGGCACAAGAGATGCTGCGGGGAGTGGCACAGGCTCAAGATGAGGTGAATCGCACGGGTGGCATTGAGGGGACGCTCTTGAAAGTGGCGATCGCTAATGATGATAATGAGCCGACGATTGCTCAACAACTGGCGGCTAAGTTTGTTAAAGATAGTACTATTTTAGCCATGATTGGACATAATGCCAGTGATACCTCTGTCGCGGCTGCCCAGGTTTATCAAAATAAATTGGTAATGATATCGCCAACGAGCTTTGCTAAGAGTCTATCGGAAATTGGCAGCGATCATACTCACGGTAATTATATATTTCGCACGGTTCCTAGCATTGGTTTTGTTGCCGATACGCTCTCTGACTACACCGTAAAAACAGCTCGTAAAACCAAGATTGTGATGTGTTCTGATTTTGGAGCGGTAGACAATCAATCCTTTAGACATGAATTCACCTTTGCGCTCCATTCGGATGGTGGCACTTTTATCAATATACCCTGTGATCTTTCAGCTCCTGATTTCAATCCGAATGCGTTGGTGGCACAAGCAATTAACGCTGGAGCGGATAGCTTGCTACTCGCTCCCCATGTAGACAAAATTCACAAAGCTGTAGAGGTGGCACAAGCCAATCAGGGACGATTGGCACTGTTTGGTTCTCCGACGCTGTACACCTCTCAAACCATAGAGTCAGGAAAAGCTGATGTAAATGGCTTGGTAATAGCCGTGCCGTGGTATCCCGCCGCGATTCCAAATCATCCCTTTCCTAATAATGCCGTTAAACTTTGGGGGGGTTCAGTGAATTGGCGAACGGCAATGTCTTATGATGCCACCCAAGCGATTATCACAGGTTTAAGGCAGAGCGATCGCACTCGTGAAGGGTTGCAACAAGTCTTGTCTAGTTCTTGGTTCTCAGTGAATGGCGCAACCGGAAAAGTAGAATTTTTACCATCGGGCGATCGCGTTGGTCAAGGAATTTTAGTTAAAATTCAACCCGGAAGTCAACCCAGAACGTATAATTTTGTACCCTTGATATCAAATCCGGTTAATTAGCCATACTAGACGATCAACAAAAATCCTGTAGAGACGTTATATCCCTCTTCTGTCACTTTCCGAAATGAGCTAGTAGTTAATCAGTGAAATCATCCAGAAGCATAACAAGGTTTAAATTGATTCATTGCAGCCATTAAATGATTGAATCCCAGCAATAAATAACGATTAG
>NZ_JADEWY010000229.1 GCF_015207375.1 Coleofasciculus sp. LEGE 07092 | reverse complement strand
CCGCTCCCCAGCTCCCTTCTTGGTAAAATACCCATGTAACCCATATCTCTGTAACCATGTCCCCGGAAACAAATCTAGGTGCAGATGCTGTTGATCAAGCGATCGCTCAGGGAATTGACTTGGATGGTACTCCCATTCTCCCGACCAAGCTGGAACTCTATCATAAGGTCATGATGCTGGAAGCCGGCAGGCAGCGTAGCGGCGTAACCAATACTATGCGATCGCGTATTGTGCGGATTGGGGCAAAACACATTTCCCAGGATGAACTCAATCAAATGCTCACAGATGCTGATTTTGCCCCCCTGAAAGAGAAAGAAATTGCCTTCTACTACGGGGGAAAATAAAAATAGTCCACAGGAATAACTCTTGGGTGGCACGATAGGCTGTCACTAACCAATCCTACGCCCCCTATATCGAATTTCATTGGTATTATTTTCGGGAAAAGCTTCTGGATTGAATTCTGGAGGGCTATCCTCCTCCAGTTCATAAATTTCAGTTGTGTTTATTAAATTAACTTCAGATGCGTTCAGTTCATCCTGAACCTTTTTCACACTGCGCTTGATTTCTCCCTCCAGAAGCCCTGCCAGCGCTTTACCCGCTTTAACGAGCAAGAAAATATCCTGAAAGCAGGCACTCAAGATGATATGACCTTCGGGTGCTCGAACCGAAATACTTTCAATCTCCTGCCAATTTAATTCCTCATGAACGCTTCTGGCTAAATAGAGCATGGTTCCAGCCACAATCAAAACACTACTTTCATCCATGCCAATGGGGGCAGTCATCGGCTGCCCTTCTAGGGAAACCAGAACAGCACTCTGAATGCCGATGGGTTTAGAAACCAGTTCCTTTAAAATTGCCTCAATTTTATTAGTATTCATAGTCTGCCTTCTTTCGTGATTCAGCCCTGAATCATGCTGCCCACTCGTTAGCGTCTTGTCTGTGTGATTGCTGATTGGCGGGTTCACTTCAGCTTTATCAACAGGAACAAATAAGTTAAGCAACGTCCTTTGATCGAGTGTCCAATGGCTTTGCTCCTGAACTTCTGAGGGAATAGCCACTCCTGTACGAACCGATTGATAACTGCACGAGCCTGGAATAACTAGGGTGTCCAAGGTGATTGGAAATGTCTTCTGCTGGTCAATCGGTGCGATTGGTCCGGTTTGGAGGCACGCTAAAATTGCTTTGAGTTGGCTACTCTCTAGTAAACCTGGCAAATAATAACAGATAAAATAAGGAACGTGAGCGCGACCTAAGTCATCCATCCCATCGTTATATAGCCAGCCAAATAAGCTATCTTCTACAGTCAACTGATGCAAGTAAGCCGCTCGATATCCAGCCTTAGGAGGATTATAGGAATCCCAATACTGATAGACTACTCGTTCCACAAACGCTTGCCGAACTTCCGTGGGAACTCCGGCACTCGCAAGGCACGTAAACCCTATCCTCGGAAAGCTGCTGTAGATAAGTTGGCTAACAAGCATGGGGCATGATTAGTAACGTTAGACGGTACTTTCACCGTTTTAAGTATCAAACTATCCAGTTGTCTTCCCAGTTTATGAGAACGCTGCTGGCAAACTCTTTTCCTACTCCAGAGCGGTAAAAATAAGTGACCCGTTCTTTCGTGATCGGCTTTCCCTGCCTCCTCTGTAACTATGGAAAACGGGACAAAAACGTCTGCTAGATGGTGCTAGATGCGTGTGCGATCGCTTAATCTGGCGGCGTCGGTACTGGCTCATCACGATATTGCTCAAAGTTGACGACTGCCTCTTTGATTAAGAATAGGCTGAGACCTCCTAATAAGGTCATGGCTAGAATTAGAGCCACAACTAAACTGTACTTCCTAATACCGGAGCGTGACTGTATCGTAGTTGGCTCAAACTGGGAATCGTTTGGCAGTTGTTGAGCAACCAATTCGGGTAAATCTTCAGTTGAACTAGATTTTTTAACCTTCTCTAACTCAGAAGCTAACCAGAGAACTGGAGCAGCCGCTTGTTCTGACTTTAGCGCTGAACTTCCTTCTGGGGAAACAACAATAGGGATTCCCGAATAAAATGTTTTGTAGTTGACCTTTAGAGTATCAAGGAAGTTGGTAAGAGGTTGCAGGGATTCATCCAAGCGTTGGTGATTGAGTGGATCAGGTTTGAGTAAGTCGCATTTGGTCAAGATTAATGCAAATGGATGCCTTAATCCATTCTGAGCAACTAGTTCTGCGATCGCTTTTACCGACTCAACCAATTCTTCCACTGACTGAGCCTCAGTATTTGACAGCAGTGCCAGCGCATCAATAAATACGCAACATCCATCTGAGTTCAACACCAGCACTCGAAAACCCGGATTATAAAACTTACACGACTCCCCAGGCGTATCCCACCAACGGAAATGGCACAGCGTTTGGGTTTCCTCCCCACTCTGACGCTTCAGGCTGAAGTCAAAGTTAGTAAGTTTCATCGTGGCAGGCGGATACTCACCTGTTCGCGCAACGTAGCTGAGGACATTCTCAAGGGTTTTCTGGGTATCGCTGTCTTGGCAATCGCACCACAGTTTTTGGGGATTGTCCTTGTGATTATCTGGATGTAACTCTGCATAAGTGCCAACCAGAAAAACAGTCTTACCCACCCCCCGTTGACCGATACTCAGGAGGCTGTATAATTGGGAATTTTCAGATAATACATTCATTTGAAAAATCTGTATTCAAGTTTAAATCAATAAAATCTCATCCTATCCTTATTAATAATTATGCAGATATTGAAGCGTCGTGAAATATTTTTTTTCAAAATAGTTTATTGTTGCACGGTTTTCTGTCCCATCTCAATTTCCTCTTTTTCCTACTTTGCCTACCTTCCAAACTAAAAACTTTTCCTCATATCGAGAACTGTAAAACCATCGATAAACTATCATTAAGCTTGAGCTAACACCTGGTATTGCGCCTCCCTAATCCGACCCGCTTGATAGAGGGTTTCCGTAATTTCCGAAATCGTTAATACCGAATGGGCACGATAACCATTAGCTTTTAGGCGATCCTTAACTTCTTGCTCGTGATCAATAAACACTACAATGTCATTAACTGTTAACCCGGCTGACTCCAGCTTTGCTGCCCCTTCCATGGCACTTTTGCCGCTAATCAGAATATCATCCACTACCACTACGGTTTCCCCAAGCTCGAAATGACCTTCAATCACCCGTCTAGTTCCGTGAGCTTTCACTTCCTTACGGGGATAAATCATGGGATGATTGAGGCGGAGGGATAATCCCGTTGCCGTCGGCAAAGACCCATAAGGAATGCCTGCAATGCGGTCAAAGCTGAGGTCTTTGAGAATATCGGCATAGGCTTTAAGCATTTGGTGGAACAGTTGCGGGTTGGAAATGATTTTCCGCAAATCGATGTAGTAGGGAAAAACCGCGCCCGATGACTGAACGAATTCGCCAAACAGAATGCAACCGATGTCATAGAGTTGCAAAATTAAATCTTGATGCGGGTTTTCTCCCAGCAAACAGACATCGGGCATCCATAAGTCACAGGCGGAAGCATTACGAATAATTTCACGTCTCGTTTGATTAATTTGCTCACGCAGGGGTTGAATGGCAACAGCAGGTTGTTCGCTTGCCAACATATCTTGAGGAACTGGAATCAGCAGAGCTTCACCACTGTCATTTAAGCCTGCTGTCAGCATTTGCTTAAAGTCTCCACTCCCCTCAGCCCAGATGCTGCGTACCAGAATCACTCGTTCAGGAGCAACTGCCCGAATTCCTGCCAGGATATTCGGGGAGGGGGTTCCCACTTCCAGCGCCAATTCTTCAGGGGTTCCCCAAGTTTTGGCTTCCTTGACCACTTGCAAGTAAAGTGGTGTTTCAGGTGTAGGATACTGCTGCACGGCGACAGCACTGGGATTGGAAGTACAGCATAGGACAAACACGGCTTTACCGGGATAGAGCAAAAAGGGGGCGACTTGATCTTGTCCGGTATAAGAACTTACGGTAATGGCATCAACCTGCCACTGTTCAAAAACCATCTGAGCAAAAACGCTACTGGTATTGAGGTCGCCATGTTTAGCATCCAAAATAATTGGCAGATGTGGTGGAATAGCTTCTAAGGTTCGTTCTAGTAGTTCTAGCCCCGGAACTCCCAACGCTTTGTAAAAGCCAAAGGTAGGCTTGTAAGCACAAACTAACTCTGCGGTTTGAGCAATAATAAATTGCAGCCAATCCCCTAAATCCTCAATGCTACTGCCTTGGCTCCCTCGGGTTGTATAGCGCGTCGGCATCATTTCTGGATTGGGATCGAGTCCCACAACCAGCAAGCTCTGATTTTGCGCGATCGCGGCATTCAATTTCTCGAAAAAGTTCATTAAGTTTACAAAGCTGGATGATTTATCCTAGCTTTTATCTTGCTCGAAAGAAAAGTCAAGGGAGTTCTTGAAG
>NZ_JADEWY010000228.1 GCF_015207375.1 Coleofasciculus sp. LEGE 07092 | reverse complement strand
TGCCCACCCCCACGAAACTGCCACCCTTACCTGGGCTAGAGGTGGGTAAACTGCCTCAATTATCAGATTTCGAGCTAGAGCCTCCTGTGTTCGATGAACGGGCAGTTTTACCGTTCAAAGGGGGAGAAACGGCAGCACTGGGCAGACTGAATGACTATTTTTGGACGCAGGATTGCCTGAAAGTGTACAAAGAAACCCGGAATGGAATGTTGGGAGCCAATTACTCCTCTAAATTTTCCCCCTGGTTAGGGCGGGGCTGTCTTTCACCCCGGTTTATCTATGAACGGGTGCAGCAATACGAACAAGAGCGGGTGAAAAATAACTCGACTTATTGGTTAGTCTTTGAGTTGATATGGCGAGACTTTTTCCGGTTTATTTGCGCCAAGCATGGTAATCGTATCTTTTACCTATCAGGTTTGCAGGGTGTTTCCATTCCTTGGAAGGAAGACTGGGAGGGTTTTGCCCTGTGGCAGCAAGGAAAAACGGGTTTTCCTTTCATCGATGCCAATATGCGGGAACTCGCCGCAACGGGTTTTATGTCCAATCGCGGACGGCAAAATGTTGCCAGTTTCCTGACTAAGAACCTGGGAATTAACTGGCAAATGGGAGCAGAGTGGTTTGAGTCACTCCTAATTGACTACGATGTTTGCAGCAATTGGGGCAACTGGAACTATACGGCTGGGGTAGGCAATGATGCCCGTGGATTTCGTTATTTTAATATCCAGAAGCAGTCTAAAGACTATGATCCCCACGGGAAATACGTGAAGCACTGGCTGCCAGAGTTAGCATCCCTACCAGCGTCTAAAGTACACCAACCTTGGACATTATCATCCGTAGAGCAGAAGCGCTTCGGCGTGAGAATTGGTATAGTCTATCCCCATCCGGTAGTGGATTTGATGCGATCGGTACAGGCAATTGAGTTGGTTTATAATGCAGCCCTAAACCGCCGATAAAAGGAGACACGTTGCCTGCAATGTCTCTGCATCAGGATTCTGTATGCAATTTCGTTTTTTTGAGTCAATGTTTAATTCCAATCTCTGGAAGCGTTTCCAGTCTTTCCTCAGCTATCTCCAACGGCTACTTACTACCCATTGGCGCTCTCTGTTGCTGTTGTTAGTGGGGATTTATTTACCGTTGCAAGTTTTCGGGGAACTCGCCGAGGACATTTGGGAAAATGAAGGGGGTTTCCCGTGGGATGTGCCACTGCTGTTGCTTATTCATTCTACGGCGTCACCCCAACTTGACACTTTTGCCTCGACGCTAACTCGGTTTGGGGTGTTTTGGGGAGTAGTTCCCGCTTCGATTTTACTATTGCTGGTGTTGTTGCTCCGCAGGCGGTGGCGATCGCTAGTGTATGCCCTCACAACGCTCTTGGGAAGCGCTATCATCAATCGCACCGCTAAACTACTGCTGCATCGAGTGCGCCCCCACCTCTGGAAATCACCGTCTCCAGAACTTGACTACGGATTTCCTAGCGGTCATGCTATGTCGAGTATGACCTTTGTGGCTGTTTTAGTCATCTTGACTTGGAATACGCCTTGGCGCTTACCCGTGCTAATCTTGGGAAGCATATTCGTGTTTGCGATTGGCTGGACGCGGTTGTATCTAGGTGTTCACTATCCCAGCGACATCGTAGCAGGATGGATGGCATCAATAGCTTGGACCGTTGGGGTCAGCTTACTAATCAAACCCAATTTAACCCAAAATTCAGCGAAGTAGCGCAAACAATTTGAGTGTTATGGCTGATGCCGTACCTTGACTTGTGAAGAAAACTGAAGTTATAGATCCACATAGATGAAACAAAACATCCCGTGAAAGTCAATCTGAGTGGTAAAAACTTCAGCGGTAAAGATCTCAGCGGCGCCAATCTAAGAGGTGCTAATCTCAGGGGTGCCAACCTCAGCGGTACTGACTTGAGTAATGCTAACTTAAGTCGTGCGAACTTGAGCGGTGCGAACTTGAGCGGTGCTGACCTGAGTGGTGCAAATTTAAGTTATACTAACTTAATTCGTGCTGACTTAAGCCTAGCCAACCTCAGCCTAGCTATATTGATTCGAGCCAGACTGAACAATGCTGACTTGCTGGCGGCTGATTTAATCGGTACTGACTTGAAGGGTGCCGATTTGAGAAATGCTGACCTCAAAGGTGCCGATCTCAGCGATGCTAATCTCAGAGGTGTAGATTTGAGAGGTGTCAAATTGAGTCGAGTCAATCTGAAAGGAGCTGACTTGAGGGGGGCGCAATTGAGCCAAGTTAAGTTGAAGAGTGCCTATTTGAGAGGTGTCAAGCTGGTTAGCTAGCTGCTAGTACAGTGCGGACAAAATAACCTATCCAGTTGAAAAGCTTTCTTTCTGCCTTCTTGCACGACGTTGTTTCTCCTAAACTCCTGTAACTTTTGAATTCTTCCGTAAACGGCACGATTAAGGTAATTGTGAGAAGATGCGGATTAAGAATGGTGTTGCGACTAGTAGAGCAATCTCTAGAATAGCAATTGTCCACCATCGGATTACTGGGTTACTCATTCCCATACCCTCACTTATTTTAACTCTCTACAGTTGGCTGCGGATTGACAAGTCTGATCATGTCCTGAAAATTCAGCCTATGCTAATAGTCTCGTATCTCTTAATTTTTACAGCTACGAGAGTAGCATTTTTGTGTATTTATTTACCTATTACATAGCGTTCGATAGTTTCTCAGAGTAGTCTGTGTGAAGAGTTATTGAGGGACTCATTAAGACACAGTGAAATTTACTATCAAGACAGTTTGTAAAATAAGGGTTAAATTTGCAAAGCTAAAAATCACAGCGTCCTAGTTGGTGACAAAGAGAGGGATTGGACTTTCTCCCAGATAACCCGATAGAGTTGTAAGGGTTTAGCCTTTCCTTTAACTCGAATAGGAGGAAGCTTTTCTAGGGATAAAGTCTGACTATTTAATTTTTTAAAAGTCGTTTCAGAAATCAGGATTTCGTTTGCTTTAGCAACGTTACAAATTCGGCTAGTTGTATTAGTCGTATCTCCAATTGTCGCGTATTGGATTAATCGTTTTGAACCAATATTTCCGGCTGCTACTCTTCCCGTATTGAGTCCAATATGAATTTGAATAGGTCGTCGCTTGTGTTCGATCCACTCCTGATTCAGACGGCGTACTGCCCACTGCATCTCAATTGCAGCCCAAACCGCTAGATCCACATCATTCGGTTTTTGATAAGGCGCACCCCAAACGGCAAGGAGCGCATCCCCGATGTATTTCTCTAAGGTGCCTTCATAAGGGAAAACGATCTCTTCCACCATGACTTGGAAGTACTCGTTTAGCATTTCAATAATCTGACGCGGTTCCATTGCAGAAGACATTCTTGTGAAGTTACTAATATCAGCAAATAAAGCTGTAACTTCGGTATCGACAATTTCTAAATTTCCTTCTTCCCGAAATTTTCGACTCACAGTTTGAGGGAAAAATCGTTCCAGTTTATTCCGCATCACGGCTTCAGCTTGCATTTGTTTGTAGAGGCGAGAATTTTCAATAGCGATCGCGGCTTGATTTGCCAAACACGTCAAAAATTCTAAATCTTCATCGGAGTAAACATCTGTCATTGACAAATTATCAACATATAAGACACCGATGACTTCATCTCTCGGTTTGAGAGGGACACACATGGCAGCATGGATACCCTGTTTAAGAATAGATACGGAATCCTCGAACAGTTCGTCGAGACAGGCATCATCCGTGAGAATAGCGTCTCCATGATGACGGACGAAATCAGTAATCCTTTTGCTGTAGAAGCAGTCTTCTGTCTGAATTCCCGAACGCCACTTGACAGCCTTTTGATCGAGTTCTCCGGTTGTTTCCTCAACCATTAAGATTGCGGCTCGGTCTACATGTACAATGTCTAATAGCAGGTTGAGAATTTTCTGGAGCAGTTGGTCGGGTTCTTCCGGTAAAGACAACTGTTTGCTGACTTCCAGCAAAATTTGTAATTTATCAACGGCACGTTGATGAGCGTCTTTCTGCCGTATTCTTAAGAGTGAGTTGTCTGCCTGTTCCTGATCGAGTAAATCTCGCATCGTAACCCGAGTCTTGTCAGGGGAGACTTGCTTGACAATCGATATTTTAGTATTTTCAGTATCAGGAGACTTTTGTTCAACTTGTGGAATTTTTTCAACAAAATTAAAAAAAACATTGCCGAAACGAATCAAATCCCCATCTTTCAAGGTGCATTGGGTGATTTTGCACTCATTGACAAACGTACCATTAAGGCTATTTAGGTCAGTGATAGTCACCCCATCGATACCCATAGCAATCTCGGCGTGGCGGCGGGAAAGAAACCCATGATTCACAACGATACTGTTGTCTTGTTCGCGCCCGATTGTGTTGACACCAAGCCTCAACTGATAAGTTTGTTGGTTAGGAGTATCGGTATCGAAAATTAAGTAAGGCACGCCCTGTCCTCGCCTTATTGTCTTTAGTTCAAGATAGCGAATGCTGTCGATTAAGTAGCTCGACAGGTATAACGGTTACTGGCGAGGGGAGGGTGTGGGG
>NZ_JADEWY010000016.1 GCF_015207375.1 Coleofasciculus sp. LEGE 07092 | reverse complement strand
GAGCTAGGGAGCTAGGGAGCTAGGAAGAAGAGTAACACATCAAAAATCTCCTTGTCTCCTTGTCTCCTTGTCTCTTCACCAACACCCAACACCCTACCTCTCCCCTTGAACCCCCTTTCCCCTCATGACAACTGACTCAACCAGGGACTAACCTCTACAGCTAGTTTTTGACCGAGTTGGAGCAATTGGCGCAGTTGAGTTTTATCCCCATTGCTGGTTGAGAACTGTTCAGCAAACTCACTGATCTCATTCTGTTGGGACGTGGGTAGGGGTTGAATTGCCAGTTGGGACTGCGGCGCGATTTGACTATGCAAGCACTTGAAGTACAACTCCTGACAGGGGTCAAGACACAAGTCGAGATGCAACTCATTACCAATCTCGATGAGGCGCTCGATCCGGTGGATCTCCTCTCCCAATCTTTCTGGGTTGATATCCTGAAGCAGTTGCCAGAGCGATCGCAAAATCAATTTTTCTAGGGTCGGCTTGCCTTTTGGGAGATTCAAGTGACAGTGCAGTTGATTAGCTTCCCTAGCGATCGCTTCTAATTCACCCAGATGAGCTAAACCGTTCTGGGGATCGCCCTGTTCAGAATCGAGCATCTTGATGTGATAAAGACAGCGATTCGATAGGGCAATCTCGGCGGCTACCTGCAACTCTTTGGGTACTGGCAGATCATCCCGATGGAATGCCATCAATACGCCATAGTTATCCCGGTAAACCTGAGTATAGAGCTGATCTAAGCGTGTCAGGGTTTCTTTACTCAACAGCCTCATAATCCGGTGTCGTTCCTCAGCAAACAAATTCTGCAAACTAAAGGACTGAGCACCAAACATTTCATTCATTGCCAGAATGGTGTGAGCAGCACTTGCCTGTTTGAGGGCTTCAAACACCTTGTCCTTGAGTTCGTTGTAGGATCGACGACCTGCAAAGGGTTGAATACAGCAGTGAAAATCCCAACCCCCTAGATGCAGGACAGCAAATACCAGATTGGCGCTTTCCCAAGTAATCTGAGACGTTAGCTGTAGGTGCCCCACCCCTAGCGTCAGTGATCCCATCCGTTGGAGCTGGTAATCGAGTTGATGGGCATCGTAGCAGTAGACCCGCTCGTGTTGGGGATAGCTGGCAAAAAGAGAGGTGATAGCGTAGTGGGCTGCGACTTGCTTAAAGGTAACTTGTGAGGATACAACTAATTGTCGGTAAACTTCATCACCACTTTTAAAGCAGTCCACATTACTGGGTGCTAAGGTAAGGCGTTCGAGAAAACCCTGTTCGAGCTGTATGCCAGCTACCTCACCGGCTAATTCCAACGCCCGCGCTGCATAACGCAGAATTTGAACGCCTTCCGGACGAGAAATTTCCTCAAAGAACCAGCCGCAACTGGTGTACATCAGCAGGGCATGGCGCTGCATTTCCAATAGCCGTAGGGCATCAATCTGTTCGGTTGGAGCTAGGGGAGCAACGCTGTGGCGGTTCAGAAAGTTTTTAATATTTTCTGGGGAGCGATCGCGCATGACTTGGATGTACTCGTCCCGTGCTGCCCAAGGGTCGCTGAAGAACTGGCGACCCATATCTTCGTACACTGGCACTAACTGATCCCGCAACCAATTTAAGGCATTCCGCAGAGGACGCCGCCACTTCTGATGCCAACCGCCGCCGCCACCACAACCGCAGTCATCTTGCCAGCGATCAACGCCGTGGGCGCAACTCCAAGCCGTTACGGGTTTAAGGACGACTTGCCAAGTGGGGGGACTGATGCTCAGGTAATGCCCAAAGTTCGTGACAGTCCAGTTGCGATAAGGAAACTCTTGGGTAAAGGCATGGGCAATGCACATTTCGGTATAGCGTTTGTGATGCCCGAAGGTTTCCCCATCTGTTGCTACGTTAATGAGCTGGGACGGACGATGGTCGCCGTGAATGGCTAAACTTAGCCGACCTGCCAAATGTTCGGAACTTCTGAGGACATCGTTAAAGCCCATATCGCGGGAGATGGGACCGTCGTAGAAAATGATATCGATGTACTGACCGCTATCTAGAAAACAGCGGTAGGGTCGGGTGGGATCAATTTGACAACCGCCGACTTCGTGCCATTCGGGATCAGGATTCTCTTCTGTCGGCAGCAGTCGGCAGCGTTCAGCTTGGGAGGGAGCCAGAATGATAAACTTAATACCCTCTGCTACCAAAGCTTCTAGGGTGGGATAGTCTACAGCAGCTTCCGCTAACCACATTCCTTCGGGGTCACGACCGAACCGCGAGCGAAAATCTTCTTTGCCCCAGCGGATTTGGGTATATTTGTCCCGTTCGTTGGCTAGGGGCAGAATCATGTGGTTGTAAGCTTGGGCGATCGCATTGCCATGACCATTTAGGCGTTCGCAACTTTTGCGATCGGCATCCAGGATTCGCTGATAGGTTTCCACATCGTAACGTTCCAGCCACGACATGAGCGTCGGACCGATGTTAAAGCTCAAATATTCAAAGTTATTGACAATTTCCACCACTTCGCCAAACCCGTTTAGTACTCGGGCAAAGGCATTGGGACGATAGCATTCGTGGTGAATACGCTCGTTCCAGTCGTGGAATGGTGAGGCAGAAGGCTGACGCTCTACGGTGTCAAGATAAGGATTTTCGCGGGGCGGTTGATAGAAATGACCATGAACCGTTACATAAACGCCCGTGGCTGTGTGTAGGGGATCGGAAACGATCCCAGCGCTCTCTAACGATGTAATGGCGCTCGTTGCCGCAGCTTGTGTAGCTGGAAGTTCAGCAGCAGAAGTCATCGGGATCACCAAATTCTAAAAAACTAATCAAACAACTCTTCCCTCCCTACTCATCTCCCATCTCATCCTTCGGTAGGGATTGTGTGACGATCGCTCTAGCTAATCTCTGATGTAGAGCTAGCAATCTAATTCGGAAACGCCAATAGGCATTAGCCAGAAACAATCGTACCAGTCATTCAACTGGCTTTCAGGGGTAAAAGCTTTGGAATCGTTCACTCTATTTTTATTCAACCGCAATATTTAGATGGTTTGAGTAAATCTTCATAGATCTTGCGGGAAATTCATGGAACTTAATGGCAATATAACAATTTACCATGACTGTTGCACCTACCTTAGCGAACTTTTTGATGACTGGCAACGGAGCGAGTATCCTAGAATCCTGTCAATGTGCTGCTTGCTAAGTACTTTCAAATCTTAGATGCTAAACAAAAACACGATTTTGTCCATTTTGCTACTGTTTGTCCCCCTGTCCATTGCCGGTCACTTTTTGGAATGGGGAGCGGCAACAGTCTTTATTACCTCCTGCTTGGCGATTATTCCCCTTGCATCCTGGATGGGTGCGGCAACGGAAGAAATTGCCGTGGTTGTCGGTCCTACCTTAGGAGGGTTGCTCAATGCCACCTTTGGCAATGCTACGGAGCTAATTATAGCCCTGATAGCCCTGAATGCCGGATTGGTCAATGTGGTCAAAGCTACAATTACGGGATCAATTATTGGTAACTTGCTGTTGGTGATGGGGTTGTCGATGCTGCTGGGAGGCTTGCGCTATAAAGAGCAAGATTTTCAACCCGTCGTGGCGCGGGTGAATGCCTCTTCTATGAACCTGGCAGTGATTGCGATGCTTCTGCCGACAGCGATGGATGCTACGACTCCCGGTATCGATGCAACCACATTGCAGAGGCTTTCAGTCGCTGTTGCTGTTGTATTAATTTTGGTCTATGCTCTAACGTTACTGTTTTCCATGAAAACCCACAGCTATCTGTTTGATGTGGGGATAGCAGAGATTGTTGAGTCAGATGAAACAGGGGAAACCAAACCCGCCATTGAAGAACCCGAACACGAGGTAAATCTGTGGTTGTGGGTTGGGGTGTTGCTGGTTGTCACCTTATTTGTGGCGCTCGAGTCAGAACTGCTGGTGGAAAGCTTGGAAAAAGCAACCTCTGAGTTAGGACTAACGGCACTGTTTACGGGTGTAATTTTGCTGCCAATCATTGGTAATGCGGCAGAGCACGCCACAGCCGTGACGGTGGCAATGAAGAACAAAATGGATCTTTCGGTTTCTGTGGCAGTGGGTTCGAGTTTGCAAATTGCTCTTTTTGTTGCACCTGTGTTAGTCATTGCTGGATGGTTCTTAGGACAGCCAATGGATTTGGACTTTAATCCGTTTGAACTGGTGGCAGTGGCAGTGGCGGTGTTGATTGCTAATTCCATCAGTTCGGATGGTAAGTCAAATTGGTTGGAAGGAATTTTGCTGTTAGCTGCTTATGTGGTTTTAGGGTTGGCGTTTTACTTCCATCCGGTTGTTGAGGGGTTGGGGTAGGAAGTAGGGGAGTTGGGAAAGGATTAGTTGCTTGTACCTTTTGCCTTTTTCCTGAACAATTCCTATCGCAGATTACAGACAAGGTTAGTTTCTAGCTTTCTTATCAACCGATTAGAGAATCCCCACTGCCTCACAAGCGATCGCTCCCTTGTTTGTTACACTCAGGACTTACGCACATGGCTTATAGGTAGGGCGGCATTGCCCACACTACCACTATGAGTAGAGTCTAAACGGTCAATTTGCGTAAGTCCTAACACTCATACCAGAGCGATCGCACTTCTTAAAGCTCTTGTATTCCACTTAAGTTTAATTGCGCCGACTTAGTTACTTCTGTCAGGCAGTCAGCTACTCCTCACTATCCGCAAAATCGACTTTCTCGTAAATATCTCTCAAATTAATTTGAAATTCGATTGAACTTAATTTAAGCTCCGCACCTGTCGATTCTTGTTCACTTAATAACCATTTATTATCAGTATTTTTAGCATATTGCATCACATGATATTTAGTTTGATCAATCAAAATATATTCTTTAAAATCAGGGATTGAGCGATAGTAAATAAACTTATCCCCTAAGTCATAATTCTTCGTTGATTTGGATAATACTTCAATAATCAAAAACGGATTCATCACTGTAGTTGTCCCCGTTCCTGTATAAATTGGTTCTCCTGTAATCACCATCACATCGGGATAAGTGTACTGACGATAACGAGGTATCCATAACCGCACATCACCGATATAGATATCGTACTCTTGCCCTCTTAAACCAAACTTCAAGTTAGCGGCAAAATTCAAAGCAATTTTATTATGATTAGTCGTCCCACCCGTCATCGCTACAATTGCCCCATCGCGATATTCATTTTTGTAATCTGCCTTTTCTTCCAGTTCTAAATATTCCTCCGGAGTGTAATAAGGCTTAACCGTTTTGATTTGAACCGTATTTGTTTGCGGTTGCATAAGTTCACCTCATGAATATTCAATCTTTACCAACAGTTTCCACCCTAACTTTACTAGCGTAGTGATATTGACTTTTAAACGAAAAAATGATAATGAAATCAGCCAAAATTCCGTAGGCTGAGTAGAGACGTTGCATATAACATCTCTACTCCAACACCTCAAGCACCGCTTTTGGCGAAAGCTTATCCTTAAACCAAACAATCTTGGCAGGCACATTCTCTATCTTGATCCCCGCCTTATCCAAATTCAGTCGCTCGGAAATTGCCAGAATCAAATTGTCACATTCCGATCGCCGCACCTGGGCAAATTTCTTTTGTAAGTATTCCGGACGCCAATACCCTACAATTTCTAACAAGAATTCCCGCCCATCGGGATGCACGAGGCGAAAATCGGGGATCATGACGCTGCCTGGAATAGGAATTAGGTCAACTTCTCGCTCTAGTATCCACTCGGTTTTTAGGGAGTCCCAGCGATTTGCAAAGGAGGCTTCCAGCATACTATCATAGGGTTTGCCGGGGGGATAGTGCGTTACTAGCCCACAATCGTCATTGAGGCTAAAACGTCCTGACTTCCAAGCTCCTGTGTAAGGGTCACGCATTTGTAAGGTGGCTTTAAGGCTCCAACGGGTGACGTGCAAGAGAGCGGGGATCAGTTTTGCGATCGCTAACCCATAGCGGGTACTAGGCTTAAACAAACTCACAGGACCGTCGATTGTCACGGTAAATCCATGATCGGCGTCTCCCTCAATATAGGTCATCAACCCGAACAGCTTTAAGTACCGGAATAATAGCTTGTATTCTCCCGGCACGTTTCGGTGAGCGTTCAGTATTAGGTGAGATGCCTTATAGAAGATACCTTGGACTTGAGACAAGTTGTAGCGATGGAGTAGCGCTTCTGGTGCTGGATCGTCAAATTGAGTGAGGATGCGGTTTTCGTGCAAATCTGCGTAAAGTCCCGCTCGAATTTGGGAGGGTAACACCTCTTGATTTAACTCCTGACTCAGAAGGCTGCTGAGGGTTTCCAGTGTAGCTTCGGTAGCGGCGTGACAGGGAAGGGATTTGGCGGATAGGGTAAATACCCGCTGTCTCAGTTCCTTGGGTTCTAGGGGACTAACAATTTCAAAGGTGCTGAAGTTGCTTTTGAGAATGTGTGCTAAACCCCGTTTGAGGCGATAATCAGGACTATCGCCTTCGAGTTCTGAGAGTTTGCGATCAAGTTCTCCCTGAGTACCCCCAACCGCCCCTTGAAAGCAGGCGATCAATTCAGTAGCGATCGCACCAATTGTGTCATTAATCGGCAACCGTTTGGGGATAATCTCTTCCCCATTTTGGCGGTTGATTAATAGATCGCTGGGTAGCATAGGGAGTTAGGAGACAGTATTATTGCACTGAAATTCAGCAGTGGTACTGTTGATTGTGCAGCCGGATTTTGCCATACCGACATCAAAAAAAGGAGGGGATTTGAGATGAGTATAGTAATGCCTGCACTCCACACAGTTTACAGAACTTTGGAGTGCCGACCCGACAGTTATCAGGATTGGTTGCATCAGGGGCATGGGTTGCGAGATGAAGGGCGCTATCAAGAAGCCCTCTTTAGCTATGAAAAAGCGTTGGAGTATAAGCCCCGCGATTATTGGGCTTGGTACTGGCGGGGGGATGTTCTAGAAAGCTTGGAACGCCTTGAAGAAGCCCTGGAAAGTTATAACAAAGCTTTAGAAAAGGAACCTACTGACTATTGGGCTTGGTGTCAGAAGGCTAGGGTACTGGGGGAGTTGGGGTATTATGAGGAAGCGATCGCTAGCTATGATGAAGCTATTGAAACCAGACCTCGTGATTACTGGGCTTGGTATAACCGGGGTTACGTGGCGCTGGAAGATTTGGA
This sequence comes from Coleofasciculus sp. LEGE 07092, assembly GCF_015207375.1. Lineage (GTDB taxonomy): Bacteria > Cyanobacteriota > Cyanobacteriia > Cyanobacteriales > Coleofasciculaceae > LEGE-07092. The sequence continues at coordinate 59,274 of NZ_JADEWY010000016.1, read as the reverse complement.
CAGGTATGAAGACGCGATCGCTTCGTTTGAGAAAGCCCTAAAAGACCGACCGAGGGATTACTGGAGTTGGTATCGTAAGGGGGATGCCTTACGGCAGTTGGGGCGTTATGAGGAAGCGATCGCCTGTTATGATCGAGCGCTAGATCGACGCCCCGATGATTACTGGGCTTGGTATAGGCGTGGAGATGCCTTGCGCCACTGGGGACACCTTGAAGAAGCCTTAGATAGCTACGATCAAGCGTTAGATGCCATATCGACAGATCCTTGGAGTTGGTACAAGCGGGGTGAGATTCTGCGGCAATTGGGTCGGTATACTGAAGCTGTTGATAGCTACTCAGAAGCGATCGCAAGTGACCCAGAGGACGACTATGCTTGGTACAATCAAGCTTGCTGTTATGCGTTACTGGGTAATGCTGAGGCGGCTATTATTAGTTTGCAAGAAGCAATTCGGCTCGATTCCGGTGAAAATCGCGTGCTGGCTAGAACTGATTCTGATTTTGATAATTTGCGGGGGAATGAGGGGTTTGAAGCGTTGATTTCTGGTTAGGGGTTAGGGGAATAATTCCTTCCTTGGGCGAATTTGGAAAACCTAACCCCCCAGCCCCCTAAGAAGGGTAAGGGGGATTAAACAGGGTAGGGACGCATAGCTATGCGCCCCTACAGAGGATAACATTTCAAATTCAGTTGATTTACATTTTATAAAGGGATTAAGTTTGAGAACAGTGAAGAGTAAGTTATAACTCTCTTTCTATTAGTTCTCGAATGTCTTTGATAAAATTAGCGGAAGTTTGGATAATTAGCCCGCTCTGTGCGGCAACTTCACGAGTAAAGTCTTCTGAAAGAGTAAAGCGAGCAGTCGTTCTGTGGCATCGTTGACTAAAGTGAAAAATGAGACAAAGCAATAGGAGTATAGTAACTAGATGAGTTATGATAGCTTCCTAGCTTAGACATACCTTATAGAAGTGACTAATGATCGGCATCTCCGCAGTAGATTTGTTTTGCGGTGCTGGGGGACTGACCCACGGCTTTCAGCAGGCAGGTCTTCCTGTAAATGTCGGCTATGACATTGACCCAGCGTGCGAATTTCCGTATGAGTACAACAATAAAGCAAGATTCATACTGAAAAGTGTTGAAGAAGTTACTGGTGCTGAGTTAATACAACATTTCCCTGTGGGTGATATTAAGGTGTTAGCAGGATGTGCTCCATGTCAACCGTTTTCAACCTATTCAAGGCGGTACGGTAACAAACAAGCAGAAAAGTGGGAGCTTTTGAAGGATTTCATTCGTATTGTGCGGGAATGCGTTCCAGAGATTGTTTCAATGGAAAATGTACCTCAGTTAGAACAGCATAAAGTTTTTCATGAATTCACTAGTGAATTGAAACAGTTAGGCTACTTTGTGACTTCCTATAAGGTTGACTGCTTGTACTATGGTATTCCTCAAACACGCAAGCGGTTGGTCTTTTTTGCCTCAAAGTTCGGCAACATTAATTTGATTCTCCCAACCCACGATAAGATGAGCTTTGAAACGGTACGAAGTACTATCAGTGATATGGAACCTCTTGCAGCAGGTCAAGGCTCTAAAACTGACCGACTTCATCGGTGCAGCAAGCTTTCAAAACTCAATCTTCGTCGTATTCGTGCTTCAAAGCCTGGTGGAACTTGGCGAGATTGGTCAGAGGAACTGATTGCAGAATGCCATATTAAACGCAGTGGGAAGACCTATCCAGCAGTTTACGGTCGGATGGAATGGGATCGTCCAAGTCCGACTATCACAACGCAGTGCTTTGGTTTCGGAAACGGTCGGTTTGGGCATCCTGAGCAGGATAGAGCAATATCTCTCAGAGAAGCAGCAGTGTTGCAAACTTTCCCGGTTAACTATGAGTTTGTAGCTCCTGATGAACCTGTTGGTTTTAGCCGTGTAGGACGCTTGATTGGAAATGCTGTCCCCGTCAAATTAGGTCAAGTAGTCGCGCAAAGTATTCTGAACCATATCAAGAATAAAAGTTAAAAAGTGCCTGTCGAGGAGTCCAAATATTCCTCATTCGCCAAATAGGTTTCAATATTTTGTAATATTTGTTTTAAGTATTTGACTACCTTATTTTTAATCTTAAAGAGATCTCCCATAGTTTGATCTCGTCCTACTTCTGCAAAGGACTTGATACCATGTGCTAAATCATTCCTGTTTATCTTAACGGTCAATAGATCAGATCCATTCGCTGTTTTAGCATAATCGGTAGCACATGAGAACCCATACATATCCCCTGTTTTTCTAATTTCTCTTCCATCAATGTTGCCAGAAAAGAGATCTTCTTTATCGAATCCAGCCGTGATAATGTCAAGAGAAATAGCTGTTATTTGCAAAAGGACTTTATCAGGATTGCGTTTTGCAACATTCTTGAGGACAACTTTCCTGAGTTCAGGTCTAATCTTGTCAAACGAAACTCCTTTACTACGAAGTTCCTCAAATATTGCTTCGATTGCATTACGCATAGTGGCTTCGACCAGATTGTATAGCAATAAGAATCCACTAGCTTTGAGAGTTTTCTCCAACTCCGGGTCAATCTTTCGGATTTTAGCTACTCCATTCTTCCCTTCCATAATTAACTTAGTTGTTCCCTGTTCTAAACTTTTCAGGAAAATAAAATATTTTTTTACTTCTTTAGAGCGTTCATTGAAATCTTGAAATAATGTGCTGGTCATGATTTTCTTAACAGTTGATCTCGCACATATTCTATCCGCCGAATTACTTTAGGTCTAGAGTTGCTAGCATCGGATGTAGTGTATTCTTTAAATTCGTCAGAGTTGAGCCACTTCATTGACTTTGGCTCCAGATTGCTCTTTTCTCTTAAGGCAAGTGCAACACCTACAGAAATTGCTTCAAAGCGGATACGAGGAGTCCTTGTGTATCCTTTGGCTTTACTAAATCCATTAAGAAAATGAGCTTCTACAAAATTCAGCATTGACTGAAATTCATATTTCATTCCTTGACGATCAAGCCCTTCGCGATTGTTTTCTTTTAAATAGTCATTAAGAAACTCATTGACTCGGCGTTCAAAGTTCTCATAATTGTTTAAGTAGGCGAAGAAACGCAATACAAATTCTTGGGGTTCACGTCGGCGAATAGAAGCCTCGGAAAATGGGCATAGATTGCGGAACTTTGAATTTTCAGAGAGTTCTTCAATCAGATCGAGAAATGGGCCTGGTGATATACCCCGGCGCTTTTCCATATCGGTCAAGTCAACACTGCCTGTGTTGATTCGTTCAAACATATCCCTTCGTACTTCTTCATCTGCCTTCTCGGTCAATTGGATCATCCGAAGAGTACTCCGTTTAAAGCGCCTCTGTCGAGCAAGTGGTAAGTCAGCGAAGGTGAAATCATTTAACTTCCCAAGCTTCTCCAATTTTTTCAGCGTTAGTTCATTGTTGAGGAATCTAGCTAGGGTACGGATGCGTTGTGTACCGTCTACTATCTCTAAACGCCCTAGATCATTTACCTCATCGTAGATATCGGCAACAAAGATGTATGGTATTGGCAATCCTAAAAGTACCGACTCTATAAATTTTGACTGTCTTGTCTCATCCCAAGCCATCTCTCTTTGGTAATCAGGTATAAACAACTCGTTAGTGTCGTCATCTCTACCGTCGATGTACTTCTGAACAAGTATTTCCACTGGATACTCTTTTGTATCGTAATCGACAGGCTTCTGCTTTTCCCAGATTTCGGCTTCTGCGGCTTCTCTCAGCTCATCTGTAATTTCTTGCTTCGGTGGCATACTTTAACCTTAAATGTCATGTTCTGTAGAAAGTTCTGTAGAAAGGATAGATTGTAGACCCCTTACATAGTGTTCTCACTAAGCAGGGCTTAAATGACATCCAACCATTCTGGCTTGCAATGGGATTGTTAGCTAGAGACAGAAGATACGATGATAGCTGAACATGAAAACGCGATCGCTCCTCCATCATTACCCCCAATTACCCCCTCGTCCACAACAACTTCAACCGCTTCAAAAACCCCCCTCGATCAACTCGCCGCCTCACCTGTTCCACCAACACCAATTCCCGCTCAATCCCATAAGCAGCCATCACCGCATCAATCACCTCATACAAATCCGCCAACTCACTCACCAGCCTTTGATGATCTGCGGCAGCTACCTCCCCCGCCTCCTCAACTAGCTTCTGACGCAACGCTTCACGATACTCCTCCTCCCCCATCACCACGACTTCATACTCATGGTTATCCTGGCGAATCAGTTCAGGAATGCCATCCCGAACCAGCTTGTTATACTCTTTCCGCACAATAATGCTCCAGTTCTCAAAATAATCACGATTAGATTACCTATAAAACCAAGGAATTTAGGCAGCAACTTGCTGTACAAATTGCTCATCCGGGAACTTTTGCATTAATCAACAACAACTGCTACTATCTAACTCCTACATTGTGCGATAATCATTCACATTCAAAATAATTTGTCAACCTCCTTTGGGTCAGAGCTGAGATTTCCTACCCAAAATCCCACCGTTAAATCTTGCATAACCCTCAACCCCTCAGAGATATCGGTTGATAACACCACCCTATCGGAAGCAATAACTTATGAAACGTCTTGTCTCCAGCCTGCTGCTCACTAGCTGCCTTTGGGGAGCAGCCAATCCCATCGTTTTCCTGCAACCTCTCGCCGCCACCGCCCAAACACCAGCACCGAGCGACCTGTTTTATACCTTTTACGGTCAGCAAATTCCCCTAACTGAGCGTTCTGATATGATTGCTGTCGCGTTCAAACCTCAGAAAGCGGGTACGCGGGGCATCGGCATTCAACCTGCCTACGTGCAACTCCAGCAAGCCTTGGAAGGGGGTGGCTCTAATAGCCGTAGCATTACTACTCCCAGCGAACCGTTAAACGTTGAAGTGAATCCTTTAGGCGATCGCTATGCTCTCATCAAACTAGCCGCCAGTACCGCTACCCCCACCGCTGTCGCCGAACGCATTCAACAGCAATCCTATGTTGAAAGTACCCTACCCGTACTCACCCGCAACACAGAAGAGAACAGCGAGGAAGTTGTCGTCCTCCCCAATGAAATTGTCCTGAGTTTGGAACCCAACCTCTCAAATCTTCAAAAGCAGTTACTCCTATCCCGCCACAACCTGGAGATTGTTCGACCTCTGCGCTTCACTAACAATCGCTATGTGGTAAGCTCCAAATCCACATCAGGAACCGCCGTTCTGAATGTAGCCAATCAACTCAATGGCGTGACAGGCGTGCAGTCTGCTACCCCTAATTTCATTCAGTCTCTCACCTCCAGAGTTCAGGAACAGAGTACCCACACAACCTCCCTCACCGAAACGCCCCAGGCAGTAGAGGGACTGCAACGACTGCTAAATCGCCTGCCCAAATCAACAAACTCTCCTGTTCCGTCTGCTATGCTGCCCCTGCAATGGCACCTCGACAGCACCTCCAAACGCGGTCAACTCCTACCGAGAACCGACGTGCGAGCAACAGAAGCTTGGAAAAATACCAATAAGGGTGAGGGCGTCGTTGTTGCCGTCATTGATAGTTTGATTCAGTGGGATCACCCCGATTTGGTCAACAATGTCTACAGCATTGGTGATGAAGTAGAAGACAAGTTACCCGGAGAAGTTCACGGCTGGGACTTTTCGGGAGAGGGAGAGGGCGATCCTGATACCCGGATCAGCCCAGAGGAACTGGAAATCGTACAACCTTACTTTAAACAGTCCTTTGAACTTTCAAACGCGGAATTACTCCAACAATACGAAGGGCTGGTGTATGAATTTGAGTATCGCTACCCCGATGCATCCCAGGCGCAGTTAATCACCTGGTTGCGGAATTACCTTCGCAATCAAGTCGCCGCCGAGTTTCACGGTACTTGGTCGGCTGGGGTGATTGCTGCCCGTCCTGCTGAAGAGATGGGAGTTATCGGTGTTGCCCCAAATGCCAAAATTCTGCCCGTCCGCGTCTTTGGCTTGGGGGGTCAAATTGATTCCGCCGCCTTGATTGAAGCCGTAGGCTATGCCGCAGCACGGGGAGTGGATGTTATTAATATGAGCTTGGGTGGTATGATGCCGGATCGGGAATTAACCGATCAAATTTTTGAAGTCCTTGATACCAATCCCAACCTGGTTATTATCGCTTCTGCCGGAAATGACAGCGTAGATGGGGTGGCTTTCCCCGCCGCAATTCCCGGCGTGGTTTCGGTGGGGGCAACCAATATGACCGGTAATCGCACGGTTTACAGCAACTATGGCGGCAGGCTGGATGTCGTTGCCCCTGGAGGGGACACCGAATTAAACATGAATGGCGGCATTCTCACCACAGGCGGCACTTGGGTCGATGGTTTCTGGAAGGGACTGTCTGTTCCCGACTATTCTTGGGGAGTTGCCTTAGATCCGCAAGGCAAGTACGTGCAGGTCGAGGGTACGTCCTTCTCAGCCCCCACAGTAGCGGGTGTGATGGCGCTGATGAAAGGGGAAGACCCCAATCGCCGCTTGAGCCGCGATCGCTTAGTGACTATTCTCAAAGAAACCTCTAGTTACGATGGACTAACGATTTCCAAGGGGGATGAGAATCAATACCGCTTGCAGGCAGCCGTTGGTTTTGGTACTGGTTTTTCCATTGTGCGCCTACCCGGTATTTTCTCGATACCCCAACCCGTCTCACCGGAGCAGTATTTCTTCGGCAGCGGGCTGGTGAACGCCCAGGCAGCCATTCAGGAAGTTAAGCGTTAAAGTTCCTGTCCTGATGTAGAGACGTTTTATGTAACGTCTCTACTGGGGGTGATATAGTCAAATCAGCAACAGTACCTAGCTTGACCAGAATCTATGACTCCCCTACAAATTTTCGTGATTATCTGCCTTTCAGCGGTGTTGCTCAAGTTTGCTGCCTCCTTTTTTGGCTATGGCAACAACTCGATCCTGAATAGTTTAGTTACAGCTATTCTGGGTATCTTCGTAGCGTTTGAAATCGTTAAGCTTGTGCAAGCCGTTATTATTAAATTTGGGTAAGCGCAACCTCTACCCTTGACCCTCCAAAGTCCATCCCAAGCGGGTTGGCTGTTGGTAAATCCGTTTCAGCGTATTGATATCTCTGGCAGAAATTCCTGGCGGGTTGCGCACTTGGGAAAAGTAAAGGGCATCGGTTTCTACAGGAGAATGACCCCAAATTCCCAAAGCGTGACCCAACTCGTGACGAGCAGTGGCAATCGTGAAGTCTACACTTTGGTCGGGACTGAGCTGAATGGTAAACTTCTGTGCTATAATATCAAATCTTTTTTCATTTTCTGATTGCCGCAGGTAAAATTCATAGCGAGTTTCGGCAGTACGAGCGCGAATAGAGTCAAACTTTCCCGTTTCACGGTTTAAGGAGGCTTGCAGGGGAGGACGCGATCGCAAAATTGCAATATCAGCTCCCTCTGACTGAGAAACGACCTCTAGGGGCAAGTAAGCATTCCATTCCCCTACCGCTTGCAATACCGCATCCATCCAATTTTGAAACCGTTGAGCGCTGGCAGAGGATTCAACAGGTTCTTTAGGTCGCTCCACGTAAACCTTAACAGGAAACTGCGACCAAACCAGATAGTTTACTGGGGTCAGCTTGATTTCGGAAAAGTAATCACCAGCATGGGTAGAGTCCTGCCAGTGTGCCAAAGTTGGCGGTAAGGGATGAACTTGAGGCATGGGTAGAGAAGGGGAAGCAGGGGGAGCAGTGGAAATTCCTTGCACGGTGTTTCCTGAAAGGGAATCTCTGTGAGCATCCACCTGCTCTAAGGAAGTCAACAGAACGACTAGAGTTGAAATCAAAACCACTCCCAGCCAAATAAGGCGTCTCCCGTTAGTTTTCCAGAGACGCCTCAGCCAGTGAACGGTGGTTTTTTTCATCCTCAAGCGGTTGCCCTGTACAGTCCTTTAGTCACAACTGTCTCGTTAGGAGTTGCGACTCAAAGTGTCTACTGATTCAACCAACCTGCACTCAAAATCACAGTCAAGCCGATAAAAAGAACAGCGAGTACCCAAGTCACTCGATTCAGAGCTGTCTCTGCACTCTTGGCACTGGTAAATAGTTGGGCTTGACCGCCGATTCCGCCAATACCGTCCCCTTTGGGACTGTGTAGCAGAACCAAAATAATCAGACCAAGGGCTGATATTGCCCAGATAATTTGCAGGATTTGATCGATTGCCATGATTGGTTGTTTGTCCTTTGTTGTTTGTCCTTTGTCATTCGTCCTTTTTTTTTGAAAACCCAATGACTAATGACCAATGACTAATGACTACAGAGCAACTCGCACGGGTGTCCGATTGGCTCGAACTTCAAATTCAAGAGGCACGAACATAGAGCGCCCAGTCATTTCCGGCGGTTGCGGTAGTTGCAAGATTTCCAGAATGGTCGGGGCTATATCCGCCAGACGCCCATCGTTGCGCAAGGCAACTTCGGTGCCGTATCCAGGGATCTTTAATTTTTCCCCTTCTATCAGAATAAAGGGTACGGGGTTGGTTGTGTGAGCTGTCCAGGGATTGCCTTGCTCGTCTCGCATACATTCAGCGTTGCCGTGGTCAGCAATAATAATCGCTGTGCCACCTGCTCTGTTGATGCTTTCTATCAGGCGTCCGAGGCAGCTATCGACGGTTTCAATGGCTTGGACACAGGCTTCTATATTACCCGTATGCCCGACCATATCGGGGTTGGCGTAGTTGATTACAACTAAGGAGTAAATGCCTTTTGCGATCGCATTTGCTGCCACATCGGTTACTTCCACCGCTGACATAGTGGGTGCGCGATCGTAAGTTGCCACCATCGGACTGGGAATCAACTCCCGATCCTCCCCTTCAAAGGGCAGTTCTAAACCGCCATTGAAAAAGTAAGTGACATGGGCGTATTTTTCAGTTTCAGCAGTACGGAATTGCTGCAAACCATTCTGGGCAATAACGTCCCCCAGAATATTATTCAAGTTCTGAGGTTCAAACGCCACTAAGACAGGGAATGCTGGATCGTACTGGGTAAAGGTGACAAACGCTAGAGGTTGAATTTGCTCCCGCTGAAATCCCTTAAATTCTGGATCGACCAAGACTTGGGTTAGCTGCCGCGCCCGATCCGGACGGAAGTTAAAGAAAATAATACCATCACCTGCTTCTATCGCACCGGGAGCAATGCGGGTGGGTAGAACGAACTCATCGGTGATATCAGCATCGTAGGAGGCTTTTAAAACCTCAATGGCACTGCGACCATCCCCAGTGCCATCCTGGGTCATGATCTCATAGGCTTTTTGGATGCGATCCCAGCGGTGGTCTCGATCCATGGTGTAGTAGCGACCGCTAAGGGTGACAATGCGTCCAACGCCAATTTCATCAATACTATCCTGAAGGGCTTGAATCACGTTCACGCCTTCTACGGGTTTGGTATCGCGACCATCGGTAATTGCGTGAACGCAAACATCTGATAAGCCTTCAGATTTCGCAAATTTCAGCAATCCGATCAGGTGATCTAAATGAGAATGTACTCCACCTTCAGAGCACAAACCGATCAAGTGAAGCTTACTGCCTCGACTCTTAACAGCTTGACTGACTTTGAGTAGCGCTGCGTTCTCGTTTATAGAGCCATCTTCAACGGCATCAGAGATGCGAACCAATTCTTGGGGTACTACGCGCCCAGCGCCAATATTGAGGTGTCCCACTTCGGAGTTACCCATTTGACCCTCTGGCAGACCTACATCTTTTCCAGAAGTCCGAATTGTTGTACTGGGGTAGGCAGCCCAAAGGCTATCCATTACAGGGGTGCGAGCAGCGGCAATGGCGTTTCCATCCGTTACCTCGCGGCAACCCCAGCCGTCCAAGATGACTAGCACCACAGGAGATACAGGTGCTTGCATCATAAGTATCGCTCTTTGTTCCTACATTAATTTCACCGCAATGATATCATTGCCGATTGAATTTGTTGCTAATTTTGCATTTTCTTTTTAGGTTTGGGTTTTCAGCGTAAGGATAATTCTAAATTTACTGGTCTATTTGAACTTCAACAACCGCTACAGCTTTATCCAGATCCCTTGATGATTAATATCCTTCTCAAGGAAAAGGAATATGACTGAAAGCCGAATCACTTAGTTGATGCTTTAATGTTCTAATTGTATTTTCGAGAAAAAATAAGCATAATCACTTACTCCCTTTTTTAGCTGCTGCTTTTTTCTTCGCCTCCTTCGCCGCTTTCTTCGCGGCTTTTTCTGCGGCGCTCGCGGCTAACCTTACCTGTTCTTTTTCTTCAGCAATTTTATCCAGAAAATAATGATAATCCCCCAGATAGCTAAGGAACTCCCCCTCTCGGATTTCCACAATTTTGTTTGCCACTTGGGAAATAAAATAGCGGTCGTGGGAGACAACAATTACTGTTCCATCATAGTTTTGGATTGCCTCTTCCAGCATTTCTTTAGCCGGAATATCCAGGTGATTGGTCGGCTCATCCAAGATTAGCAAGTTAGCGGGACGCAGGAGCATTTTTGCCAACGCCACACGCGCTTTTTCGCCCCCACTGAGAGACTCAATCTTTTTAAAGACAGTCTCTCCACTAAATAAGAATCGTCCCAATAAGGTACGGACTTCTTCATTCTTCCAATCTGGCACCTCATCGTGAATGGTTTCCATGACAGTTTTCGACAGATCTAGAACTTCTGCCTGATTCTGCTCAAAGTAACCAGGAATGACATTGTGATTGCCCAGTTCAACTGTTCCTTCCGTGGGGCTTTCCATGCCCATTACCAGACGCAGTAGGGTAGATTTCCCCGCTCCATTAGGACCGAGGAAGGCAATGCGATCGCCCCGTTCGATTAGTAAGTCAGCTCCCAAAAAGAGGATTTTATCATCGTAGGTATGCACCAAATCCTTGATTTTTACAACTTCCCGTCCGCTGCGAGGAGAGGGAGGGAAACGAAAGTGCAGGGTTTTTAAGCTAGCGGTTGGCACTTCAACCCGCTCAATTTTGTCCAGTTGTTTCTCCCTGCTTTTCGCTTGGGTCGAACGAGTTGCACTGGCACGGAAACGTTCAACAAAGGCTTGCTGTTTTTCCAGTTCCTTTTGCTGACGTTCGTAGGCACTCATCTGCGCTTCCTGCATTTCCACTTTCTGTTGCAGGTACGCAGAATAGTTACCCAAGTAGGTTGTGGAAACACCCCGCTCGGTTTCGACAATCTGGGTGCAGAGTCGATCAAGAAACTCCCGGTCATGGGAGACAATTACCATTGGAGTTTTAAGTCCTTTTAGGTAATTTTCTAACCATTCAATCGTTTCTAAATCGATGTGGTTCGTTGGTTCGTCCAGCAGCAATAGGTCAGGGCTTTGCAGCAAGATTTTACCTAAACTCATGCGCATCTGCCAGCCACCACTGAAGGCACTCACTAAGCGATCGCCATCTTCCGGTTCAAACCCCATCTCCGGTAAAATTTTCTCAATTTGAGCTTCTAACCCGTAACCATCGAGGGCTTCAAACTTACGCTGCAACCGATCGAGCTTGTGAATCAGTCGATCCAGTTCCTCGGGGTCAGCCGTTTCCATCGCCCGAGTCACCTGCGCTATCTCGTGCTGCATTTGGTTGGCTTCCTCAAATACCGTCCAAAATTCTTCTCGGACAGTACGGCTGGGGTCTACTTCAAATTCTTGAGTGAGGTAGGCAATGTGAAAACTGGCAGGACGGATGATTTCGCCAGCGGTGGGTTCGATCTCCCCAGCAATAATTTTAAGTTGAGTCGATTTACCCGCACCGTTGACACCAACCAAACCGATGCGATCTCCTGGCTTAACTTCCCAGTTGATATCCTTGAGAACTTCGCCAGTGGGGTAAATTTTACTGATATGTTCAAGTCGCAGCATTTTTTGTAATGTCTCAAGCAGATTTCAGCAGGGCGGTTGAGCTACTAGACGCTTTAGGGTCGCAGCTTGCTCTCTATCCGAGTTTATCGTAACAAAATTTAATGACCCCAAAAATGGGATGCTCTCACTTCAGGGCTTAAATCAATACTAGTCACTAGTCACGAATCACTGCTTGCGGCTCTAATCCGCGTGCCAAAATGGGAAGGTCTTGGAACAAGCGATTAGAAAGACAAGTATGATTTTTAGAGCAGGTAAAATTCTGGCTACTTTATTGGTATCGGTGTTGTTATTCGTAACGGCTTGCGCTGGACCGTCCACAGCTCCCCCAACTTCGACTCAAGCCCCGCCCATTAGTTCTCAACAGCCGACCGACACCCAACCCATCAAGGCTCCTATAGGGGAACCTTTAGCGGGGGGGAAATTTAATAAATTCTTTCCAAACCCTAGCGGTGATTACAAGCGAGTATTTGCCCAGGAGAAAACAGGATTTGCCGAAGCAAAATTGAAAGCGGGGGGTAAAGATGTAGCAGTTCTCTCTATCAATGATTTGGCAAATAACCCCAGTGCCGCTAAGAAATTCCAGACCCCGACTAGAAAAATTGCAGGTTATCCAGCCGTTGATGTGGGGAAGACTCAAACGGCTATTTTAGTGGGCGATCGCTTTCAAGTCAAAGTCCAATCCCGTGATGATTCGTTTACCCCTAGCGATCGGGACGCTTGGCTGCAAAAGTTCAACCTCAGCCGTTTATCCCAACTCAAATAATAATTAGCCATTGGTTATTAGTAAACGACAACCAGAACTTGAGATGAGCAAATCAATTATTGAATTAGTCGATAACTTACCCACAGGCGGAATGACCGTTTCCGTGCTGCGATCGCTAGATTTTGTCGTGCCTGGTGAGTGGAAAAATGTGGTGGGGTTTAAAAATACAGTCTGTGAAGTGACTGGCGAAGATGACCCAGCTTTAATTCAAGCCATTAGCGAACGCGCTCTGTGGCTGTACAATGACAAGTCAGAGGGATACCAGCGAGCGAGCTGGTTATTTCAAACTGTTGATAGTGCTGATTTCGCACTCGGTACAGCGGCACTAGCCAACAAAATTGGCGAGAAAATTTCTTTTCTAGGTTTCTTAAATCGGCTTACTCCCAAAGCTGATACAGCTCAAACCATCGATTTGTGTCTGAAAGTTGTAGTCGAGTTGGTGGCATTCTGCCAAATTAACGGTATTCCTGGAGACAGCATCGGAGATTTTGTCAATGCTCTGTCCGACTACAGTGGTGAGTCTATCATGCGCATGGCAGCCCTCATTTGCCTGGATGGTTTGATTCCCCTTGGTCCTGATTTTATCCAATTAGCCCAATCAACCTTAGCTGGGCTGAGTCCCTCCCGGTTAGAACAAAATCCCACGTTCAAACAAATCAGCAGTCTAATTCCAGGCAACAGTTCTCAAGGTAAGCTCAACTTTATCGGTGAAAGTTTTGACTCTGTTAAAGGTTGGATGGGTGGGGTAGTTGCAGCCAAGGGTTTGACGCCGGAGAAAGTAGTCAGCCACTTGCAAGGATTCGTTGAAATTGCCGACGATAAGCTGGACTATTTGGCAGCATTCTTGGATACGACAACAAACTACTACGAACATACTGGAACTCAAACAGTGGCTCATCGCTTAATTGAACGCGCAGCGGCGGAAATTTAATAGAATAGGGTGGGCATTGCCTACCCTTCAAAACCCGACCTTCAGCGGTTTCGGCAGGGTTAATATTTGTCAAAAGCTGGGGCAGATTTTGAATAGTACCGACTACGCCACCTTTAGGACTAGGCTGTCCGAGAAAGGGTGCGATTTGCAGGATGACCAGAATAACGCTAATCCCAGACATGAAGCCGGAAATCACGGTGTAAGCGATCACCATAAATCTTAAATGAATATGATCATTTGTATTATCTTGAGTCTCTATGGAAAGCATAGAGAGGTCTCATTTTGTCTCTCTAACTATAGGATATTGCAGTTTTAAATTTACTTTGACGAAAAAATAAATGAATCATTTTTAATAAACAATCAGAGTTAATCTCTTCTATACAAAAAGGCAACTCATTTGATTAAAAATAAGTAAAAATACGGTTCGCATTTTCTTCATAAATTTTCTATGGTGGCAGTGGGCTGTTGTCAATGCATCTAGTAAAAATAGCTCACAATTGAGAGCTTGAATATCGAGTCATAAAAGTAGCTTGAGGAGAAAATTCATGAAAGCCATGATTCTGGCGGCTGGAAAGGGGACACGGGTTCGCCCCATTACCTATACGATTCCCAAACCCTTGATTCCCATCCTGCAAAAACCTGTAATGGAGTTTTTGCTCGAACTCTTGAAACAGCATGGCTTCGACCAAGTTGTTGTCAACGTTTCTCATCTGGCAAATGAGATTGAAAGTTATTTCCGCGACGGACAGGGCTTTGGCGTTGAAATTGCCTATTCCTTTGAAGGTCGCATTGTCGATGGTCAACTCGTGGGAGAAGCCTTGGGTTCTGCGGGTGGGATGCGGAAAATCCAAGACTTTTATCCTTTTTTCGACGATACCTTTGTTGTCCTGTGCGGCGATGCCTTGATTGATCTGGACTTGTCGGCAGCCGTGAAGTGGCATAAAGAGAAGGGCGCTATTGCTACCATTGTTACCAAACCCGTTCCGCAAGAGCGGGTTTCTAGCTACGGTGTTGTGGTTACGGATGAAACGGGGCGCATTACTGCCTTTCAGGAAAAACCGACCGTTGAGGAAGCCTTGAGCACCAATATCAACACGGGTATCTATATATTTGAGCCGGAAGTCTTAGACCATATTCCATCGGGTCAGGAATTTGACATCGGCGGCGAACTTTTTCCCAAGCTGGTAAATATGAATGCTCCGTTTTATGCGGTGCCAATGGATTTTGAATGGGTGGACATTGGCAAAGTGCCAGACTATTGGCACGCGGTGCGGAATGTTTTGACTGGAGAGATTAAGAATGTGCCGATTCCCGGCAAGGAAGTGGCTCCCGGCATCTACACGGGTTTGAATGTGGCGGTCAATTGGGACAAAGTGGATATCCAAGGTCCGGTTTACATTGGTGCTATGACTCATATCGAAGATGGCGCAAAGATTATCGGTCCGACCGTGATTGGAGCGAATTGCCGGATCTGTAAGGGGGCAATCGTTGATAATAGCGTTATCTTTGAATATTCCCGTTTGGGAGCCGGAGTAAGTGTGGTGGATAAGTTGGTCTTTGGACGCTACTGCGTTGACAAAACCGGTGCCACCATTGATGTTCAGGCAGCAGCACTCGATTGGCTGATTACCGATACTCGTCGGAGTCCGTCATCGGCTGAACTGGCAGACTCGACAACACGTGCAGAGATTGAAGAACTCTTCGGTATCGGCGCGAATTAGAGCTGTTGGGACATGGATTGCTAAGGACGTATTACAGTTGAGCCTGGTATCTGATTGACTGACAAAAGTCATTTGCCCTCACCCTAAATCCCTCTCCCGCTTTGGGAGAGGGACTTTGATCTGATTTTTGGGTAGAAAATCTGTTAATTCTCAAGAGATGATGTTATTCTAGTAATTGACTCGGATTCATGCGATTCCAACGCTCAAACCTTGCCAGAACCGGAAGGTAGCAGCAATACGAGATGCTTGGAATAGGCGTGAACTCCGGGTCTTTTAGTAGTACAGCTGGGATGGTCGTTGAAACTCTTCCCACCTAGACCCTTGCCTACGCTGCCCTTTCAGAATCATGACTGACGGCTGCCGAAAATTCCTGCTCAATCTCCTGAAAAAATAGAAGATTAATCGCTGTCGAAATTCCTGAAGTCAAGATTAGATAAGGGTTTTGAACTTTTGACTGATCCCTCTGAGCATTTCTAGCCAGCGTGTCTGTCCCTGTAACTTGCGCTGCAACCGTTGTTGGACTTTGAACCAGGATTTGTAGATGTATTCGACTAATGCGAGCCGCTACGCGCTAGCTGACGCTCGTTCCTCGCTACCGCTTCGCTAACGCTTCACGCACTCGTATAAAACCGCCCTGGTTGAGTGCTGAAGCGAGGGTCAGTTTTGAGTGGTTGACACAGTTGCTTGACGATACCTGCTTTGAGCTTTACCTCGTTTAGTATCATGAGAGGTTATGGATGAAAATTTCTACAGCATGAAAGTTAGGGAAGTGATTAAGCTAATAGAAGAGGATGGTTGGTATCTAGCAAGAACTAGGGGCAGTCATCGTCAGTTCAAGCATCCAACCAAGTCCGGTTTAGTCACAATTGCAGGTAAACCATCTGATGATGCGAGTACCTGGCACCTTAAACAGCATAATGACGCAAGCTCAACTCAAGGAACACAAGGACGCAGGAGAAGAAGAGTAATGCGCTATGCGATTGTGATTGAAAAGCTGGAGAGTAATTATTCAGCTTATGTTCCAGATTTACCTGGATGTGTGGCAACAGGTGCAACTCTTGAAGAGATGGAACAGCAGATAAAAGAAGCGATCGCTTTTCATTGGGATGGTTTGCGAGAAGAGGGTTTACCCATTCCCGAACCAACTACTCTATGTGAATATGTCGAAACTTGTTGAGAGAGCGATCGCTCTTTCCTAGTAGAGTTTGATTTGGAAAAGGCGATCGCATTCATCAACGCTTGCGAGAAAACCTCAGAAGCTTTAAGAGGTAGATGAGTCAGTCTGACAATTCATTTACTAGATTATGATGTTGTTGGCATTAATTCTGTACGAGTGAGCGAAATCGCCAGACGACTGCACTGAATTCTACTACAACCCTATTGGCTTCAGGATCAATGTCTCCATCAGTTATTGAAAACTTTGTAGTTGGTATTGTAACAAGTATTGTAACAGCCCTTGCTGTTTGGCTATGGGAAAAGCTACGCAAATCCAGAATCATAAATCGGAGGGCTGCCTTTTTTGGTCTTTTACCAAAAGAAAGATGCCTTGCAGTGATGAATCATAATCCTAAAATCCCGAATACAATGTCTCATTCAGACGTACAGACGTTGATTGAAGTTGTTAGGCTTGTAGATGAAATTGGCTCTAAATTAATTATTGCTCCCTTCGATGAAATACTGGAACCTGCTGGAGGCACGACAGAATTTTGTATAGGTGGTCCGGACTCCAATCAAAGAACCAGAGTACATTTAGAAAATTTTCTCAAGGGGATTCATCTGAAACCTTACGCGCCGGGTGACCCCGATAATATCGCGATTGTTACTAAAGACGAGAAATTTAGATATGAGAAAAACAAGAGCGAACACGCTGTTTTGGCAAGACTATATCCTAGTTCAACTTCTCATCCTGTGATTCTAATTTGTGGACAGACAGCAAGAAGTAATCAGGGAGCTATTCACTATTTAATCCAAAACTACGATAATTTATTGAGAAAGAAATTTGGAAATAAAAAACAGTTTTGCCTAATCATTACATTACAATCACCTTTAACATATGGATACAAATCTGCAAGACTAGAGAAAGATTTGGCAGACACAGCGTTTATTCCATTCTCCTAGTAAATTTTACAGCTATGAATGAATGCCTCGTATTTTTTGCGACCGCTTGGGGGTCGCGTCACGGAGGGATCAATTCTTTTAACTATGACCTCTGTGAAGCTTTGGCTAAACTTTTGGCTGAACCGGGTCATCCCAACTTAAAGGTCGTTTGCATTGTCAATGAAGGAAAATACGCTGAGGTCGAAGAGGCTAAGTCGCTTGGCGTAGAACTTATTGTTATTCCGCACCAAGCTGAGCCTACCCTCGACATAAATAGTGTTAGTAGCCAACTTAAAGGCTGCGAAATAAAGCCTGTATATGTGTTGGGGCATGACGTACATACTGGGCTGAGAGCCATTAAATTATCAGAGCATATTAACGTTCCAGTCGCCGTATTTCATCACATGGATTACAGGGCATACAAGCCCTTTCAAGGTAAAAACGATAAGAATCTGATTTCGCGTCAAGAGAATATCCTGAAGAAAGCTGATACTGTATTCGCTATTGGTCCGAAATTGGAAGAGTCGGCAATAGACAAGATTCGTGGAGGGGAAAAAGAAGTCCGTGTCATAAAAGTTCAACCAGGCTTAGCAGAGATAAAGCCAGTAGAAATGCCATCCCGCTTTTCAACGATAACTTTTGGACGGCTGGATAAAGAAAATGGCTTACTTAAACAGACCGATTTAGCTGTAGCTAGTTTTGGGGAAGCCGTACAAAATAAGGCAGACCCACTTGGACAAGATCCTGGACTCGTAGTGATTGGATTGTCTAATGAGGAGATAGACGAGGGGAATCAGTCACTCAAATTGTTAGGGGAAAATTATGCGAAAAGAGCCGTATCGATTTACGGTTGGACATATAACGAAAATCGAGAAGAACTGTTCAATGAGCTTAGAGGAAAGACTGTTTGCATGATGCTTTCTCTTCACGAGGGTTTTGGTCTTGTTGGTCTAGAGGCAATAAGTGCTGAAGTTCCGCTTATCATTTCAAAGAATACCGGTTTGTATAATGCTATAGACCAAACTCTTGAGGGAGAAGGAACTGGCTGTTTGTATCATGTTGATATCTCAGGTTCATTTGGTGAGAAACCCTTTCAAGATGCAGATATTCAAAAAGTTGTAGATTGCCTCTATAGAATAGCCAATGATAGAGAGAAAGCGAAGAGAAATGCTAAGAAACTCAAAGAAAAGCTGTCTAAACTTTGGACATGGGAAAACGCAGCTCGCCAAGTTCTTACAGAGCTTGAAGATATATTAAAATCCACACCTAGCTCTGACATAGCAGAGATATTTGAAATGGATTCAAGAACGATTCGAGAGAATCTCCAAGATATTAAACAACAAGGAAATCCTGATGCCTGCCGTCAGGCAATTTACGAGACTGATATTTGGTTGGAAAAGCATCCAGATGAACCATATATTCGTTCAAAATACCTTGCTCTGGTAAGAGAAAAAGGCTCACTAGAACAACAGCAGAGAGCAATTGCAAAAATGTCCCTTTGGCTACAAGAGAATCTAGAAAACTGTGATCCCTACGTTTTTACGGAGTATCTAAAGCTGATTAGAAGCTCAGGAATACCGAAAGAGCAATGTCATGAGGCAATTGTTCAGTCTTCTACTTGGCTATCAGAACATCCAGATGAATCATATGTTCTCAGGCAATACCTTGCATTAGTAAGGGAAAAAGGGAAGCCAGAACACTCTCAAGAGGTAATTTCTAAAATGGCTTTATGGTTGGAAGAGCCTGAAACTAATTGTGATTCCTACGTTTTTTGGGAATATCTCAAATTAATTAACCAAGAAGGAAGAGTACAACAGCAGCAAACAGCCATTAATCAGGCTGATATTTGGTTCCAAAAACATCCAGATGATTCATACGTTCGTACAGAATACCTGAAGCTAATGAGAAAACAAAGATAGTGAGCAACTTCAATAAGTGCTGGATGCGATCGCATCCATTCATCCTCCGAGATGCGATCGCGCCCGACAGGATAACCTCATCCAACAAGCTACAAAGAGTAAGCTAAAAGTTAAACAACTTGACTAAAGACAACCGGAATCAGTAAAAGAGTTATGACCCCGCTGAATATTTCGCTTCCTGAGAGCATTCAATCGTTTGTCGAGCAACAAGTCGCTAAGGGAGGTTATAGCAATGCGTCGGAATACATCCTGCACCTGATTCTCCAAGAACAAGCCGAAGCTGCACGAGTTGAGGCATTATTACTGGAAGGTTTGGATAGTGGCGAACCCATAGAAGTGACAGATGATTGGTGGGAGCAAAAACGCACTCAGTTAATGCAAGGACTTCAACAAACTCAGGAATGACCAAACGCATTGTCATCACGCCAAGGGCAAGCCAAGATATAGACGAACACTTTGCTTACATCGCCCAGAATAACTCGGATACAGCCTTGCGATTTTTTGATGCAGTACGTCAAACCTGTGCTAAATTAGCCCAAATGTCAGGGATGGGTCGCCCTTATCCAGTAACTAATCCCCGTTTAGAAGGTTTGCGGAAGTGGTCAGTTAAGGGATTTGAGAAGCACCTGATTTTTTATTTATCTTTTGATGATTACATTGAAATCGTGCGAATTCTCCACGCCGCACGGGATATTGAGGCGATTTTAGAACAACAGGAAGACGAATGAATACGACTAGTGGTGCGATCTGCGCTAGCCTTCGGCAACGCCAAGGGCGAACGCAGCAGCGCTTCGCTATCGCACCTAGGACGATGAGGAAAAGCGATCGCTCATTCATTGCCTGCCAACGTTAGAACAGCAACTTCAGTCAAGGCAAGTTTAGGGTGGTGGATGACGACCTAGCAATTCCTCTTCTGCCCTAATCGCCAACATTGTTGCTCGATTCAAATCAAGTGCTTGCACCGTTGCTCTACCTGTAGCTGTCAACCCGGCAACTTGCACACCGTTTCAATCAAAGTGTTCTTTCCATTATCTGCTCTTTGAATGACTAATCGACGCAGGGAAGCTGGAATCGTTGCCATCTATGCTTGCTTCATCACCCGTGTCGATCGCAAACGCAGTAGAGATAAAAATTCCACCAGTTCCACAAGTCCTTCTGCTTCCTGTCGTTCTGCCTGAGACAGTGTATAGCCCTCGTCCTGACGATCCAACAAAAATTGTAAGCGTGCGTGAACCGCTTGGGGAAGCTGGAATCGGGTTAGTTCGATAGGAATCTCTACGATTTCTGGCATAGAGCAGTTAGTTTAATTAGCAACGCGAGCTGTAGCCTCATTGTAGGCGAAAGTATCGGACGGAAAGGAGGGGGCGCAAGCGTTGCATACCGAAGAAAGCTTATCGCTCATTCATTCCCTCCCAACTTTCCCAGCATCGCTTGCCACACCTCAATCTGAGAAGTGTAATTGCTGTTCGGGCGATCGCCTTCCGCCTACTGATAATGATCCCGTTCCCAGTCAAAAATCAGTTCTGTTTGCACGTCATTATCCGAGGGACTTCTCTTCGCCTATTCACTTAGCGACACTTCACTCAAAAATCTTCAGATTTATCTACAATAAACCAATCTTCATCTAAGGCTTGTTCTAGAGAAATATGAGCATCTTCCGGCAGTGAAAACAGCTTAGAGACAGACTTAACCGCTACAGGATATGCTTTAGCATACATTGCTTCAAGTTCAGGTTTTAAACTGGGACTATCTTCTAAACGATGTTGAATCTGAGCGCGAAAGTTGACAATTTCCGCAGCCCAATGATTGCCTGAATGCTCTTTTTCGGCTTCCCAATAGGATAATTTCAGTAGATGTTCTAATAAACGGGTTAAAAGACTTAATACAGCCCGTCTATCACTTTTTCCCATACTTTCTAACTCTTCTATCAAATTATCCCAATCAACCTCATTAAAATTCCGTTCTCGTAATTGGTTGACCGTTTCTTCGAGCCATCGATGATAGTCGGTTTCATATCGCGTTTTGGACATGGTATTCTTCTCCTATCACTGTTTTAATCTCAAAGTTATAGATGTTGATTTGAGGGTTTGCTCGACTGGAAGTCGCCAGTTATTTATGCCGCCCTGCAATAGTACAAGACGGCATAAAGTGATATTTCCCTTCTTCTAGATAAAGGAGAACAAGGGAGAGCAATAGCGGCTTACTTATTTCTGTTACGCTGATGCGAGCGATTTTCTCGGAACTTCCAGAAAAGTTACTCTAGCCGGGAGTAACCTGAACAATCAGTGCCCGTTTATCCAAAGACTGGACTTTCCCAGCTTCACCTAGGTCATTGACAATGCGGTCTAATAGTTCTGCGGCGCGATCGCGATGTTGGTGTTCCCGACCCCGTAAACGAATCTGAAATTTAACTGAATCACCCTTACCCAACCACTCGACGGCTCTATCAATGCGTAAGCTGTAATCCGACTCACCAACGTTTGGACGGAGTTTAACTTCCTTCATCGTTGGTTTAGCGCTTTGGCGTTGACGTTTTTTCTGTTGGTATTGATGTTTACCATAGTCCAAAATCTTAGCCACTGGAGCATCCTTGCTTTCAGAGACTACGACAAGGTCAAGTCCCACACTCTCAGCTAGTTGCAACGCCTCGCGGGTATCCGTCAAACCGCGATTATTGTTCTCATGGTCAATTAAAAGAACCTGAGGAGACTTGATGTGATGGTTGATTAGTTGTTTCTTAGCGATAATCGTTTCCTCTTAAACTCGATAACTCAATAGATAACTTAGCCAACACTACTAGCGTAGCGCAGCCTTGACAAAGTAACACGTCACTAAGGGGTGAAAAGTGTTAGGGGCGATCGCAAATCGTAAAATTAGGGTTGCAAGCTCGTAGCCTAATACCGCAGCGCTGCTATTTCAGCCTCTACCTTGTAAACTACATCACGACTGACATCATTCAATTCCCCGGGTCATGAGAAACTAGAGTGGGGAATAGACACAACCATTTTGAGGGTTGGGAATTTAAAGAGGGGGTCGTGGCGTGGATAGAACCACGATGAACGCGCAAGAAACGCAGGCACAACAAAGCATCCACCCAAGAGACTTATCTTGGCTCTTCTGGCCCGCCATGCCACTTTACCCCTATGGTAGGCGGCAGACCATTCGCAAAGAAGTGGTTAAGGACAAAATTTGGACGTTCGACCAGTTGCAGGGTATTCTCTACGTCGTCGTGCCAATTCGCATGACTGTTGTGAAACTCGATACAGGCGGTTTGCTTATCTATGCACCCGTTGCGCCAACCCGAGAATGTATCCGACTGGTCAAAGAATTAGTAGCAGAGCATGGCGATGTTAAGTACATCATCTTACCCACCATCTCTGGCTTAGAGCATAAAGTCTTTGTCGGTCCCTTCGCCAGACGCTTTCCAAAGTCGCAAGTCTTTGTAGCTCCGAAGCAGTGGAGTTTTCCTGTAAACCTTCCCTTGAGTTGGCTTGGTTGTCCTGCCAAACGCACATCTGTTCTTCCAACCGATAGCAGCAAAGCCCCCTTTGCCGACCAATTTGACTACGGGATACTCGGTCCCCTCGAACTTGGACCGGGGCGGTTTGCAGAAGTAGCCTTTTTCGATAAGCGATCGCGTACTCTACTTGTCACTGATTTGGTGGTTTCCGTACCCGATGAACCGCCGGAGATTGTTCAACTTGACCCCTATCCCTTGCTGTTCCATGCCAAGGATAGTGCCTTTGATAGTGTAGAGGACAATCCAGAAAACCGCCGTAAGGGATGGCAGCGCATCTCGCTGTTTGCATTTTACTTCCAACCGAGTGCCCTAGAAACAATTGGATGGGGACAAGTATTCCGTAATGCCCTCAAAGCGCCTAATCGGTCAAGGAAAGGGTATTTCGGGTTGTTTCCCTTTCGATGGCAGGATAACTGGAAGCAGTCATTTAATACCTTGGGAGGGGGTGGACGGTTGTTTGTAGCACCGATTCTACAAACTCTCATTCTCAATCGAGCACCTCAGGCAACGATTGACTGGGCTGATAAAGTGGCGAGTTGGAATTTTGAGCGGATTGTTCCCTGCCACTTAGATTCGCCCATTGAGGCAAGTCCGCGCCAGTTTCGGCAGGCGTTTGCCTTCCTTGAGATTAAGTTCTCATCTCCGGAGGGCGTACTCGCCAATGGAAGTCAGCCCCTCCTGGAAAAAGACTTTGGATTCCTCAGAGAAATTGATGAACGTCTTACCAAGCGAGGTATCGTACCCCCACGGAAGGAAAAAATATAACTTATGCTCCAGGTGACAACGAAGCGCTTTTCCTTAGCTGAGTATCATCGTCTGATTGAATAACGCTACAGTCAACCCTATCAAGATACTCAAGGGAATTTTGACTATCGTATCAGACGGATTGCATTACGGAATGAAACGGTTAAACTTCCTGGTTTTTTAGACTTATTGCTTGAGCTCAATCGTGTATTTCCAGGTTTGTGAAGGGCTAGAAATACCTCAATCTAGGTATACAGAATCTAGTGATTTTGTCAATAGATGTAACTAGGAAAAACCCCAACTTCTAACCCAGAAATCGGGATAATTCCTTACGCAAGAAAGCGTTAACTTAGTCCAGATAACCCATAAGTGCGTCAGTATCTTCAGTAACATTCTTAGAAATGGGACGATTGTTGGGTAAAGGACTCAAGTTTAGGGTTGCGGTGGTTTGATCCATTGGCGGCAATAATTGTTGAGTCTCAGTATTGGTGTTTTTGGTCTTGGTTGTCGTTCTATCTGCCATGTTTTTTGACTCCTAAATAACGTTCAACGTAATAATCGCTAAACAAAGGTTACGATTATTTTAACAATTCTAAAGAAAATGAAGCAATTAACTGGGCAGGAGATGGTGAGGATAGAGGACAGGCAAGATGCCTGTCCTACGGGGAGTTGCCTTAATTCATAAATTCAAATCGGTTACGGCACCAACACTGCTAGAAGAGACTAATTTGGCATACTTCGCCAGTACTCCTGTTGTATAGCGGGATTTCGGGGATTGCCAATTAGCACTCCGCTGCGCCAGTTCTTCGTCGGATATGTTGATTTGCAACAATCGTGCTGGGGCATCAATGGTAATCGAGTCGCCCTCTTGCACTAACGCGATCGCACCGCCAACGGCAGCTTCTGGGGCAACGTGACCGACTACCATGCCATAAGTACCACCGGAGAAGCGACCATCGGTAATCAATCCAACTGAATCTCCCAAACCCGCGCCGATAAGAGCGGAGGTAGGTGCTAGCATTTCCCGCATTCCCGGACCCCCTTTGGGTCCCTCGTAACGGACAATAATTACGTCACCGGGATTAATCTTACCTGCCAAAATTGCATCCAGGCAGGCTTCTTCAGACTCAAACACCCGCGCCGGACCTGTAATTTGCGGATTTTTCACCCCAGTAATCTTCGCTACCGCACCTTCGGTTGCCAGATTGCCTCTCAAGATTGCCAGGTGTCCTTGTGCATACATCGGCTTATCCCAAGGACGAATAATATCTTGATCCGACGGGGGTTCATCGGAGACATCTGCCAAAACTTCGGCAATCGTTTGACCTGTAATCGTCAGGGCATCACCGTGCAGAAGGTTGTGGACTAGCAGCATTTTCATGACTTGGGGAATGCCGCCCACTCGGTGCAAGTCGGTTGCCACATATTTGCCACTGGGTTTGAGGTCGCACAAAACGGGGACTTTGGCGCGAATGGTTTCAAAGTCATCTAGGGATAATTCAACCCCAATGGCTTGGGCGATCGCTAATAAATGCAAGACAGCATTGGTGGAACCGCCGACTGCCATAATTACAGCAATTGCATTCTCAAAGGCTTTGCGGGTTAAAATCTGCTTGGGCAACCGTTGCTGGCGAATGGCATCAACTAACACGAAGCCGGATTTTTCGGCACTATCGGCTTTTTCGGCATCTTCAGCCGCCATAGTGGAAGAATAAGGCAGGCTCATGCCCATGGCTTCAAATGCGGAAGACATGGTGTTAGCGGTAAACATCCCACCGCAGGAACCCGCACCGGGGCAGGCTTTACGTTCCACTTCCAGCAGTTCGGATTCTGGCAGTTTGCCAGCGCTGTATTGTCCCACGGCTTCAAAGGCACTGACAACAGTTAAGTCACAGCCGTTGTGAGATCCGGGTTTGATGGTGCCACCGTAGACGAAAATGGCTGGGATATTCAGGCGTGCGATCGCAATCATTGCCCCAGGCATATTCTTATCGCAGCCGCCAATAGCTAGCACCCCATCCATACTTTGACCGTTGCAGACAGTTTCGATGGAGTCGGCAATCACTTCCCGCGACACCAGGGAATATTTCATCCCTTCGGTTCCCATGGAGATGCCGTCGCTAATCGTAATCGTGCCGAACATTTGAGCCATGGCACCTGCCTGTTTGAGTCCGGCTTCGGCGCGTTTGGCGAGGTCGTTTAACCCCATATTGCAGGGGGTGATAGTACTATATCCATTTGCCAAGCCGACTATTGGTTTGGTGAAATCTTCATCGGTGAAACCAACTGCCCGTAGCATGGCACGGTTAGGCGATCGCTGAACGCCCTGAGTTACGATTTTGCTTCTAACGTTGTCCGGCATTGCTCTATTCTTTCCTTAGCTATTCGCTATCAGCAGTCAGATGCACGGCAGTGGAGGAATTGCCTCAGACGCTCGAAGAGCTGACGGCTGACTGCAACATCATGATTGTCGCAGATTTTTTGGTGCAGCAACGGTTCGCTTTTCTTTTCTTTCGATTCTTTGCAACGGCGTGAGTGACCCCCAATGTTGGAATTAAGCTAGCTTTGGAGTAAATCGTGAAACCACAAGAGGCAAGGCGCAAAAACGGAAATTGCTAGACGTTTACTAGTGCAGCATGGCACAAATAACCGACCCGTTAGCTATCTACCCCGCTCCCCTGCTGATTGGATTTGGGTAAAGGAGTCGAGGGTTTTTCTATGTACAAATGAATTTAAAAGTAAAAGACGAGGCAATAGTCATGGATGCCGGTGAACTGCTGGAACGCTATGCGGCAGGTGAACGGGACTTTCGAGATGTGGATCTGCGGGGTGCGTCTTTAATTGGAGTTGACCTGAGTCAATCTAATCTGCGCGGAGCGAATCTGAGTGAAAGTAATCTCACGGGCGCATCTCTCAAACTCGTCAACCTGCGGGAAGCTAATCTTAGTAAAGCCACCCTGCGGGGTGCCGATTTGCAAGAAGTAAATCTTATTGCTTGTAACCTGATCCAAGCCAATTTCAGTGAAGCCAACTTGACAGATGCGAGTCTGCGAGCGTCCAATCTGACTGGTGCAAATTTAAGTGGAGCTAACTTTACTGAAGCAATTCTGAGCGAGTCCGTTCTCCGGGATGCCAATTTGAGTCGAGCCAAACTGCTTGGAACATCAATGAGCCGCACCAATCTTTCCAATGCTATTTTAATGGGAGCCAACTTGGATGAGGCTAACTTGACGAATGCAATTCTGATTGAAGCCAACCTCAAAGGGGCAAGTCTGTGTAAAGTCCTTTTAAATGGAGCGAACCTAACTGGGGCAAACTTGACTCAGGCAGACTTGAGTCGGGCAAAAGTAAGTGGCACGAATATGGCAAGTGCTATCCTCGTGGGAGCTAAATTGCGAGGTGCTAGCGTGAGTTGGACAACCTTACGAGGGGCGAATTTAACCAAGGCAAATTTATATCGAGCGAACCTTTGTTGGTCTAATTTGACTGAGGCAATTTTGGTGGAAGCGGTTTTGATTGATGCGAATTTGAATCAGGTTAATCTGCGGGGTGCGGACTTAAAGGGAGCTATCATGCCTGATGGTGCTAATCACGAATAATTGGACTTTATAGCAGTTCTCAGTTGCATGAAGTAGATTCAGAATAACCTAACCCCCAACCCTTCTCGCCAAAGGAGAAGGGAGCAGAGCCGTCCACCCCATCAGCAACCGTTAAACCACTGCAACGGCTCCCTTCAACTCAAAAATCTTCTTGATCGCATCCTCCACTACTTTATCCGGTGTCGAAGCTCCCGAAGTTACCCCAACAACAATCTCACCAGAGGGCAGCCAATTTTCGGTCACGACTAAATCATGGTGCAGTGGCTTGTGTTCTAGCTTATTCCCTGGCAGAATCCGCTCGGCAATGTCAATGTGATAGGATGGAATATTGCGCTCAATGGCGATTTGTTGCAATTGGGTGGTATTCGATGAGTTGAAGCCACCAATTACCAGCATCAAGTCTAGTTTTTCTGCGACTAGCCCCAACATGGCATCCTGCCGCTCTTGGGTAGCATCGCAGATGGTGTTGAAGCTTTGGAAATGGTCATTTAACTCAGCAGGACTGTACTTTTTCATCATAGTACGCTCAAACAGCTTGCCAATTTGCTCGGTTTCACTCTTGAGCATGGTGGTTTGATTGGCAATGCCGATACGTTCTAAATCCCGTTCTGGGTCAAAACCAGGGGAACAGGCACGGCTGAATTTTGCCATAAACTCCTCTTGATTACCACCATTGAGAATGTAATCGGCAACGTACTCAGCTTCTTTTAGATTCAACACTACCAGGTATTTGCCTGCAAAGGAACTGGTGGCAATCGTTTCTTCATGCTTGTACTTGCCGTGAATGATGGAGGTATATTGCTTTTTCTTGTGCTTTTCTACCGTGTTCCACACTTTGGAAACCCAAGGACAGGTAGTATCGACTATCTTGCACTGCTTGTCGTTCAACAGTTGCATTTCCTGAACGCTGGCACCAAAGGCGGGTAAAATCACCACATCACCCTGCTCGACGACAGAAAAGTCTTTATCGCCTTGCTCAACCGGTATAAATCCTACTTGCATCTGTTGCAAGCGTTGGTTGACTGAAGGGTTGTGAATGATTTCATTCGTCACCCAAATCTGCTCCGTGGGAAAATGCTGGCGGGTTTCATAAGCCATAGCGACGGCTCGCTCTACACCCCAGCAAAAGCCAAAGGCTTCTGCCAGATGGATTGTGACTTCTCCTCGTTCCAGCCGATAGTTGTTATTGCGAATTTCTTGAATTAGATTACTTTGATAGGCTGACTGCAACTGAGTCGCAACTTCGGCTTCGTGACCGAATCCCTTACGATGGTAGTTTTCTGAACTGTGGAGTGAGCGTTTGAAGGCTTTTGTATCCATGCCGTGTTTTAGGGAATAACTGTATACATTTCTTAATCCCTTTTAAGTTTATACAAACAGCAAGATTTACGCAGTCAGATTAAAAGTTTAACTACCTTGCCCCGCGATTCATGCTAAAGTAACCCTATTGGGTTGAGCGGTGGGGCTTCTCGTGAATTACGCTAATACGGTTTTCGGCGATAGCGCGAGAGCCTGCGAATCTGTTTGTGTCTGGCAATGGCTTTGCGTTTGCGTTTTTGAATAGGCGTTTCAAAGTGACGATTCTTCTTAATGTCGGGAAAAATTCCTGCCTTGGAAACAGCTTGCTTAAACCGACGGAGGGCTGACTCGATCCCTTCATGTTCACCGACAGTCACCTGTGCCATTCGATTTCCTCTAAGCTTTAGATTGATTACTGGGTGTTTGCGACCACCCAGTATAAAATCCTAATCAAGTAGAGGTAGCCCAAAAAGCCACCTCACTTGACTTGCTGCAAAGCCTAACCTTCAACCGTTCCGAGCAGTTATAAGAAACGTCGCAATCACTTGGCTTCTCCTATCTGCACGCTCAAAGCTTAGTAGCGTCGAGAAAATCCATCCCGGTTGCCGCTGCGCCGACCGCCACCGCCACTGTTACCTCGACTCTCGCGAGGCTTGGCTTTATTTACTTTCAAGTCCCGACCCATCCATTCAGCACCATCCAGAGCCTCTATTGCGGCAGTTTCTTCGGCTTCTGATTCCATTTCCACAAAGCCAAAGCCACGCATCCGACCCGTTTCCCGATCGGTAGGCAACTGAACCCGTTTCACCGTTCCATACTCAGCAAAAATGCTGGTAACGTCTTCCTCTGTAACTTGATACGAGAGGTTGCCGATGTAAATTGACATAAAAGAAACTGTCTCCAGAATCAAAGGGTGTAGAGACTTATGATTCGGAGAAATGCCTGTCCGTAAATCCAAAACAAACTATGCAGCCGAATATAATCCCTACATACTATTATAACACTCTTTAGCAATACTCCTAGCAGTTTTTTTCTGGAGACTGGGGGGATTGAGCTTTTCTTCTCTGTTGGAGGCTGTATTCCCCATTATTTCGTTAGCTGGTTTTCTCTGGCAACCTTCGACAGGCATCTTAATTCCTGTCTTACTCGCAATCTTTAAATTTAGCTTTTGCAAAAAATGAATAATTTTTATTCATAACTTACATGGGAATAATACATTTTGCATCAAAAATTACAAAAAAACTGGATAAGCAACGTAGGGTTAACGTGAGGTTAATTGAAGGAAAACCGTTGAGATAGAAAACAGTCACGGACTTTGCCTTCGGATGTGACCTTAGCAAAACCTTGATGAGGTGTGAGGAAAAGCGTTGAAGAGAGTAAAGTTTTCCTGGATGGCGCTGCTCAATTTTCCAGTAATTTTAGGAGCCGCATTCTGGCTGGCTTCCTCTGCTGTTGCCACAGAAAATACATTATCGGAAGATGTCGTTTCCCCTGTCGGTGTCACTGACGTGACGGTGACAGCAGAACAACCCAGCCCAGCAGCCATACCCGACATTGAAGTTGCTGAAACTCCAATTGCTCCAGAATTGCCTGGGGTTGATGCCACTCTGCCAGAAGTGCCACTGGAACTGAGTACCCTAGAAAGCGACTCAATGGAGCAAGTCACCAACGTCTCCCAACTTCGAGATGTTTCTCCCGGAGACTGGGCTTACGAAGCGTTGCGATCGCTGGTTGAACGTTATGGCTGTATTGCTGGTTATCCCGATGGCACCTTCCGGGGCAATCGCGCCATGACTCGCTACGAATTTGCAGCGGGTTTGAACGCTTGTTTGCAGCAGATTGAACGTCTCATTGTTACCGGTGCTGACGGGGGTGCAAATTTGACAACCCTGCGGCGGCTAATTCAGGAGTTTGAAGCCGAACTCGCCACCTTAGGGGCACAGGTTGATAACTTAGAAGGGCGAGTAGCATTTTTAGAAGACCATCAGTTTTCAACAACGACTAAACTGGCAGGAGAAGTCATCTTCGGTCTTGCTGATGCCTTCGGCGACGAGGTAAATGATGATGTCAATACCGTCTTTCACGATCGAGTGCGCCTCAACTTCCTTACCAGCTTCACAGGCAAAGACTTATTGCAAACTCGCCTACAAGCGGGTAATGCAACCCCACTGCTGGCAAGATCGGGCGTAACATTTCAAGATGGCTCAGGTTTCACTCAAGAAGGGCGCTTCACCTACGATGGGGGCGCTAATAACGACGTTTCCATCGACATCCTGCGCTATCGCTTCCCCGTAGGTGACAACATGACGGTGCAGATTTTGGCAAATAATGCCCTGCACCACTACTATGCCGATACCGTTAACCCCTTTTTAGAAGGCTTTGCGGGAGGCTCTAATGCTATTTCCCGTTTTGCCGAACGTAACCCAATTTATCGGATTGGTCCGTTTGGTGCAGGTGCCGCGATCGCGATTCAACCGAGCAATAATCTGAGAGTAGACCTAGGTTATATCTCCAATACAGCCAGCAACCCTGGAGAAGATAATGGTTTGTTCAACGGCAACTATTCAGGAATTGCACAGGTTGTTTATGGGAGTCGGTTTAAGATTGGATTGACATACATTCACGCCTATGATGATGGCGGGGATAGCGCAAGGCGCTTTCTGCTAGGAGGGACTGGCACAGCGTATGCCAACCTCAACCCCGCTCAACTGGCACAAGTTACCAACCTGTCAGCCGCTGCTTTAAGTACTCCCGTAGTCAGCAATTCCTACGGGCTAGAAGCCTCATTGAAATTTAGTCCTAACTTTCTCGTCAATGGCTGGGTGGGTAAAACCGATGCCCGTTTAATTGGTTTGGGCGATGCTGACATTTGGAATTTTGCCCTAGGTCTAGTCTTCCCAGATCTGGGTAAACCCGGTAATATCGCTGCTATTGTTGCGGGTGCAGAACCAACTCTCAGAGGACTTGATGTTCCAGGAGGTACACAAAACTTTGATCGAGATTTTGCCTATCACGTTGAAGGGTTCTACAAATATCAGGTCACTGATAATATCTCCATTACTCCAGGTGTCATCTGGCTAACCTCTCCCAACCAAAATTCAGACAACGACGACGTATTTATCGGTACACTCAGAACTACGTTTACCTTCTAATTCTGGGGAATTGGGGACTGGGGATTTGGGAATTTGGGATTAGCAAAATTATCCCCCATCTTCCCCATCTCCCTCAACCTATTTACTGGGTTGAGTCTGAGCTGCTCGACCTGCATTCGGATCGAATGCCGGAAACGGTGCCGAACCGCCTTGATAAACGGGCAAGATTCCGTCCCACTTTTCAATCATTTGTTCGAGACTACACTCCTGATAGTTCCCTGAAACTTAGCCATAGAAAGGCTTTGGGTTTACAATAGAAGTCTTATAGAAAGCTGACTAGGCAAGAAGTTGGAGAGTTCTGTCAGTCAATCAGACACGATGGCATAGCGATTGACGAAACCCAGCATTAACGATGCTTTCTAAGCTAGATAGGATAAAAAAAGACTGACACCCTATGGGTTAAACCATCAGGTGTGTATCCCCATCTACACAGGATGAGTAGAGAGCATGAACCCCTGGAAGTTTACCGCAGCTTTTGAGGAGCTGACACCAAGACGCAGGCAAGTCCTGAAACTGCTGTTAGCTGGCGCTTCCGATCGCGATATCGCTCAATCCTTGCATATCGAAGCATCAACGGTTCGAAAGCACGTTGAGAATATTTGTTTGGCATTTGGCTTAAAAAATGACTTTCCTGACGAACGTCGCTCCAAACGAGGTGAGTTAATTGCTCTGTTCGCCAAACACCAGCCGGAATGGGTAAATATTAACGCTTCGCCAGCATTTTCTCAGTCAGGGATGGTGTCTGAGACGATTAGTGAGAGGGATTTATCGATCAAACTGCTGATGAACACTGACTCGGATGATACGGAGAAACGAATCTCAGATATTCAACCAACAGATTTGCCAATTTCTCCTCTCTATAACCGCGATGTCTTTATCCTGATCGATCAGAGTGGTTCAATGGTAAGAAAGGACTCAGACACGCGCAATCAAACCCGTTACGAGTACTTGGCAGAAGTGGTTGAAGGACATATCGCCGCAATTTTATCAGCGGGTTCTGAAGCTAAAAACCAATCGGGTGCAAAGATTTGCGATCGCGTTTTCGTTTACTTTTTCAGCCGCGCAAGAACTGCTCCCCATCCGATTGTCATTCAAGATGCGTCCCACGTCTGGAAGCTGTTTGTCGAAAATCAACCTAAAACCAAAACCTTTGTTTGCTCTACCCTACACCACTGCATCAATACTTGGCTAACAGCAGGAAAACCTAAAGGGCAGGGAGCATTTTTTATCATCTATACCGATGGTCAGTTTGATGATGAAGAAGAGTTTATCAACTGCATTGCTTCAGTTTGTACCAAAATTAACGACCCCAAAAATGTTAAGTTCTTTGTACTGGGATTAGGCAAAGACATTGATATCGAGCATTTCTTAGCTTTGGATTTTAATGTCAATCAAATCATGCCATTTAATATTTTTGTATTTGATTTGGTCAATGAAGTTGATGACATCATTGAGCTTTTGTCGCGGCAGCTAACAGAGGAGCCACACTTGGCGTTTCCCGATTGGGTTAGAGTGCGCCATCCTGAGTTGGTGGAGAAGGTACTCAACGCTAATGAAACGCTGTAAAGACGTTTTAGGCAACATCTCTGCATTAACCCACTCGACGCCCCAGAATCACCAAATCTCGATCAACGCCGTCAAGATCCGCCACTCTAGGCAAGTAACCCCAGCGTTGGAAGCCGTTTTTTTGAAATAATTGTAAGCTGGGCTGGTTGTGGGCAAAGATAAAGCCGATCAAGGTTTTTAATCCTACCGTTGGGCTTTGGCATATGGCTCGTTCGAGAAGTTGCTGCCCTATGCCTTGGCGATGATAGTTTGGAGCTATGTAGATACTCAGCTCTGC
Organism: Coleofasciculus sp. LEGE 07092; assembly: GCF_015207375.1. Taxonomy (GTDB): domain Bacteria; phylum Cyanobacteriota; class Cyanobacteriia; order Cyanobacteriales; family Coleofasciculaceae; genus LEGE-07092. The sequence goes on along the minus strand of NZ_JADEWY010000016.1, from coordinate 25,824 downwards.
GGTTGCATGATAGGCTGGGCGTCCGTAAAACGACTGAAAACTGAGCCAACCTGCGATCGCACAAGTAGAGCTATGCTTTATCTCTACATCCATTACCCACAGGGGGCGGCTAGTGGGTATATGCTCGTGATACCATCTCAAACGGCTCTCAACAGAAATAGGCTTAATATCAGCAGTTGCTATTCGGCTGGGAACGGCAGCATTGTAAATTTCGACAATCGTTGGTAGATCGGCTTCAGTAGCATCACGTATATACATCGAAGCAGTTAAAGGCTACATACAATATAAAATACAGTCGTTTTCACGGTTCAGCTCAACCCTACAACCTTCCTCAGTGGCAATAGCAATTTTTCTGGTGACGATCGCTCTAGTTATTTGGCAGCCGCGAGGACTAGGTATCGGCTGTAGTGCCTTGATAGGAGCGCTACTTACCGTTGTTAGCGGTAGAGTATCCTTATTAGATATCCTCACGATTGGCAGTGCCGTTTGGAATACTACCCTTACCCTAATTGCTCTGATTCTAATTAGCCTGCTTTTGGATGAAGCTGGGTTTTGGCGGTGGTTGGCGCTGCAAGTGGTGGGCTGGGGAATGGGTCGGGGGCGGTTGCTTTTTGCGTTAGTGGTATTGCTGGCAGTCTTGGCGACATGGGTGCTGACGAATGTCGGCACGGCATTAATTTGGACACCTGCGGTGATAGAAATGCTGCTGGTACTTCGTTTTAGTGCTAGGGCTTCTGTCGCTTTCGTCTTTGCAATTGGTTTTATCGCTGATGCTGCTAGCATGGTCTTACCCACAAGTAGTCCTGTGAATATCATTGCCACTGACTATTTTGATATCGCTGGTTTGCGTTATCTTATGGTAATGGTGCCAGTCACGTTTGTGGCGATCGCTTCTAGTTTTGGTGTCCTCTGGTTCTACTTCGACCGTTACATTCCACCGACTTACGAGCTGCAACGCCTACCGCCACCGCGTAGTGCTATTCGCGACCCCCTACTTTGCCAGTGGGGTTTTGCCATCTTCGGGTTGCTCTTCGTTGGTTATGGGTTTGCTCAAGTGCTGTCTGTCCCCGTTAGTGCGATCGCCCTAATTGCTGCTTTGTGTCTGCTGGCACTAGCAGGACGATGGTTTGATGCAAAGACCACTCCGGTGATTTCTTTGGGTAAGGTGTGGCATCGAGTCCCTTGGCAAGCGATCGGGTTTAGTTTAGGAATGTATTTTGTGGTCGTGGGGTTAGGCAACGCTGGTTTAACCTTACTGCTCAAGCAGGGATTGGAGGAGCTCTCACACTGGGGACTGACGCTTACCGCTACGGGGACTGGTGTTCTTGCCCTGTCCCTATCGGGTGCAATGAATAACTTACCAGGGGTTTTGCTTAATGCCCTGGCTCTCCAAGATGCAATCATAACTGAACCAATAAGTCAAGAGGCAATGGTTTACGCCACTATCATTGGTTGCAATATGGGAGCAAAACTGATGCCTCTAGGCAGTCTCTCCACCTTACTCTGGTTGAATGCTTTGGCGGGTAAAGGATTGCCGATTCGCTGGAGTCACTATGTTCGCTTGAGTTCGATCCTGACTCTACCCGTTCTATTTTTAAGTTTATTAAGTTTGGCAGTTTGGCTCCCCTGGCTAATTGCCTGAGGGATTGATAACTCTAGTGGTTCTCACCGAAGTATTTATGTCAAGAAAGCAACATATAGACACAGGGTATAGACTGAAACTAGCTTTAAATATCGAAAGGCTTTATTATATTTTAGGGTGTGTCTGCTTGCCTAATACCAACAGCTTTTGCCGATATAGAGCTGAATATAGCGAAGCTGTTTTTAGGGCTTTTTTCAATTCAGATGCTGACTCAGCAAACTCAGGCTCAGTCTAGTGCTGAAACATTCTAGCATTCTAATTGCTCTTGGTATGAGGAAGTGAATCTAACCAATCAGGTAAGTAATCGAATGGCAACCCAAGTGTCAGAAAGCCAAAACTCCCATTGCAAAAGAGAGAAAAGTACTCGTCACCCTTCAGTTTGTAGCAATCATGACAAATTTTTTACGCTCACGCTGGATATGTTTTTTGTTGCCAGTGCCGACGGCTATTGGACACAAATAAACCCGATGTGCGAGAAAATTCTCGGATTTACCACTGAGGAATTCTTAGCACAACCGTGGATTGAATGGGTGCATCCAGACGATCGGCAATTGACCCTCAAGCAGTGGCAACAGCTATCTGCCTGTACGGATACGATATCTTTTGAAAATCGCTACCGCTGCAAAGATGGTTCCTATAAATGGTTGGTGTGGAATGCAACCCTATGCCCCAAACAGCAGTTGGTTTATGCGTTGGCTCGTGATAATACTGAATGCAAGCAGGCAGAAGCCGCCCATCAAGAAAGCGAAGAACGTTTCCGCTTGTTGGTAGAAGGGGTCAAGGACTACGCCATTATAATGCTCGATCCCCTCGGTTATGTTGTTAGCTGGAGTACGGGAGCTGAACGAATTCAACAGTATCGGGCTACTGAAATTATCGGTCAGCACCTTTCGTGTTTTTATACTCCTGAAGATGTTAAACTCAGCAAACCCGAGGAAGGATTACAAATTGCTGCACGTCAGGAACGTTTTGAAGAAGAAGGTTGGCGAGTGCGTAAAGATGGCTCCCAATTCTTTGCCAATGTTGTGACGACTGCCTTGCAAACAGAAGATGGGCAGCTACGGGGTTTTGCTAGGGTAACGCGGGATATCACAGAACGCCAGTTCGCTCGGGAAGCGTTGCAAAAATCGAATGGCGAGTTGGAAAGACGAGTCGCAGAACGAACGGCTGAACTGACAAAAATTAATGAGCGACTTAAACAGGAGATTGCCCAGCACAAGCGAACGGAGGTGGCATTAGAGGCAGAAACACAGCACGTTACCACTTTATTGCGAAAACTTCAGCAAACCCAAACCAAGCTCATTCATACCGAAAAAATGTCGAGTTTGGGGCAACTTGTGGCAGGTGTTGCTCATGAAATCAATAACCCCGTCAGCTTTATTTACGGCAACATTGATTATGCCATTTGCTACCTTCAAGATTTGGTCAACCTCGTGAAACTCTATGGCACGCACTATCCTCAGCCTGCTGCCGAAATTCAAGCTCAAATCGCAGCCATTGACCTCGATTTTCTCATGACGGACATCCCTAAACTTCTAACCTCAATGAAGGTGGGAGCAAGTCGTATTCGCCAGGTTGTTTTATCCTTACAGAAGTTTTTAAAAACTGAGCAAGCGGAAATGAAGCCCGCCGATCTTCATGAAGGCATTGATAGCACTCTCTTGATTTTACAGCACCGCCTGCAAGCAACGGTTGAACATCCTGAAATTACGTTGAGCAAAGAGTACGGAAATCTCCCTCTCGTCAATTGTTACGCCGGACAGATAAACCAAGTCTTTATGAATCTCATTTCAAATGCCATTGATGTTTTGCAAGCATCAGCTTCAAAGCGGAGGACGTCCTTCCACCTAAAAATTAGCACTGAAGTTCAGGAACTGGCTACGGAATCCGCTAAAGTTAATCGTTCTCAGAAAATCCCCCACGTTGTGATTCGGATTGCTGATAATGGCCCGGGGATGAGTCAGGAGGTTTGTCGTCGGCTGTTTGAACCCTTTTTTACAACAAAACTTGTGGGCAAAGGGACGGGTTTAGGTTTGTCAATTAGTTATCAAATCATTGTAGAAAACCATAACGGTCAACTGACCTATCAGTCCGAACCGGGTAAGGGTTCTGAATTCTCAATTGCCCTACCGATCCGGCAACTAAGAACTCGATCCTACAATCTACCGATGGCGGTGAAAAGTGAACCGTATCCATCCCTAGTGGTTAACTCCTGACTAATGCGGAGGCTCCCTATCGCCTCTGTCGTGTGTGATTTGTCCTACATTGTTTCCTTATCCTTAAACTCAGAAACTCTCAAATCCAAGCCGTTAACAGTCAACGCACCACTCTTTTAAGCAGGCTTATCGAGCTGAAGATGGCTGCATAATAATCGCTTCAAAGGGTATGATTCCTGCCTTTTCACTTTTAATCGAACGTGCTGCCTGACGGGATAAATCCAGGGTTCTACCCGGAATATAGGGTCCGCGATCGTTAATTCGGACAATCACGCTGTTACCATTTTCTAGATTTCTGACCTTGAGATAGGTGTCAAAGGGCAAGGAGGGATGAGCTGCCGTTAGTTCGTTTTCGTTGTAAGTTTCGCCTGTGGCAGTGACTCGTCCGTGAAAATAAGGTCCGTACCAGGAGGCAATGCCCTCAATCGTGCTCGAGGTTTCCACTAAATTATGCATACGTTCTTGGGCTTCTGTGAGCGTCAAAGCCCCTTGTCCCAAGGCAACGCGCAGATTATTTGCCCATTTTATGGCTAGCAGTTGTCGATTCTTCCCCAAATTGTTTGCCAGCTTGTCGTCAACTTTTAGAAACAGGCGAGTACCAACCTTTACAGCGGGTTGTCCATGAGAGAATGCTGGTTCTACAGATGACTCGTGCCTGTAGGAGTCTAAGGGCTGACAGAAGAATTGCTTCAACTGATGTGCCATCCGCTCGGCTTGCTGTTTGGTCGGAAATTGGGCGATAACTTGTCCCCTCATCCGCACTTGAAACTGCTCCCCATTCGTAGAGGATGAACTCTCAACAGCTTGGCTCTTGAGCATTTGCGAGTACCGCCAAAATCCTCGCTTCAAACGCCGTCCTTCACTGCTGGGTTTCTCGCCAATACCCTCTCCCTGGTGAGTGCTGACAATGCTGATAGAATCAGCAACTGCCTTATCTTCCAAGCCAGAATGCTGACGCCAGGGGAGTAAGTTCTGCATAACCTGGAAAATTTTTTCTGGCAGCGTCTTTTTTGACGAGTTGGGAGCAGAGGTGGCTGCGGGTACAGGACAGAATGCACCAACTCCCGCATTCCTTTGAATGGAAATCTTCTCAATCGTTGAGGTCGGCTGGACTCGAAACCAGGAGCTGCCCGTACCGGTCTGAAATGCCAGGTGTTGGGCTGTTCCTACCGACGAGTTAGAAGACCGGACTCCTGAGGGAAGTTGCATTGGCAAAAGCCGAGAAGTTGGCAGTTCGATAGGACTGCTGACTACCGCGAACGTCCGAGCAGGAAACGTGTTTGTGATGTACTCCGGTACTTTTAATCGATTCTGACTGGCGGAAACCAAACAGCTAACCCAGGCAGTTACCCAAATAAGTCCGAAAAATGGCATGAGCGATGATAATGTGAGTTAGGATGCACTTTGGCAATTAGCCGTAATACTGTATACAAAAGTTACAGTATACCTATCTTTGGGATCAATAGATCCATCTGGGGAGCGATCCCTCTAAAAAACAAAGTTTACAGCTTGTTTTTGATTGAGTGAAGACAAGGGAATCGAAAACGACAAAATATATCCCTCGTGCAGCCTAAGGTAAGCTGGGCAATGCTAGGATCTCATTTGCCGAATTTGGTGAGGTATTGATGGCAGAAACACTTTTTTTCAATGCATTGCGCGCAGCCATTGATGAAGAAATGGCTCGGGATAAAACGGTTTTTGTTCTCGGTGAGGATGTTGGTCACTACGGAGGTTCCTACAAAGTCACGAAGGATTTATACAAAAAATACGGGGAACTGCGAGTTCTTGATACTCCCATCGCTGAAAATAGCTTCACCGGACTGGCAGTGGGTGCCGCAATGACGGGTTTGCGCCCCATCATTGAAGGCATGAATATGGGTTTTTTGCTCCTGGCATTTAACCAAATTGCCAATAATGCAGGGATGCTGCGCTATACCTCCGGCGGTAACTTCAAAATTCCCATGGTGATTCGAGGACCCGGTGGGGTAGGTCGTCAACTTGGTGCTGAACATTCCCAGCGATTAGAAGCTTATTTTCAGGCAGTTCCCGGTCTGAAAATTGTTGCCTGTTCAACTCCTTACAATGGCAAGGGACTGCTGAAATCAGCAATCCGTGATGACAATCCGGTTTTATTCTTTGAACACGTCCTACTCTACAACTTAAAAGAAGACCTGCCAGAAGCGGAATACCTGCTGCCCCTTGATAAAGCCGAAGTGGTTCGTAAGGGTAGCGATGTTACTATCCTGACCTATTCTCGAATGCGTCACCATGTGCTGCAAGCGGTGAAGCCCCTTGAGAAAGAAGGATTTGACCCAGAGATCATTGACCTGATTTCCCTAAAACCCCTAGATTTTGAAACGATTAGTGCCTCGATTCGCAAAACCCACCGAGTCATTGTGGTGGAAGAATGCATGAAGACAGGGGGTATCGCAGCGGAAGTGACGGCATCGATTAATGAGCGGTTATTTGATGAACTAGACGCCCCCGTCCTACGGCTATCGTCTCAAGATATCCCTACCCCTTACAACGGCACTCTGGAGAGCCTGACGATTGTCCAACCCCAGCAAATTGTTGAAGCCGTGAAGAAGATGATTATGTTACAGGTGTAGAGGTGCAATATTTAGCGTCTTTACAGCAATTAGAACTTCAAGGAAAGCATCGCCGTTGAACTCATGACCCTCAAAAGGGATTATCATAGCATTTGTTGCGGCGGGTCGTAGTTATGCAGAGACAGCGTTCGTTATTAGCCTTAATTCTAGTCCTGGTGGTTCTGGCAATTGTTGTGTTGATCAAGATTCCCATCCAACTAGGACTAGATTTGCGGGGCGGGGCGCAACTGACCATTCAGGTTAACCCTACAGAAGAAATCCAAGAAATTACAGCCGAACAACTAGAAGCAGTTCAAAGTGTTATTGAGCGCCGAGTTAATGCCCTAGGAGTTTCAGAATCGGTGGTACAAAGCGTTGGCTCTGACCAAATTTTGGTGCAGTTGCCAGGGGTGAATGACCCGCAACAGGCAGAACGGGTGCTGGGAGGGACGGCACAGCTAGAATTTCGGATGCAACGACCGGGTACGGAGGCGCAGTTGCAAATCGAGCAGCAGGTACGCCAGCAATTGTTGGAGCAGCGAGACGTACTCCAGAAAAGTGGGAATGAAGAAGAACTGACGGAAGTTCAAGATACATTAGATCGGAGTAACGAAGCGATCGCCAAACTCTTTGAAAGCATCAATCTCACGGGTAAAAATCTTCAAGATGCCCGCGCTCAACCCACTCAATTTGGGGAGCTGTGGGAAGTGTCGATTCGCTTTGACGCTGGGGGCGGTGAAAAATTTGCTCAACTCACAAAAGATTTAGCGGGCACGGGTCGCAGTATTGGTATTTTTCTGGATAATGCCTTACTCAGCTCCCCAACCGTCGGACCTGAATATGCCGAAACAGGTATCGCGGGTGGGGGGGCTGTGATTACTGGCAACTTTACTGTCGAAACGGCTAGCGAATTGGCGGTTCAGCTACGGGGTGGAGCCTTACCCCTGCCTGTGGAAATTGTGGAAAATCGGACTGTGGGAGCCACCTTGGGGCGAGACAGTATCCAAAGCAGTGTTTATGCAGCGGTTGGCGGTCTAATTTTAGTTTTGATATTTATGGGGGTTTACTACCGGCTACCCGGTTTGATTGCTGATGCTGCCCTGAGCGTTTATTCCCTGTTCACCCTAGCCGCCTTTGTCTTACTGGGTGTCACCTTAACCCTACCGGGAATCGCTGGATTTATTCTCAGTATTGGCATGGCGGTGGATGCCAATGTGCTGATTTTTGAGCGGACGCGAGAAGAATTGCGAGAGGGAAAAACCCTTTATCGGTCAGTAGAATCAGGGTTTTATCGAGCGTTTTCGAGTATTCTAGATGCCAACGTCACCACGTTAATTGCTTGTGCGGCGCTGTTTTGGCTGGGTTCTGGCTTGGTGAAGGGTTTTGCCCTCACCCTTGCCATCGGAGTAGCCATGAGTATGTTTACCGCTATTACCTGTAGTCGTACCTTGATGCTGCTACTCGTCTTGGGATTTCCTGGGGTGCGCCAGAAGCCGGAACTGTTTTGTCCCAATCTCCCGGCTTCAGTAAAATCGTAGGGGAAAGGGAAATTTGAAATGACATTCAATGTAATTAAACAGCGATCGCTTTGGTGGACAATCTCGGCTACCGTGATCCTAGCGGGTATCGTTGCTATGGCGATCTCTGTTAGCCAGTTTGGGGCACCGTTACGCCTGGGTTTAGATTTTGTAGGGGGTACACGGCTGCAATTTGAACTCGATTGCTCTGTGCCGGGGAACTGTGAAAAACCAATTGAGCTGGAAACCGTGCGAGAGGTTTTGGCAGAACAGGAACTGGGAGGCAGCAGTATTCAACGTCTGGGGGAACAGCAACACGCTCTGACTATTCGCACCAAAACCTTGGATGTAGAACCCCGCACTCAATTGCAACAGGCGTTGAGCGAAAAGATTGGAGCGTTTGATCCGCAAGCGACTCAGATTGATACAGTTGGTCCAACCCTGGGACGACAGCTATTTGTTTCGGGCTTGCTGGCATTGCTCGTCTCCTTTGCAGGTATTCTCATCTACCTCTCCTTCCGCTTCCAATTTGACTATGCCTTCTTCGCTTTCATTGCTCTATTTCACGACGTATTAGTGACTCTGGGGATTTTTTCTATTTTAGGTTTAGTTCAGGGACTGGAAGTTGATAGCCTGTTTGTAGTGGCTCTCTTGACAATTATTGGTTTTTCTGTTAACGACACTGTAGTCATTTATGATCGTGTGCGGGAGGTTATCGCCCTGCATCCAGAGCGACATATTAACCAAGTGGTAGAAGATGCTGTCAATCAAACACTGACACGATCAATCAACACCACGTTTACAACGTTACTAGCATTAGTATCTATCTTTCTATTTGGGGGGGAAACTCTCAAATACTTTGCTTTAGCCTTAATCGTCGGCTTTATTGCGGGTGCCTATTCAAGTATTTTTGTTGCCAGTACGATGTTAGCGTGGTGGCGAGAACGTACTGGCAAGGCTCAAATGATGCCAGCAACAGAGGCTAAAATATCCGACGAAGGTTAGCTGGCTGTTGCGATTTCCTACCCTAAACGATTCACTAACTATGGAGCAGCCCGACGCTCAAACGTCTCAGACAACCCCCCATAACCTCGACTCAACCTTCCATATTAAAGTTCAACGGTTACATCAGCTTACCGTCTATGGGCGGTGGTTACTGGTGGGTTTCTTGTGGATTAGTCTGGCTCCGTTGAGCTTGTGGGGTTGGCGCTATGAACTTTCTCTGTTGCGATCGCATTTTACCTGGGCAGCCGTGCGATATGGTATCGTTTACAACCGTCTGCCTGTTTTAGGTTTTTCTATCTGCATTGGCATGACGGCTTCTGTTTTGGTATGGCAGAGTCGTAATATTTTACTGGGAATACATCCCGCTGAACAAAAACGTTTGGAACATAAAGTACACCGTATTTGTCAGCAGGGAGCGAGTCATCCGTTGTGGAAATGGGTTTGTGAGCGGTAATTAGGGAGTAATGAGTAATGAGTAATGAGTAATGACTCCCTACTCCCCACTCCCCTTTTAACTATGCAGGGAATGGGCTTAACGGAACTTGGTTTCTCCAGTAGGCTCTGATTCGGGCATTTAACGACTGTAAATCAAAGGGTTTTAGGAAATATTCGTCGGCACCAGCACCCCAACCGATCATTTTATTAACGCCAATATCTGGTTCAGTCATCAAGAATATGGGCAGGCAGTAGCCGTGAGAACGCAGGTTTCGGCAAAAGTTGACACCATCTAGCTTGGGAAATAGGATATCCAACAGCATCAAATCGTAGTGGGTGTCTCTTAGTTGGTTCCAAGCAGCTTTGCTGTTGCAGACGGCATAGACTGTATAACCTTGATCAGTGAGAGCTTCTGTTAAAGTTTCACTAAAGGACGCATCCTTCACTAGTAATAGAATTTTCATTTTCGAGGGGTGGGCTACAGGGGATAGAGAGGTACGAAGTGGAATGCTGGTTTTGATAAGGGATTAACCAGCAATGGCACTTCTTGCACTAGACCCACACTTATTAACCTTAATGCAGTTTGCTGTATAGTTTTGACAGGTAATCTTAGCTGCTGCGCGATCGCACTCAGAGATACCGTCCCGTTGGTAAACTCCCAAACTTGCCACTCTAGGGCATCTAGCCGACAGAGGGGTTGATTGCTAATAATACTGATTAATGCTTTTTGGGGATCGGGCAAGCCTTCGGTGAGAATGCCCTGATTTTGCAGCACTCGCAACCCCATTAATGTGGCTTCTGTTGCGGGTATGTTTAAACCCGTCATTTCTCGCGCTGGTAAGAATGCTTTCGAGTCGAATTGAAACTGAGCCTCCTTGAGTTGAAACAAGGGGTAGACTTGTTGTAATAATTGAATCTGAAATAGCTGTTCTAGATTTTGGGATTCTAAGACTCGATTGTTTTTGAGCCACACACCCAAGGGTTGATTAGTCGGACAGCACCACTGAAGTAATTTGGTGAGGACGCGATCGCTCACCCACTTACATCGACTAATCAGCGAACTCAAACCTTGCTCGTCTAATCGGTTTGCGGCTGCCACAATCTTACCATTGCAGACCCAGATGTAATGAACATTAGACGGTGTGGCTTTGGAGTCTGGAAAAGAACGAATCGTAAGTAAGCCAGTTTTTTTGGTTTTCTCGATGAACTGAAAAATTTCAGCGATGGAACAGTCTGTTACAGAACCTGCAATACACATACGTTACCCCTTTAGATGCTCCCCGATAGTTGCTTGAGGCGGTTGAGAACACTAGAGCTAGAGCATTTACATTCCTTAAAAAGTATGCACTCACCTCAGCCGCACCTTTAGTTTGCTTCTGCTCTCAGAGCCCTACAACTGAAGATCGCAAGTTAATGACGCAACTTAAGAAAAATTAGGGGAGTTCTACCCCTGGCAGGATGAGTTTAAAAAAAGTTTGATGGGGAGAAAAATTTGACAAGGTTAAAAAAAACTGTTTTCCTCGCTTTACCTTTAGGGAAGTGCAATAATTAACCGAAATAGTCTCCTGGCAATTGAACCAGTTATGCAAATGCCACTGAGAAATATGCCCCCAAAGCGCAAACGAGGTGTTGTCCTTACGCTTCCGGGTTGGCACCGCCTACAAGCAACAAGGCAGGCATTAGAAGCACAAGAAAACTCTAACAAAGCTTATACCCTTGAAGAGTTAAACGAACGAACGAGTTTAAGCCCCAATACTCTCACCAAAATTCATCACCGTCAAGTGGGTGTTGATCGACAAAGTTTAGAGTGCTACTTCAGTGCTTTTAACCTAACTCTGAAACCAGATGACTACACCCAGTTAGACTCTGAGCCAGAAGCAACTGAAGAGTGTATCGAATTTCCGGGTAGTCCTGTACCACTCAACTCAGCATTTTACATCGAGCGTTCTCCCCTTGAAGAACGTGCCTACAGTGAGATTAGAAAACCTGGTAGCGTTGTTCGCATCAAAGCGCCTCGGAAGATGGGAAAAAGTTCTCTGCTGCTGCGGCTTATCGCTCAGGCTGCTGCTCAGGAGTACCAAATTGTTAGTATAGATTTTCAGCAAGCGGATGAGGCAGTTTTTGCCTCCCTTGATAAATTTTTGCGTTGGTTGTGTGCCAATGCCACTCGGCAGTTAAAGCTCGAATCTTACATTGATGAGTATTGGGATGAAGAGATTGGCAGTAAAGTAAGCTGCACGATCTATTTTCAGGGATATCTGTTGGAGCAAATCGACTCTCCTGTAGTCTTGGCATTCAATGAAGTGAATCGAATTTTCGAGTATCCCAAGATTGCTAGAGAGTTTCTGCCCTTACTGCGATCATGGCATGAAGAAGCTCAACAGGATGAGAGCCTACAAAAACTACGGCTGGTGGTGGTTCACTCTACAGAAGTTTATGTATCCTTAACACTCAACCAATCCCCTTTTAATATCGGACTGCCGATTACCTTACCAGAGTTTACCCTGGAGCAGTTGCAGGATTTGGCAGTGCGTCACGGACTTGATTGGACAGATGGCTATGAAGCTGAAAAACTAATGGGAATGGTAGGAGGACATCCTTATTTACTGCGATTGGCTCTTTATCACCTCTGTTGTTCTGATTTAACCTTAGAGCCGCTATTGCAAAACGCACCCACAGCAGCCGGGATTTATAGCCATCACTTACGGAGTCAGCTAGCAACTCTGCAAAAGCGTCCGGAATTGGCAGATGTTTTGAAACAAGTGGTTACTGCATCGGATAGGGTGCGCTTAGACGCGATCGCAGCATATAAATTAGAGAGTATGGGGCTGGTGAAGCTGGAGGGAAATGAGGCGATAATCGGTTGTGAGTTGTATCGCTTGTATTTTGGAGAGCAACTCTTTGAAGAACCCCCCTTGGAAAATCGCCTTGAGCAGTTGGAAGAAGAAAACCAGCAATTACAGCGCTTGTGTAGCTTAGATAACCTAACCCGACTCCCGAATCGGCGTAGCTTTGACGAATACCTCGAACAAGAATGGCAGCAGTTGGTGCAGGCAGAAGCTCCCCTTTCAATAATTTTAGCCGATATCGACTTTTTCAAGATTTACAATGATACATTTGGTCATCTAGCTGGGGATGGGTGTTTACAGAAAGTTGCTAAAGCTATCGGTGATTGCGCAGATAGTCGGGCTGCTTTCGTGGCGCGTTTTGGGGGGGAAGAATTTGCGGTGATTATGCTCTATAGCGATGCCAATAGTGCTTTACAACTGGCTGAAGAAATCCGAGAGCAGGTAAAAGCACTGGGGATTGCCCATGATGAGAGTCGAATTGGCGGTTTTTTACCAATTATCACCATCAGTTTAGGAGTCGCTAGCACTATTCCCAAACCAGATGATGATCTAACAACGATTATAGATGCGGCTGACAATGCGCTGTATGAGTCAAAACGATGGGGACGCGATCGCGTTACCCTTTGTTCAAGTTTAAATTTTAGATTTGAACAGGGAATGGGGAATGACGAATTACGACTATCAAGTTGGTGGAAGTCTCGCAACCAATCATCCTAGCTATGTAGAACGACAAGCAGACAGCGAACTTTATGAGGCACTAAAACAGGGGGAGTTTTGTTACATTCTCAACTGCCGGCAGATGGGCAAATCTTCCCTCTTAGTCCGCACCCGCAATCAATTGCAACAGGACGGGTTTAAATGTACAACCCTAGATATGACTCGTATCGGCAGTGAAACTATCACCCCGACTCAGTGGTACAAAGGTGTGGTTTCGGAGTTGTGGCGAGGGTTCAAACTGCTGGGAAAAGTGAATCTCAAAACCTGGTGGCAACACGAAGAAGATATCTCAATTCTTCAGAGTTTGAGTCATTTTATCGAAGATATCCTCTTAGTTAAATTCCCCAACGAAAAAATTTTTATTTTTATTGATGAAATTGATAGTATTCTCAGCTTAGACTTCCCCATTGATGATTTTTTTGCCCTTATCCGGTTTTGCTATAACCAGAGAGCCATCAATCCCGACTATAACCGCATCACCTTTGCCATCTTCGGAGTAGCAACACCTTCAGATTTAATTGCTGACCGAAATCGCACACCCTTTAATATTGGTAAAGCCATAGATTTGCAAGGCTTTACTCTAGAGGAAGCTCAACCCTTAGCTAAAGGATTAAAGGAGAAGTTCTCAAATCCCCAAGCCATTCTCAAACAGATATTAGCCTGGACAAGCGGACAACCCTTTCTGACCCAAAAGCTGTGTCAACTGCTACAAAATCTTGTAGAAACGCGATATATTGCCTCTGATGCCGGGAGTGAAGTTTGGCAAATTCCACCGGGAACCGAAGCCTTTTGGGTGGAATCAATAATACACAAGCACATTATCTACAAATGGGAATCTGCTGATGAACCAGAGCATTTAAGAACAATCCGCGATCGCATCTTAAAAAACGAGCAACGGGCTGGCAGATTATTGGGTATCTATCAGCAACTCTTACAATTTGATTTAAGTGATGCCGGGGGAATCGAAACCGATGACTCTCCAGAGCAAATTGAACTGCTGCTATCAGGCTTAGTCGTCAAACAGCAAGGATATCTGAAACTTAAAAACCGAATTTATCAAGAGGTATTCAACCTCGAATGGGTCGAAAAACAGTTAACCTCTCTTCGTCCCTATTCTCAAAATTTCGATACCTGGATAGCCTCCAAACAACAGGATGAATCACGATTATTGCGGGGACAAGCTCTCAAAGAGGCGCAAGCTTGGGCGCGGGACAAAAGTTTGAGCGATCTCGATTATCAATTTTTAGCCGCCAGCGAAGAATTAGATCGAAAAGATGTTCAACAACGGTTGGAAGCCGAACGCATCAAAGAAATTGAAGCCCGGCTCAAAGCCGAACAAGAGGTTGCCAAAAAACAGCGATTGTTACTAGCGACCTTTTGTATCGCCTTTCTCGTGGCGAGTGGACTCGCAGGGGCAATGCTGATTCAAAACCACCGATTAGCGATTAGTGAAATTAAAGCAATCGCCACCTCATCTGAGGCTTTATTTGCTGTCGATAAACGATTGGATGCCCTAATAGCCGCCATTAAAGCCAAACAAAAACTACAAACCCTAGGGAGGACAGACACCGAGACGGAGAACCAAGTTGAACAGGTATTGCGCCGAACCGTGTATGGAGTTAAAGAACATAACCGCTTATCGAGTCATCGTCAGGGCGTTTATACCGTCGCTTTCAGTCTTGATGGTTCTCTAATTGCCTCCGCCAGTGAGGACACAACCGTTAAACTTTGGCAACCGGATGGCACCTTACTGATTACACTCAAAGGGCATAGCGATAAGATCAGAGGAGTAGCAATTAGCCCCGACAGTCAGCTTATCGCTTCAGCCAGTGGAGATAAGACGGTTAAACTCTGGAAGCGTGACGGGACTCTGCTGAGAACAATAAACGGACATAGTGATGGCGTCAATAGCGTGGCATTCAGTCGAGATGGTGAAATTATTGCTTCTGGAAGTGCCGATAGAACTGTAAAACTCTGGAAAATAGACGGCACTTTGCTGACTACCTTAACAGGACATACTGACGAAGTTCGAGGCGTGGCATTTAGCCCAAATAATCAGATGCTGGCATCAGCAAGTTGGGATAGTACTATCAAACTCTGGCAGCCTGACGGCACGTTACTGAAAACTCTTAGGGGTCATAATGACGGGATTAACGGTGTGGCATTTAGCCCCAACAGTCAAACCCTGGCATCAACCTGTTTTGATGGAACAGTGAAACTCTGGAGGGATGACGGAACTCTGCTAAGAACTCTAGAAGGACATAGTGATGGGGTTTACGGTGTTGCCTTTAGTCCCGACGGTCAAATTTTAGCCTCCGGGAGTTGGGATAGAACTATCAGACTCTGGAAAATCGATGGCACCCAACTGACTACCTTCAAAGGGCATACCAATGCTATTTGGGGAGTTGCGTTCAGTCCCGACGGTAAAACCCTAGCATCTGCCAGTTGGGACAAAACAATCAAACTTTGGACCCTTGAAAATACCTTGTTGAGAGTCCTTCCTGGACATAGGGATGCTGTTTGGGGAGTGGCATTCAGCCCCGACGGTAAAACCTTAGTATCTGCCAGTTGGGATAGTACTATCAAGCTCTGGAAAATAGACGGCACCTTGTTGAAAACCTTGTATGGACATCAGGATGCAGTTCTCGACGTTGCTTTTAGTCCCAATGGTGAAACGATTGCTTCGGCAAGTCGGGATAAGACGGTTAAACTCTGGAGCAAGGAGGGTCTTTTACTTCAGACTCTCCAGGGTCATAGTGATACAATTTATAAAGTAGCGTTTAGCCCTGACGGTCAGCTTTTAGCATCAGTCAGTGGAGATAAGACCATTAAACTCTGGAAGCCTGACGGCACGTTGGTAAAAACTCTTCAAGGACATAGCGCACCAGTTCATGGAGTCGCTTTTAGTCGGGACGGTCAGCTTTTGGCATCAGCGAGTGGAGATAAGACCATTAAACTCTGGAAGCCTGACGGCACGTTGCTAAGAACGCTGAGTGGGCATAAGGACGTAATTCGGGCAGTAGCGTTTAGCCCGGATAGTCAGCGTCTTGTCTCTGCAAGTTGGGATAATACCGTCAAACTCTGGAAGCGTGATGGCACCTTTCTCGCTACTCTAGCAGGACATGGCGATCGCGTTGATGGTCTTGCCTTTAGTCCTGATAATAAAATAATTGCCTCGACTTCTTGGGACAATACGATCAAACTCTGGAGGCGTGACGGTACGTTTATCACCACTCTCGAAAAGCATAGCGATCGCGTTTACGACGTTGCTTTCAGTCCAGATGGCAGAACCATTGCTTCAGCTAGTGTAGACAAAACGATTATTTTGTGGGATTTAGATCAGGTAGTCAAGCTTGAGCAAGTGTTATCCTATGGTTGCAATTGGGTGCAGGATTATTTGCAGACGAATATCGAGGTGGAAGAGAGTGACAGACATTTGTGCGATCGCAAAGCGCTGCGGCGAAACACACAGTACCTTAACACTCACTAATTTGGAAATGGTGCAATATCTGAGATAGAACTTTTATTTACAGCACTTTGCGAGTTAGTCTGGCACAGTCCCCCCTTGATAAGGGGAGCTAGGGGGGTCAAAATGTAGTCTATTCACTTGAAAACCCCTGTAAACATGAACGTCCCCGATACCCTAGTCAACCAACTCAAACTCTACCTCAAACACCGAGCTGACAATGGCGATCTTGAAGCTAAAACCTTACTGACTCAAATTGAACAGTTGACTACTGCCCCAACACTAATCCAGATGCAAGCGATGGACATACTGCCCCCCGAAGGGTTTGATATGGGGTGTTGAGACGTTCTAATTCCCAACCCGTTCTTGATAACTCTCTCGACAGGTACTCAAGATACGTTTATCGTTATCACTGAGTTTGCCAACGGGTTGATAGCCTTCGAGGGAGACGGTATGGGGATAGGTTAGGGATTCGTAGGTATTTCCTAAATTAGGCTGACTTCTAGCTGCTGCAATAGACTGGGGTTGGGCGCGAGCAATGGTGTGAGACAAAGCGGTTTGGTCGTAGGGATTGACTACTGTTAGATTCATTTGGTTTGAATCTAAGGTGCCGTAAAAACAGCTAAACTCCGAATTGGGTAGGTAGAGAGCACCGAGCAACTTACCGTGATCGGCTTCAAAGACGATATATTCTGTACCAATTTGTTCCGGTTCTGAAGATTGACCGTAAAGGTAGACACCATCAGCAATAGAGGCAGTTGAGGTTTGTGCTTGTGCGATCGCAACGGCAGTAGTATCAACGGTTTCTGCTTGTTCTTGAGCGGCTGCTTTCTCCCCGATAGAGGTATTCCCTATCAATCCTACTGTGAGGAGTAACCCAGTGAGCGGTAATTGCCAAAAAGCAAGTCGCTGATGTTGTGACGAAACGAACCCCATTAATTGGTTAATCACGGTGGTTACCTCCTTTGATAAAACCTCGAAACACCCTGGAAAAATGCCGTCATGTTAAGGCACAGTCGGCAGCAAGCCAAAAGCCTAGGAGAACCTTGCATTTGCCCTAAAAATCGATACTTTTAAGCCGTCTCCTTGTTTATCTATCTAAACCTGAACCCTGGCGTTGTTTGCGCCTCCTCCAACCGGTTTCTCAACCGTCACATCTGAATACATATTTTTTCCGTATAATCCCTTGTAAAAAAAGCCATCCTATGTAAAAAAGATAACTCAGAAACACGGTATAAAACTTCCCTCAAAGGAGTGAAAATCGTCTCACCCCAATGGGGGGAGTGGAGTAACACCTCAAGGGTTTTCATGTCTCCTTGTCTCTTCACCTACCCCCTACATCCCATAAATAAAACCCCTCACTACTAACTTCAGTAGCAAGGGATAGGATTTCGTATAACGTTACAATTCTTTAGCGAAAAAAAAGTGGTAACAACCTCTGCTACCACTTCCGCAAATGCCCGGATTAGCCATTAACTAGCGACGATGTACTCTCGGACATTCCCATGACGACGGCGTAGCTGTGCTAGGGCTTGGTGTTCTAACTGACGCACCCGTTCCCGGCTCAGGTTGAGGCGCTGACCAACTTTCGCCAAAGACAGTTCGTGACCGTCTTCTAGCCCAAAGCGCAGCGCCAGCACTTCCCGTTGTTGGGGGGTGAGTTCTGCCAGCAGGTTATCGAGATCTTGGCGCAGGGACTCTTGGGTTGTGTAATGTACGGGCGTTGGACCTCTGTCTTCTAGCAGGTCAGACAGTTCCGTATCTTGGTTATCCCCTACCCGCACATCTAAAGAAACGGGTTGACGGGCAATGCTCAAGTACTCCCGAATCTGGGCGGGTTCTAATTCCAACTCCTCACCGATCTCAGCCGGTGTAGGGTTGCGCCCCAACTTTTGGGAGAGTTCTCGCTGAACTTTCTTGATTTTGTTGAGTTTTTCGGTAATGTGAATGGGCAGCCGAATCGCACGCGCTTGCTGCGCGATCGCACGGGTAATTGCCTGACGAATCCACCAGTAGGCGTAGGTGGAAAACTTATAGCCCCGTGTCGGGTCAAATTTCTCTACACCTCGCTCTAAGCCGAGGGTTCCTTCCTGGATCAAGTCCAGAAATTCCATGTTACGCTTTTGATACTTTTTCGCGATCGCTACAACTAAACGCAGGTTCGCTTCGATCATCTTGCGTTTAGCCCGCGTTCCCTGGCTTATAATTTTCTTGAGGGCAGATTCATCAAGCTTGATGTCAGCAGCCCACTCTTTCAGGGTCGGTTCGCGCTGCAAGGTTTCCTCTAGGGCTTCTTTCGCCTCTACAAGTTGCATCATCTGCTGCACTTGCTTTCCATAGACAATTTCTTGCTCATGGGTCAGTAGCGGTACGCGACCGATCTCGTGCAGGTAGGTACGCACCATATCTGCCGAGAACGTGGGCTTGGTTGTCTTTTGTTTGGTGTTAGTGTTAACAGTGGGCATCTGTGAGTGGTGACTCCGTAAACGAGCAATAAGTCTGTCGCGGATTAGGACCTCAAAAGCAAAAGCAATAGCGATGGACTAGTCTCTCACCCTGAGGATATTGGCGCGAATTGGTGACCTACATCTACTAAAAGATGTATAGACCGCCCACCTGTTCTATATTGGGCAGGAGATCTAACCGTAAATTTGAGTTAAAGCCAGTTACTCGAGAAAATTCTCTCTTCGGTACTTTTACTGCGTTTCCCAGTTTGGCTGCTCGTGGCTGAGAACCGAGAGTAAAATCGAAGTCAGTATGAGTTTGCTTTTACTCAATAGTATTACAAGTTTAGACGTTGGTAAAGAGGCAAAGGTTCAACATTTCTCTAACCTGACGGTGGTGTCGCATCGATAGAATCCTCCTCCTGACACCGAATAGGACTGGGGGATTGGCATCGCTCCCTAGTTACTATCATCTCCCAATACACTGGGAACGAATAGGCAACCCCAATGGAGATAACCGAACTGATTCGTGGATTGATATCCTACCATGCTACAGCGACTAGGGCGAGCAGATGTTTGGAACCCTTGACTTTCTAAACTGGAAAGGGCATAGAAAACCAGGAACCCACAGGCTTAGAGCTTTCCAACCGTGGTATTCCTTCTACCCCCTAGCGCATTGATTCTTTATTAACGTCCTATCTCCCTTGACTTTAAGACAGACGCTTATTTTACTCGAAAACCTAACTTTTTAGGCAACTATTGCGCTAGTCCTGTCTTTCCTTGTTCCCTCTTTTTCTGAGGTTCATTGGCGATTAAACCTCTTGCAAATGTTCGATCTTATCAGTTTAAAGCTCCCCTTTCCCGAATAAGAGCAAGACGCCGATTGCTTGTTTTCGGTTAAGAAACAGCCATTCGGGAGAAAAACTAAAAATGATGTTTACCCTACCAAGCCAGCCTATCTCCTGTTACTGGACAGGAGTTGGCGTTGTGAGCTGGGACAATAAAGTTTTTGGATTTTCTTGCTTAAGGCAATTGATCACTCAGTGGTATTAGCGCAGAGTTATACTTTACCCAAGAACCTACTGGCATTTGCGAATTATAACACAGATCAAAGAGTTTTGGGTAGGTATTCAATCCAAATTTTAGGGGATTATGCTCAATCCTAGCTAAGAGTCCTTTGCCAGAAAGGTGCCTACGAGACAAGCTCCCTCCCAATCGACCCCTTCCAAGTTTGCCTCTGCTAACTCAGCACAAAGCAAATTCGCGTCGGTGAGGGTGGCACCGGCAAGATTAGCCCCTCGCAAATCGGCTTCTTCCAGATTGGCTTGGTTCAAACTCGCTCCCTGCAAATTAGCTTGTGAAAGGTCTGCCCCCTTAAGATTAGCGCTATTGAGATTTGCACCCCGCAAGTCTGCCCCTCGAAAATCCACGCCCTGCAAGTTCACTCCGGTGAGAGTCGCACCACTCAAAAAGGCACCCGCCAAAGATGCCTGAAAAAGGGTTGCTCCCATCAAATTCGCACCTCGAAGATTGCTGCCCCGCAAGTCAGCCCCCGTCAAATCTGCCTGCATCAGGTTGGCACCTAGCAAATTTGCCCGCAAGTCTGCTGACACCAATCGAGCGCAGATAAGTTTTGCACCATCAAGGCGAGCACCGTTGAGATTGGCTTCCGAAAAATTCGTTCCCACCAGACTAGCACCTGCTAAATTAATTTGCTCAAGTTGGCTACCCGACAAGTCCTCGTCGTCTAACGCCGCTCCCGATAGCTGTTTGATTTTTCCCGCTTGAATTGCCTCTATCTCCATCAATCTTCCTTGCTAAATCATGCCTTTCTAGAGGAAGCATCCAATGGCGCTTCTTCACTCACTGGAGTGGGAATCGATCAACCACATCCCTGCTGCTATTTTAGGTTGATTTACCTGCAAACTCATACCCTGTTGCATCCCAATCGTCAACAGTTCTAGAGCCTCAACCAGTTTGGGGTCGAATACTGTGCCAGCTTTCGCCCGACAATCACTGAGCGCCCTTGCCAGAGAATTGTCCTGGGATTGGTAAGTCGCCACCCGCTGCTGAAAGTCGGCGATTAACGCCAGAATCCTTGATTCTAAAGGAATGGCATCGTAAGCTAACCCATCAGGTTTCCCCGAACCCTGCCAATGTTCAGTTTGGTGAGTGACAATGTGAGCGATCGCCTGCAACTGAGGCATGATTCGCAAAACCGATGCCTTCGGCAGTGATTCTTTTTGGCCTACCACCTCTTTCTGAACCGGTGACTTAGGCGCGTCCAAAACATCTTCGACCCCTTGCATCGGGATAAGACGGTGCAGCAAACCCGCCAGACGCAAACGTTTGAGTTGCCATGCGGGTAAATCTAGCAACTGCCCCATTGCTTCGCACAGCGCCGCTACCTCTGATGCTGCCATGGGGTTGGTGGCATCAGCTTGATCGATAAGCTGCGCCATCCGTAAGAATGCCTGCATCTCATTGGAAAGGAGGTTATCATCCAACACCTTGTCTTCGATGGGCAAGGTATGCAGTTGATCTTCCCCTGTTTGGTATAAATTGTGTTGAGAACTTTGCAGGTAATCGACTACGCGAGACACCACAATCCCAATGTCATCCCGTTCTGTGGTGCCAAAGGCAGCCGTAATCTGCTGCGCTTGTTCCCCTAAGGTTTGTTGTAAGTCGCGATTGTAATTACCAATGTGAGCGATCGCCAAATCTATCGTTTCCCGAACCAACTCCGGCTCAAAGGTCCAGAACCCATAAAATTTGCGATCTCGGTCACTTTCTGGTACTCCTTTAACCCCATAATCTGATTCCGATAGCTCTTGACACAAAACCATTGCCGTGTAAGTTTCCGACATAATGATTAAGTGCCACTCTTGAGCCACTGGATCAGCCGGGTCCAGAGACACAAGTGACACATTCTTGAGTTGACTGGTGGAATGTTCAGCAAAGCCCGTATCGGGTGCCGCCATAATCGCCACTTGGGAAGATTTCTCAGCTAACTGTGAGTAGCGTTCTGCCTCTTGCAGATACCACTTCCCCCGTTGGAATGCCGCGATTGTTAAGGGTTTTCCCCCAGACTCTAAAATGAAATCTTCCAAAGCATGGCACAGGGAAACCAGAGTGTTTTTGTAATACACTCCAAAATTTAGCGGTCTTTTACTGTGTCGATGGGCTGTTTCTAGCTTTTGTAAAATCGAACCTTGCAGCATGATTTATTCGCAACGGATTTTGCAGCGGATCTAACGGATAGGCTTAACCCCATTCGTTTAATCACCGATCATCAAGCACCTTTCCCCTGGGGCTACCCACTAATGAGCAGCGATTAATTGTTTCTCTTGTTTTGGCTTGGTTTCAATCGGGGCAACTAGTGCTTCCTCCAAGTCAGCACAACCGAGTCTTTCCTCCAAAATTTTCATCACTTCACGACCAAAATCATTAGGATTTTGCTGCCAAGCTTGCAGGCAAACCTCACCGAAAAAAGAACCTAGGGGTTCGGGATTCCAGAGAAGTTTCTTCGCTGTCCAAGGCATCAGGCTCATGGGATTGTAATCCCGCGTGATGATATTGTGCTCAAAGGCATACTCTTCTAAATGAGTATGGGGTTGTAAGCCAATGAAGAAAATCGCGGGTTCAACCTTATCTGCACCGAAAATTCGTTCTAGCTCCCGATGATAGGCAATAGTCTGGCGAATAGTTTCAGGTCGCTCATCTATTACATTAAAGGAGTAGTTGACCGAAACCAAGTCATTAAAGCCAGCCGCTTTCAAATCCCGGCAGTTTTGTAGCACTGTGCGTAAGTTGTACCCCATCCGCATCTTCCGCACGAGTTCCTGAGAACCACTGGTGATGCCAATTTCAAAGTAATTCATTCCCGTTTTCACCATCAAGTCGCATAACTCAGGCGTCAGGTTATCTGCCCGAATGTATGCCGCCCAGTGGATATCCGTCATGCCGGAATCGAGAATTTTCTGCAACAGCTCTGCTGCGTCATCAATAAACTTCCGCGCCGGAATGAATTGGGCATCGGTAAACCAGAAGTTGCGAACCCCTCGATTGTAAAGCTGGCGCATCTCAGCCACTACTTCATCGGCTGGGTTAATCCGCACTTGCTTGCCTTCTACAACGGTGTAAATGCAGTAGCAGCAATTGTGAGGACAACCCCGCTTGGTTTGGACGCCGATGTAGAAGTCGCTCCCTTGTAAGTAATAGTCAAAGCTGTGCCAGATGCGTTCGATGTAGTCGTAGTTACACGCTGTTTTTTCAAGGGGAGTAGGGCGTTCGTGAATCAGGCGATCGCGCGGCGTGGTTTCACCCACGATATAGCAACGCTCGTCCTGAACACTTTCACCCCGAAGAATTTTTTCTAGGAGATTTTCTCCTTCTCCCACAGAAACAATCGTGCCTTGGGGCAGTTGATTTTCTAGTTGCTCGTAGAAAACGCTCACCGCTCCCCCCCCGACAACGGCACGCACGTTTTGATGGTAACGACGGGCGCGTTTTAGTCCGCGCCGAATCAAACCCATATTACGCCAAAGTTCGGTATAGTAAGAAGCCGCTAGACGCAATCCTCCTATCGCACCGCGTAACTTCACCAAGGGATTCTGCGCGTAGTAGAACTCGAAGGCATTTTGCAGCGGATTGCCACCCCTACCGCCTACAGGTGCGTAAATTTGAATATCACGCCAGGAAAAAACGAGGAGTGTGGGTTGAAACTCGTCGATACAGCTATTGAGATCACGGGTAAAATCTAGGGGGGGTACGGTTCCTAGGTCAAAAATACGCTGTTCAACCTCTGGGAACTGTTTGTGAACGTGATCGGCTAAGTAGACGACACCAATCGGAAAGATGGGGTTGCAGGGAAGGCGGACGTAGAGAATTTTCTGTAACATTGGGGATTTTCTGTTAAGGATTGTGTTCTTTATTAATGGTTGTTGATGCTGCACCTCCGGGTTAATCAGCCTTAACTGAGTTGGCTTAGATGTCCTAGCAATCCTAACCCTTA
This sequence comes from Coleofasciculus sp. LEGE 07092, assembly GCF_015207375.1. GTDB lineage: Bacteria > Cyanobacteriota > Cyanobacteriia > Cyanobacteriales > Coleofasciculaceae > LEGE-07092. The sequence goes on along the minus strand of NZ_JADEWY010000016.1, from coordinate 1,931 downwards.
GAAGCGTTTAGCCTTTTTGAGGATCGGGATGCCGTTCTCACCTAGCGTTCAGAAGAATGTTGAAAAATTTTGTTTATATAACTTAACTTTAACAAGATTGGCGATCGACCTCAACCGTCTTAAGAATATGGTATTTTTTTTGAGGTGTAGAGTCTCCTCAAATGCGTCAGGAACCCCACGGCTATAAGCCGGGGGCTTGAAAAAGCCTAAACCTGACCAACTTAAGACTTACTTGGTCTACGTTAACGGGTAAGAGGTGAACTACCTACACTAAGTCGAAACGACTATAGTCTAGGCTTCTGAACTCATGGGGGAATGCCTCAGAACGGACTTGCGTCCCAACTTTGGTCTTACTTCCCCTCCTTCAGCAGAGACGGCTGTTCCATCCGTCTGTAGTATTCTGATGCCTTCTGCTCTAATGTTTGTTGATGCATTACCATCGCGGTCGTGACGAGTGCCACAATGAGGGCAAGTCCACTCTCTAACGTCAAGTGGCAACTTATCAATCTGGTAATAACAATTAGAACAGAGCTTAGAACTGGGAAACCATCTGTCAATTTCTACTAACTTTCCACCTTTTTTCTCTAGCTTATATGCCAAGAAATTAACAAAGGTTCCCCAACCAGCATCAGATATTGCTTTAGCTAAACTGTGATTGCGTACCATGCCTTTGACATTAATATAGTGGGGGACTTCCCGGCGATAAGTTAAAGTTCCTACCTTGGGGTGCGTGCCAGCTCCAACCCCAATTCTTGATGAGTACTGGCAATGAGGGATGAACCGGAGCTGAAAAAACTGAGCATTTTTAAGGGAAATTGCCGAATTTAGCCATAAACAGCAGAGAATAAAAGAAATTATCTCAATAAGCTCTGACGCTTACCTGGCTAGCGACAGAGATAAGTAGTGATTGGTAGTCGGGTTTACAGCAACTGGGGATCACAGGTGCTAACTTGGGGAGTGTAATAAGCAGCTAGATTCGTTGATTACCTCGGCAGTTATGGCTCAAATTCTAGACTCCCTTCCTTCAGATGACCCAAAGGGCATTCTCTGTTGCTATGTGAATGCTACCAGCCAGATCCAAATTGCTCGCATTTCAAACATTCCCAACTGGTATTTTGAGCGGGTTGTTTTTCCTGGGCAGCGCTTGGTATTTGAAGCCCTACCAGAGGCTTTAGTAGAAATCCACTCTGGAATGATGGCAAGCGCGATTTTGTCAGATACAATTCCTTGTACTCGCCTGGTTGTAAGCGAAAACAGCAGTCCCCCTGATAAATCTGCTCCACAACCCAGCCAAGACGCTACCAATAACAAGCAAACTGTAGAAACTGTTAATCATAAAAGCCAGGTAACGTCAGAGCCTTTAGCGCTGGCGTCTCTCAGCTAATTAAGAAAAGCCAGTTGAATGAAAATTAAAGGGGTTGCCCACATCGGCAGCCCCCTTGCTTTGTATGATGACAAGGGAACGCTAAGTATTCTTAATAACTCGTGAATCTGCCTGATTTTCTCTGGCTCTGGAGAGCAGCCGCTTGGTCAATGGGTTTGTCGATTTTGGCTTATGCCTTGCTAGGCATTACTGGTAGTGTCCTTTTCTCCAAACGCCTGTCTCAGCATCCGCGACCTCAGTGGTTGCGACCGTTACACTACATTATTGGTTGGGTAATGGTGGGTTTAGTGTTGCTCTTACTCGCTATTGGTTTAGTCGGAACTCTAGGTCATTACGGCAGTTTAGGACATTCAGGACACTTAATTGCTGGTGGCTCGGTTGTGGTTTTGGTTTTAGTTTCGGCAGCGAGTTCCACCCAAATTAGTCCTCACCAACCTTGGGCGCGTGCCGTTCATGTAGGAACGAATATTGCTCTGTTTGTGGGATTTGCTTGGGTTTCATTTACAGGTTGGCAGGTAGTGCAAAAGTACCTGTAGAGCTTTGGGAG
>NZ_JADEWY010000227.1 GCF_015207375.1 Coleofasciculus sp. LEGE 07092 | reverse complement strand
CCCCCGCTCCCCCTGCTCCCCCGTCTGAGCAATTTTGTCTAACTGACGCCAACTAATCAAACTGAGTGCGATCGCAACAATAGCAGCGGTGGCAATCGGTAAGTCATGGGTGGGTAGTGGCAGTGCGGCGAAGAGGGGGCGATTGAATAGGGTAGGCAGGACGATGACGCCAAAAATACTGAGTAGTATGGCACTTAACCAGGGAATCCATTCTTGTAACTGTTTGATGGGGTTGGGGCGATCAAGAATAGAGTATTTCACAATACTGTAAAATCCTGCTGCCAGGATACCGCTCACTACGGGTGTTATTACCCAAGTCAGGGAGATGCGACCAATCATTAACCAGTCTACTGCACCGACACCAGCAGCAACCCAACTAAATCCGGCGATCGCTCCGACAACGGCATGGGAGGAGGCTACAGGCAACCCCTGACTGGTAGCGATTTGCAACCATAGCCCACACGCGAGTAGTACCGATACCATTCCCAGGAGCAGGAGTTGAGGTGTTTCGGCAAACAGAGGCAGATTAACAACCTCAGTTGCCAGGGTTGCAGAAACCTCATGACCGAACAACACAGCACCCGTGAATTCTAAGATACCAGCAATAACCAATGCCTGTCGCAGGGTGACGGCTTTCGAGCCAACAGATGTCCCCATTGAGTTAGCAACATCATTGGCTCCTAGATTCCAGGCAACGTAGAAAGCAAGGATTGCGGTGATAGCGAAGGATAAGAGCAAAGTTTCCCCAAAGTCGTGATGGAAGTAACGGCTAATAGCGTACTACAGTTTAGGGAGTGGGAAATTTTAAAATTCAGTTAGACTGGCTATCACTTAATTCTTTTTAGACTCTATGTTGACATAGTTTTCAATACCTTTCTTCCAGAGTAAGTACCCTTGACCGTTCAAGTGAACTCCATCCAATGTATAGTCAGAGTTCAATTGGTTTTCTTCGTTAATAAAGCTACTATACAAATCGATATATTGAAATGAAAACTGGTTTGCCAACTCTTGAAGTTGACGATTTAATGCCATCAGCTCATTATTGTCAACTTTAATTTGATACTGTTTATTATTAACAGGCAAAACACTTTGCACAAAAACCTGTGTTTTCGGTGTTTGTTGTTTAATCCTTTCTAGAATTCCCTTGTAATTTTGTGCTACTTCCGTTGCTGATTTGCCTTCATTCCAAATGTCATTGGTGCCAATCATGATAAAAATTTTTGGGGGATTGGATTCAACAAGCTCATCTAGGCGATTCAGGACACCATCGGTTGTATCCCCAGAAATACCCCGATTTCTGATAGAAGGATTACCGAGTAACTCAACCCACTCTCCCCCATCCGTTAAGCTATCGCCTACAAAAATAATTTCACGGTCGGAATTGGGGAGTTCTTCAAACAGACGCTTTCTCATGTCGTGATACCCTGTTTGATAGGTATTTTTCCTTGGTCGTGAGACTTCTTGTTGTTTTTCTGGTTGCCAGAACGAAACCTTACTGACTAAATAAGACAAACCTCCTTTTTTAAAAACAATGAAACTGAAAATTCCAATAAAAACTAAATTTAAACTAACAGACACTAAGAAAATAGGCTTGTTTTTGTAGAGCATCGGCACTAACAGATAAATTGCTAAAATAGCCTAACTACAATAAGTCGTAAAATCTATTACTCCCTATTCCCTGATTTTATATGATTCCCACAACACCTCAGTACTGGCTGAAAAATGCTAACGTTCCTGCATCCCTATTGAGTTTGGACGATTTAACGATCGCCGCCCAGCAGACACAGGACGGGTTGTGTTTGGTGGATATTGAAATTAAAAACGGTGCGATCGCTCAAGTTGTCTCTGCCAGTCAAGCAGTTCCGGCAAACCGTCTCGACGATACCCCAGAGGTTAATCTAAGGGGTGGGCAAGTTTGGTCATGTTTTGCAGACATCCATACCCACTTAGATAAAGGTCATATTTGGACGCGATCGCCTAATCCTGATGGTACATTTGCCAGCGCTTTGGAAGCAGCCAAAACCGATAGCCAAACCTATTGGCAGGTAGAGGATGTTTATCGGCGTATGGAATTCGGGCTGAAATGCAGTTATGCCCACGGCACCCAAGCGATTCGCACCCATATCGACTCCTTCGGTGAACAAGCAGCCATTAGTTTGGAGGCATTCAAAACGCTTAAAAACGAATGGACAGATAAAATAACCCTACAAGCAGCCTCTCTAGTTTCCCTCGATTACTACCAAACTCCGGAAGGCGTAAAACTGGCTGACCAAATTGCAGAAGTTGGGGGTATTTTAGGTGGGGTGGCTTATATGCACCCAGAAATAGACGCCCAACTCGATACCATATTTACTCTTGCCAAAGAACGGGGATTAAATCTCGACTTCCACACCGATGAGAACGACGATCCTAATTCTATTTGTTTACAAAAAGTGGCACAAGCCGCCATTCGCCACCAATTCACCGGACAAATTATCTGCGGTCACTGCTGTAGTTTAGCAGTACAAGCCGCCGATGTTGTGGCTAAAACTGTAGAATTAGTGAAACAGGCAAGTATCGGCATTGTTAGTCTACCGCTGACCAACCTTTATCTTCAAGATCGGCAACCCAATAGAACCCCCCGATGGCGAGGCATAACGTTGATACAAGAACTCCACCACTACGGTATCCCAGTTACAGTTGCCAGCGATAACTGCCGCGATCCATTTTTCAGTTTCGGCAACCATGATGTCTTAGAAGTGTTTAATCAAGCCGTCAGAATTGCTCATTTAGATATGCCCTGCGGCGATTGGGTTCCTATCGTTACGAAGACTGCCGCTGATTTAATGGGGTTGCCAGAAGTGGGACGAATTGGCATAGGACTCCCTGCCGATTTAATTTTGTTTAAGGGACGTAGCTTCAGTGAGCTTTTATCTCGTCCTCAAAGCGATCGCGTCGTACTCAGGAAAGGGAAAGCCATTGATACAAGATTACCGGATTATTCAGAACTCGATCAGTTCGATTAACTCTCGTCCCACTCCCGACTTTCCAGTTCAACCCTATTAGCTCATGCCCCTATCACGCCTACTCACGCTGGTTATTGGTCTTAGCATCATTCTGGGGTTAATGCTGTGGCTGATTAGTTCTTTGTCTCAACTCTATTTTCAAATTGCCTATACTTCCCCCCTGCTCGCTAATGTGCTACTCGTACTACTCATCGTGCTGCTGGGGCTTTTAATTGTTGCCTTCATTTACTATATGGGGCTGTTTCGGCGCTCCAAAAAACGCAAGCGCCGGAACTCTCTAAGAGTGCCCCAACAGAAAACTGAAGCAGCATCCGAAAATCTAAAAGCAGTACGGCGGCAAGTAAAGCAAATTCAGGACGAGGTAGCGCGGCAAGCTTTAATCAGCCGTTCACGAGAAATCGAGTCTATTCTCTCCCGTGGCGAACTGCGGGTAGTCATCTTTGGGACGGGTTCGGCAGGCAAGACATCCTTAGTCAATGCCTTAATCGGACGAGTGGTAGGGCGAGTCGATGCCCCGATGGGGACAACATCGGCAGGAGAAACCTACAGTTTGAATTTGAAGGGGCTCAACCGTCAACTTCTAGTTACAGATACACCGGGAATTTTAGAAGTGGGTGTTGCCGGAACTGAACGGGAACAACTGGCACGACAGCTCGCCACAGAAGCTGATTTGTTAGTGTTTGTCGTAGATAATGACCTCAGACAATCGGAATACGAGCCATTGCGTCGATTAGCAGAGATTGGTAAGCGATCGCTCTTGGTACTCAACAAAACCGACCTCTACACCGAAACGGATAAGGAAACAATTCTGGCACGATTACGACAGCGAGTGCAAGGATTTATTGCCGCCTCGGATGTGGTAGCCGTTACTGCCAATCCCCAACCCGCAAGACTGGCAACGGGTGAATTTGTCAAGCCGGAACCCGATGTCATGCCCTTAATCCGTCACTTGGCTGCTGTTTTGAGAGCTGAGGGAGAAGAGTTGGTTGCAGACAATATCCTGCTGCAATCTCAGCGCTTAGGAGAAGAAGCCCGCAGCCTCATAGACACTCAACGCAGGCAGCAAGCTGAGAAGGTAGTAGAACGCTTTCAGTGGATTGGGGCAGGCGTGGTTGCCGTGACTCCCTTACCCGTCGTAGACTTGCTGGCAACCGCTGCTGTCAACGCCCAAATGGTTGTAGAAATTGGCAACGTTTACGGGTGTGAACTGAATTTAGAACGGGGTAAGGAACTAGCCCTCTCCCTTGGCAAAACCTTAGCCAGTTTGGGAATTGTTTCAGGGGCAATTCGCCTCATTTCTACTGCCCTGCAATTTCAGGTAGCTACCTACCTGGTAGGTAAAGCTATTCAAGGTGTCACCGCTGCTTATCTGACGAGAATTGCCGGAAAAAGTTTTATTGAGTACTTCCAGCATGATCAAGACTGGGGAGATGGTGGCATGACTGAAGTCGTGCAGCAACAATTTCAGTTAAACAGCAGGAATGAGTTTATTAAAGTCTTTATTCAAGACGCGATCGCACGGGTTGTCAACCCTCTGAGAGAAACCGCAGATGTTGACGAGTGGCATCAGCAAGATTAAGTCGAGCAGGGGAGCAGGGGAGCGGGAGAGCCAGGA
>NZ_JADEWY010000226.1 GCF_015207375.1 Coleofasciculus sp. LEGE 07092 | reverse complement strand
AACTATTATTATTGCGAGAAATCCGAGCCGATCAATGGGCAGCAGAACAAGTCGATTTTTTACTGTTAGCAGAATCCTTGCTCATGGTGGTGAGTGCGCCGCTGATGCATTCTGAAAGTTTCTGTGCCGCTTTTAGTTGTGCTGCACCTAAAAATCGCCTAGAGGAACGAATAGAGGCACTCTTAGCTGAAACTCACTTACCACAACCCCCTAATTGGTACTCGTTGATGTGGCTGTTATTATCATTGTTTCCACTGATAGTTGTACCCTTTCATCAGTAAAAAGGGAGTAGGGAGTGGGGAGATGGTTAATATCAAATCCGGTTTAATTAGGGCTTGCTGAATAAGTGCCTTGGTGAGGGTAGGGAACTGCTTAACAGGGAACAGGCAACAGTTTCACCCCCCTATCTCAGATAGATTATGCAATAGCATCCTCCAAAAAGGCTAGGATTTTCAGCATCTAGGTGCAAAAACCTTGCACTTTATTCACTTTTAATCGTCCTCTAACCCTTAATGTATGAGGGTTTCCAGTTTGTGCAGCAAGCCCTAATTAGCCACACTGTACGATAAACAAAAACCCTGTAGAAAAGAGAATGCAGCGCGAACAAAGAACTTAATATCCATTTTTTAAGGAAGATAGGGAGTTTTACGCAAGAAGGAAATTACTGAACAACAAATTCAATTTGATTGACCTGTTCATATCCAGAAATGTTGTGATAGCGAATACGCAGCTCTCCAACAGATCTCATGCTGTTATTTTCATTGACTCGCCTGATCTTCAACCTTATTGTTCCTCCATTAGGCAGTAATGCTCTTACTCCTTGTTCACTCTCCAAGTCTGGTATCATACCCGTCGTGCTATCGGGAGCAACCGAGTTTCTGTCAGCTATCAAATGAAATTCTCGAATTGCCGTTGTTCCTGCTTCCCTTAGGCGAATCCTTAGGCGAATTGAGTCCGGCAAATTTTGAGGGACAGAAATAGCTACTCTTCTAATAGAAGGAGCGTTAGTAGGCTCAGAAGCTTCTAATACTGCTCTCAGTTCCTCTAATCCTCTTCTAGTTCCAATAGGAGCCCTAGTAGTCGGTGCTCCTTGAGCATCTGTAATTTTCTCTGAGTTTTGCATTTGTGCTTGCCCTGCTTGACGAGAAATGCTTGGCAGATCTAAAAATATATAACGTCTCTACAAATGTGTTCATTCAACCGGATTTGATGTAAGCCCTTAAAAATCCCCTTGTCTCCGCGTCTCCGTGTCCTCTTCATCTCCTTGTCTCCTGTCTCCTGCAACCCACTCATTTCAATGGTGCTGATGAGAATCACTGGGGTTCATGTCCTGCATGGGAAGAGAATGATTTTTTGGCTGAAATTGAGAGTCTTCAGCCCCGATGGGAATGCGTATATTTCCCATGCCCATCGAACCAATACTAACCAGCCCCATCGTCTGAAAACCAACGGCTATCGTCCCCATAGAAACTAGCCCAGCAGAGATGATTCCCATCGCTACAGAACCAAGAGACAACACTCCCATCGGCACAACCCCAATAGAAACTATCCCCATCGGCACTACACCGATAGAGATAATTCCCAGTGGAGCAATTCCTATTGATAAGAATTCTGGTTTGTGATTACGAAAAGGGGGCTTAGACATTGGAAAAAGGCTTATAATGTTCGGCTCTTGATTTTGGCAAAACAGCAAGCATCTGTCAAAAGACAGGCTGTCAAACTTTCTGCTCGAACAGATAAGCCTCTCAGAATTTCCCCCCCTAGAACAGGTCGCAAAATTCGGGCTTTAAATCCCGTTCCATTAGCGCTTCAACTGCCTGCTGCGGAGTAATTTTATTATTAAGTAGGCGATAAACTTGTCGAGAAATGGGTACAGGAATTTCCTCTCGATTGGCAATCTCAATCAGCACATTAGCTGTGTTCACCCCTTCAGCCGTACTTTGCAATTCTTCCAAAACTTGCTCCAAGGTTTTCCCCTGTGCCAAACCGTAACCGACTCGATAGTTACGACTGAGCATACTGCTGCAAGTGGCTAACATATCACCCAAGCCCGACAATCCAAAGAAGGTTTCCGCTTGTCCTCCCAAGTGAGTGCCAATGCGAATCATTTCTGTCAAAGCACGGGTAATTAAAGCAGATTTGGCATTCGTACCCAGTTGTAAACCATCACAGACACCAACAGCGATCGCAATTACGTTTTTCAACGTCCCCCCCAGTTCGGTGCCAATGGGATCGGGACTGGTATAGACACGGAAGAGATTAGATGAAAAAACAGTTTGTACTGCTTCGGCTGCTGCCATATTTTTACTAGAAACTACCGTTGCTGCTGGTAATTTTTGCTCAATTTCTTTCGAGAGATTGGGACCTGAAAGCACAACGATCGGATGATTGGGAAAGTCTGCTTCCCAAATTTGGGACGGGGTGCGGGTGGTGGTTGGATCTAACCCCTTCGTCGCGGTAACAATTGCAACGTGGGCAGGCAAACCGATTTTTTGAATTTTAGCAGCAGTGCTGGCAACCCCCTTCATCGGAATGGCGGATATGATCATATCGACACCCGCTAAAACTTCCTCTAAACTCTGGTCACTGCGACGAGACCACAAACGTATTTCATGGTCATTGTGCTGTGCTAAGGTTGCCAAACCCACACCCCAAGCCCCAGTCCCTAGAATTGCTAGGGTTGCTTGTTCAGCTTGTCCCTTTTTAAACGATTTAATGGTTTGGTTGACATTGGTTTGGGTTGAGGTAGATTCAGAATTCGTGAGGTCACTCACCATGGCTTTTATTTGAACTCAAAAATTTGAAAAACTGATGAAGTGGAAAGGATGAAGGATGAAGTGTCGGTTTATTTGAGAACAAGCTTTCACCTGTTGAAAATAATAGCTTGTTTTTCATTTTTCATCCTTCATCCTTTAATTGAGATTTTATCGGGTAACTTTCTCAGCTTCCTTGCGTTTGGCAATCACATAATCGGGAATGCAATTGGCTTCCATGTAAGCCCGATAATTTTCGACTTGGCGATCGCACTCTTGTGAAGTCCAACCGCAGTACCGAGACAGAGTTTGAGTCAGCACAGGCAGCAAGTCTAAGCCATAATTGGCATACATCGCTAAGAACGTGCGGCGGCGAAGAATATCAACCAACGTCTGGGCAAACTCTGACCGGACAGCATAGATAATCTGAGCCTTAATATCCGGCAATCCCGGTAGGATTTCTTCTGCCAATTCTGGCTCCTCATCCGTTAAGGCTAAAATCTCCAGCGCCCTGGCACCGTAGACTGAAAACAGGTGATGAACCACTGCCAAGGGTAAGGAGGTGCGATAGTCTTGGAGTGCTTTTTCAAGACGGGAATCACTGGGCAAAATTGCTCCCGGTAAGGGTTTGTTGTCAGTCGAACAAGGCGGTGCTGAACCTCCCAGTTTTCGGTAAACCTTCTCCACCATTTCTTCTCCGACTTGGCGATAGGTTGTAATTTTGCCGCCAATCAGGGAAATTAAATTCTCTGCTCCCTCGGAGGTGTGGTCATGGAGGATGTGGCTGCGAGTCACACTGCCTGGAGCTTTGCCTTCTTCATTGGGCAGGGGACGAACACCAGAGTAAGTAAACTTGACATCTTGACGGGACAACTGAGCGGTGGGAATAATCCGATTGGTTTCGGTTAGTAAATAATCAATTTCGTCGTTGTCCGCTTTAATCCTGTCGAGGTCGCCATCGTATCGTAGGTCAGTTGTGCCAATCAGGTATTGTCCCAACCAAGGTACGATAAAGAAGGGACGACCGTCTGTCTTAGCTTCCACATACAAAGCCGTTTCCGGTGCGCCTGGGAAGGGATCGACGATAATGTGACTGCCTTTTGTAGCACCAATTTTTTGCTCTTTACCAATGGGAGCTGATGAGCCGCTTTCAACTCCTGACTCTAAGATTTGATCAACCCAAGGTCCAGAAGTATTCACAACCACGGAGCGATCGCTACCTCGTAGCGTAAATTCCTCACCCGTCAAGCAATCTTTGCAAGCGATCGCTGTAATTCGATTTCCCTGGCGCTGCAATTGAGTCGCTTCTACATAGTTGAGTACCGTTGCCCCTGCGTCTTGGGCTGAGAGGATATTCTCTAAAGCCAAACGCTCGGCATAGGCGACCTGACCATCATAGTATTGCGCCCCACCCGTTAAGCCATCGGGGTCGATATGGCGAAATAGCTGCTTAAATTTTTGCTTCGGCAGCATCCGGTGAGGAGGCAGGGTTTTGTCAAAACTAAAAATGTCATAGAGGAACATCCCTGCCTGGATTTTCCAATAGGGACGAGAGCGATCGCTATAAATGGGAATAGTCAGCAACAGGGGTTTGACCAAGTGGGGGGCTGTACGCAGGAGAATTTCTCGTTCCCGCAACGATTCCCGCACCAAGGCAAATTCAAAATATTCTAAGTAACGCAAACCCCCATGGACTAATCGTGTTGACCAACTGGTCGTGCCACCGCAGAAGTCGCCCTTTTCCAGCAAGATAGTTTTGAGACCCCGCAGAGCCGCATCTCTGGCGACGCCAGCACCATTAATGCCACCACCAATGATGATTAAGTCGTAGGTTTCGCTCTGGATGGTTTGAAAATCTCGCATGATCCAGTTCTAGTAACGTCAACTTCCACAGTAGTCGCGGCAGCGACAAAAACAACTAGTTTAAGTTGTAAAAATTTGACAAACCCTTGTTGAGCTGTCGCACCCTTTTGGAAAGGGGATGGGGGAATGGGAGGGCAAGGGGACAAGGAGATTTTTGAGGTGTTACTCTTCTCCCTAGCACCCCTGCACCTCTGCTCCCC
>NZ_JADEWY010000225.1 GCF_015207375.1 Coleofasciculus sp. LEGE 07092 | reverse complement strand
TTGGTAAATAGTTCTGGGATTTGCGGGATGGAGAAGGGTAAATCGTCGGGATGGTAGAGGGTGCTGCCCCAAAATTCTTTGACGGTTACTCCAATCTGAGCAAGGGCGTTTTTGAGGGCGGTTTCTACGGCACGTTCTTCTGAGGTGACTTCTTGATGGTAGTAAACCTCGGAAATATGCAGTTCTTTTGCCAAAGTGGGGATAATTTCCTCTGGGAAACCCCGACGTACCACTAAATCGCTGCCGAGCGATCGCAACGAGCTGCGTAAATCAGTTACACTTTCAAGTAAGAATTGGGTGCGGAAGGCACCAGTTTTTGGGAAGCCAAAGGACGTGGTGCCAAATTGTCGGTTGTCGAAGCAGTAGAAGGGAATCACCCGAGCCTTGACTTTCAGTGCATGGTACAGTGGCTCGTGATCATGGAGGCGCAAATCATCCCGATACCAAAGAAGAATGGGTTTTTCAGTCACAACGGTCACTTTCGGGTTACATCTCTACACATATTTTCTCAGATTACTGAAAAGGGTCTGGGAATCCCCATACTGTAAGGTATCGCGACATGGCATGGTTGTGGTACAGACTAGATAGCAATGCCAGCAGTACACTGAAAAGCGATCGCCCATGACATACTGATTCAACGTTTACTTTTCTCCTCGGTTTCCCCTAACTCACCCACAGATTTTCGAGTTAGGCTGCAAGTTGTAAACAATCTAGCTGATAGGCTGGCGCTAGATGACGAATGAGGAACATCTCGCTTTGCTCAGGCAAGGAGTAGAGGCTTGGAATGCATGGAAGGCGAACCACCCCGATATCAGACCCAATCTCAGCTTTGCCACCGGTAAGGGGATAATTATCCGGGGGGCGAAACTCAGTGGTGTAGACCTCAGTCGAGCCAACCTGAGTCGGGCAGACCTGAGTAAAGCCGATTTGATTGGGGCAAACTTGAGTGAGGCGTACTTGAGCGAGGCATATCTGAGCCAAGCCGATTTGATTGGGGCAAACCTAAAGAATGCAGACCTTAGAAATGCAGATCTCATTAGTGCTAACCTCATTGCTACCAACCTCAGCAATACTTATCTGAGTGGGGCAGATTTGAGTAAGGCAAATTTGAGTGGGGCAGATTTAGTTGGGGCGAAACTGATTGGGGCAAAACTGAGTGGAACCAACCTGAGTGGTGCCAATCTTAAAGATGCCAACCTCAGCGGCGCACATTTGGTTGGTGCCAACCTCAAGGGTGCCAATCTTAGGGAAGCAAACTTTAGCCAAGCTAACCTCAGTGGTGCCAATTTGCAAAGAACGAAAGCACTGAAAGCCAACTTTAACAAGGCAACATTCACAGGAGTTTGTTTGGAAGATTGGCAGACTAATAGTAGAACCGATATGAGTGAGGTTATTTGCGATTATATTTATTTGCAAGCAAATGGAAAAGACCGCTGTCCCAGCCAGGGAAAGTTTGCACTCGGAGAATTCACTCGACTTTTTCAAAAACCCTTAGAAACGGTCAACCTCATTTTTCGTAACGGTATTGATTGGCAGGCATTTTTTATCGCTTTTCAAAAGCTATCGACTCAACTGGGTAACAATCCCCTATCTATTCAAGCCATTGAAAATCAGAACGATGGATCTCTTCTTATCCGGCTAAAAATCCCCCCGGATGTTAGTAAAACAGACGCCGAACTTTACTTTAAGGAAGAGTATGACGGTGAACTCAAAGGTATCGACAAGGACTATCGATATCAGCTCCAAGTCAAGTATGAACAGGTTGCTACTTATCGCCAACAGAGTTCAGATTTAACAGAAATTGTCAAGCGAATTGCTGGCAGAACTATCAATGTTGAGGCGAGAACGTGGATTGAAGTTGACTCCGTTGCCGAAGAGTGTCAGGATAACCCGTCGGATGATTCAATGGGTAGTTCCGCGATTGGCAATCCCAGGGATACTGCTCAACTCTCTATCCCTGCCAACTATACGCCGGAACAAAAGCATAACCTCATAGAAATAGCCACAAAGATTCTGAAATTAATTCAACAGATTGAGCAGCATTATCCCACTAATACTCCCTTAGAAAAGCAGATAGTGGTTATGGAAGTTATCAAACGAATTGAAAATAATTCAAGGCTGAAGAGTTGGGTAGCTAAAGAGTTGCGAGATGTAAATATTGATACTTTAAAAAAACTGATTGACCATCCACTAGGGACTGTTTTGTTAACGGCTTTAGAAGGGTATCAGGATATATAGCGGTTCTCATTTACATGAGGTATAGTTCCATTCCCTACTCCCCACTCCCGTTCGGACTTCGGCGTGACCCTTCGACAGATCTTAGGCGGAGACGCTCAGTGTTCACTGAGGCTTCTCGAAGTGTCGAACGCTGACGCTCACGGCAAAAGCCTACTCCCTGCCTTCATTAGGACGTACCTCACCAGACGAGGAAACGCTATAGATTAAGCAGAGCTTACTTCAGGGAACAGACGCCTGTTCTACGAGTGGCAGAGGCTAACTCCGAAATAATCGTGTATACTGAGTTTCGTGTGCCATACTTGCCAGTGCTAATCCCCAGGTACAACTACTCAAACTCTCATCTTCTAAAGCTAAAATTTCTTGGGAAGTATGAGAAATCTTGGGGGCAAGTTCGAGCAGTAATTGTTGACCGGCAGTTTGACCCAAGGGAATCAATTTAACACCAGCACCGATAAAATTGGATGCCCAGCTATGTAAGTAACCTAATACTGCTGGGGCAATCTCAATGTGCCAATGAGCAGCAGCCATACCAAATGCGATCGCGTAATTGCAAGGCGTACCTACAGCAGAAGCTACAGGTTTGAGTTGAGGCTGCAAATCTAGTAACAACCGCATTAAAGAATTTCCCATTTGCCAACTTTGCGATCGCAATTCAGATGTTTCCCTCGCTGCACTCACCCAAGCATTCCAGTAATTCAGCGCCTTATGGTCGTTGCTGGCAACACTGTGATAGGCTCGTACCATCACTGCCGCTTCCAACCGAATGGCACCATAAGACAGTTCTTGCTCAATCCAATGTTCTAAGCTGTTCCGATCGCCAATTATACCCCGATCCACTAGCGTTTCCAGTCCTTCAGAATAGCTGTAGGCACCCACCGGCAGCACTGGGCTGGCTAGTTGTAGGAGACTTAAGAGTGCTAAATGGTCATTTGTCATTTGTGATAATGTGCGTAAGCTCCTGTTTCTGGTTGAAAGGGGGCAATTTCTGACTTGACTTTCAATCCCAACTGTTCCAGCATTGCCTGTAGAACGGACTCGGGGGATAAACGCAAATAACCCGGAGCAATCTCTAAAGGAACGTGACGGTTTCCTAAATGGTAGGATGCTCGCAGCAAATCTAGGGGGCTGTGGGCAGTAACTGTCAGCACGGGTTCTGGTTTAGCGGCAATTCGCACGATAACCTTACCTGTATCTGATTGCAGTAAATCGCCGTCATTCAGAACAGTGCCTCTAGGTAAGCGTAGGTATAAGCCTTGATTATCAGGGGTTTCAAAGCGATGGCGAGTTCGGGTGCGTTCTTCGGCAGTGAGTGAGAGGGTAAAGCTGACTGGGGCATCTAAATTAGCGGGTAGGCGTTGCGTCAACGTCGGCATTGGCTCGTAGCATTTTGAATTTCTTTAACTACCGTTGCAAACGAATCATTTCATTTTGAATTCGCCGTTGCAAATCCGGGTCAGCTTGTGCGCTGGCGGTAATTGTATTAAATTGAACCATGGTTAAGCCGTGACTCTCACCAATTTTTTTGGCGTTTTGGCAGTAGTTAACGGCGATATCTCGAACGCTGCTTGGCAGGGCAGTAACCGTATCTGATGCAGTGCAAGTAACGTCAGGAACTGGCTCTTGGTCGAGCATTTGCTGAATTTCGGTATAGGCTTCTTGACGGTTTCCCTCAATCGCCATAACTGCCCTAGCATAGTTTTGAACTTCTTCAGGAGTTACTGACTCTGCTGGTACGATGGGAATCGAAGCGCTTGAGTCTGAGTCGGGAGCAGAATTGCATCCAGATAAAATGATTGTGAGTCCAGCAAGGCAGCAAAGGGTAGAGATAGTCTTGCTCATTCGCGATCGCGCCAGCATTGAGTTTGAGTAAGGTTTGCATAGCAATCACCGCTAAGGCTAACGGCTACAGTTACGGACTTCTCAAACCACGTCCGAGAATTTTCCGATACCTGCGCCCGATTCTACCATACTTTCTGCTAGTCTTTATCCTTGAAGCTCAAGTAATCTCCGCTGGATTCGTCGCCGCAAATCTTCATTTTTGTCTGCCAGACGTGTAATTTCGTTGAATCTGGGAGGATTTAAATAATTAGCGACTAATGATAAAGACTGCCTACAGTAATTTTCAGCAATCTTCCGCGCCTCGTTAGGAAGTTTGTTGATGCTGTCGGGAAGATGGCACTGAATTTCTGGAACGTAACCAATAATTTTCTTAATTTCGTTGTAAGTTTCTTGACGAAGCGGTTCCATGGCTAAAATCGCTTGAGCGTAGCTGGTAATCTCAGGATCACTAACGCTTGATTGAGCGTAGGCTGAATTACTGAAAACTAGGGTAAGAGAGTTGTCAGAGAGTTCGGGAATTACTCCAGAAAGACAACTTGCTGTGGCTAGTATTACAACAGCTAGGGAGCGAGATAAGTTTTTTAAATGAGGTTGGGAATAGGAAAACGGCATCATGATAATTGCAGACAAGCAAAAAATAAGGGACTAGAATTAACAGACTGCTAGTTTGTTTTGAACTATTTTATGGGGTAGAAGTTCCTTAGGATGCAGGAATTTGTGTAGGTGGGGGAGCTGGGGAGTGGGGAGTG
>NZ_JADEWY010000224.1 GCF_015207375.1 Coleofasciculus sp. LEGE 07092 | reverse complement strand
AGAACGAGTTCGCGTCAATCTGACGCGAACTCTTAGTCAACTGAGTACTTTTACTTGATTATTTGGATCGTTTAGCGATCGCCCCTCATACTTCAGTTATACTACATATTGAAGTGCGGAATGTGGGTTTAAAGCATCTAAATTCTAAACAAACTAGCATGATACGCTTTTACCTGTTTGTCAAGTGTGCTTGCTTTTTTTGCTATCGTTGCAATGCTAACCACTCCACTTAAAGCCGTTTGTACTGCAAATGCAGCACAAGGTCGTTAGCTTGTTTCGCTTTTGAGTTGAGACGGTACAGAAAGGTGATCTAATCGTCTAGCAGGATTAAATCTGCCTTAAGTTCTTGGGCTAAAAGAATAGCTGCGCGTTCTTCGAGATTAACTAGAGTAGCGATCGCATTCGATTGGGATTTGTATAGATGATATTACCTCGAATAATACAGGAAATTTCCGATCGGCATCAGTTCAGCATTTCAATGTATCAAAAACAATCTTTCAACAGCTCTAGCCCCTAACCTCTTGCCTTGTGACAGTTCAAGATTTGGACTATGACTGTTAATCCCAGTTCGATGTTTTAAAGGATTCGTCACGGCTTGCCTCGTGACAGTTCAAGATTCGGACTATGACTGTTAATCCCAGTTCGACTCAAAACAGTATACTTCTTGCATAAGCAGCCAATACGACAGAGATAAGTCGGACTGCAACTCAGCAATAATCCCTCTGGTGCAAGAATTCCGCCAAATGTCATGTCTTCTCAACCCAACCGTCCTCTGAGACTAGAACTCACCGTCAGTGCATCCAACCCCCAATTGCTTACAGGGTTAGATAGCTGGTTGCGTTTGGGTTTACTTAGTGATGCCCAAGTGAAGCAGTTGTGTAAAAGGTCTTTATCCTGTCGCTGGCTGCCACCAGAGGTTGTCCCAACTCCACCCCTTCCTGAAGTTCAACCCGAAGTCCAACCCGAAGTTCAACCAACTATTGAACAACCACGGGCTGCCAGCCTTTGGTCTGAAGTTCAACCTGAAGCTCAACCCCGCCGGGACGTTCAGACACCAGTTGTAACCCCTACTCCCTCACTTCCCTCTCGGATGTGGCAGTCGTTTCAGGATGAACTGAGTGTCCGGTGGCTGATGTTCCTGGGTGTCTTCCTGGTTGTTGTCTCGTCTGGTGTATTGGCTGCTACCCAATGGCCTAACTTTCCGCCTGCCGGACAGTACGGTGTGTTGTGGGGATACACCGTCATTTTCTGGGGAGTCGGTATTTGGGCATCTAAGCAACCGAATCTGCGGTTAACAGCTCAAACCTTGCAACTCGTTTCCCTGTTGCTGGTGCCTGTTAACTTTTGGGCAATGGATGGCTTTGGTTTATGGAGTCATCCTTGGGAATGGATTGTTGTAGGCGTGGCGGCTTTTACCCTCACTGTCATTATTATTCTTAATCAAACCATCCGGGAAGACTCCGCACGCCTCACCTCTCGCGCTTCCCTAATTTTATGGCTGAGTTACTTGCATTGGGGTTGGCAGTGGTCGGGATTTGCCCTCATCGCCGTATATTTAGGCGTGGTGGGAACGGCTATTTTTCTCCCTAAACGCCGCCGATTGCAACCGAATACCTCACCACCTGCCAATGAATCCTTAACGGCACTGGCAAGGAATATCTTTCCTAACGCACCGACTGGCAGTTCTGTTGTTATTTACGCCCTCATTGTCCTGTTAGCACGGGGAATTT
Organism: Coleofasciculus sp. LEGE 07092; assembly: GCF_015207375.1. Lineage (GTDB taxonomy): Bacteria > Cyanobacteriota > Cyanobacteriia > Cyanobacteriales > Coleofasciculaceae > LEGE-07092. The sequence continues at coordinate 3,378 of NZ_JADEWY010000224.1, read as the reverse complement.
TTGTTGTTGGATTACCTATCGAACAATTAGGATTAGCCATTGCTATTTGTGGTTGGCTATTAGCACGACTGGGAAAACCACCCGAAACCCCACCGGAGTCAGTATTTTCCTCCGGTTCCCAACTTTGGGATGCCATTGGTGCAGGGTTATTATTCATTGGCTGGTGGGTTGCAGTCGGAGAACCCTTTCCCTGGCAAGCTGTTGCGGTTAGCGGACTTGCAATATCCTTTTTTGCCCAACGCTTATACTATTCTGGGCGGCGTTGGGATTTGGCGGCGATTTTTGTTATTGGTTTGCAAATGCTGTTTTTGCTGTGGCGATTAGTTCCCTCAGAATTACAGCAAACTGCGATCGCTATTCTAACCCAACTCCTCGGTTCACCCCCGGAAGCGTTACTGAGTTTGGCACTCTTTCCCTATGTAATTGTATGGGTCTATATCATAGACTGGTTATACCGTCAACCCGTAGAGAGGTTCCATGCAACGTCTCTACAACCATCCCGTACAGCATTTTTACAGTTAGCCCATTTTGGGGAATGGTTGACGCTCGGACTGGGTGTACTATTAACTCTAATCGGGATGCTCAATCCTACGGTGCGATCGCTTAATCTGTTGGTATCAACTCTGACTCTAGCGATCGTTACTCACCGTCGCCTTCCCGTTAGAATTCCTTTAGTCTACCTAACCCATATCACAGGTTTACTAACTGTAGTCTCCGCAGTTAATTGGTGGTTCCCTACCCTAAACGCGCAAGCTTGGGCAGCAATACTACTGGTTCTCATGGTAGGAGAATGGAGCCTCAGTACTCTGCAATCGGAAAGTTTAGCTGCCAGAAACTCTAACACCCACAACGAACAATCCCTATTCCTCACTTGGTATCAAAGTTGCTGGCATATAGGTTTTGTCCTAGCCGGACTCAGTTATATCCTAGTGTGGAATAATAATCTCCCCTTCGTTTTGGACGAAACCCCTCCCCTTGGGCAATGGCAACTCTTATGGTTACTCACCCCCTTAACCCTAACCGGAGTTGCCACTCGTACCGCCCCACCGCGACGCATCCATGCATCCTGGTGGAGTGTTGCGGCTTTGGCGATGGCACAATTGCTGACGCTGTCATCACCAGGGCTAAGATGCGTCAGCTTGGGGTTGGCGACGGGGCTGATGTTAATCAATACCCGCTATTTACGCCAAGGGGCATTAGTCTATCTCACCAATATCACAGGTTTACTAACTGTAGTTTCCGCAGTTAATTGGTGGTTCCCTACCCTCAACGCGCAAGCTTGGGCAACGGTATTACTCGCTCTCATGGTAGGAGAATGGAGTCTCAGTACTCTGCAATCGGAAAGTTTAGTTCCAGGAAACTCTACCACCCACAACGAACAATCCCTATTCCCCATTTGGTATCAAAGTTGCTGGCATATAGGCTTTGTCCTCGCAGGACTTAGTTATATCCTACTGTGGAATAACAATCTCCCCTTCGTTTTGGGCGAAACCCCTCCCCTTGAGCAGTGGCAACTCGTATGGCTACTCACCCCCTTAACCTTAACCGGAGTTGCCACTCGCACCGCCCCACCGCGACGCATCCATGCATCCTGGTGGAGTGTTGCGGCTTTGGCGATGGCACAATTTCTGACGCTGCCATCACCAGGGCTAAGATTCGTCAGCTTGGGGTTGGCGACAGGGCTGATGTTAATCAATACCCGCTATTTGCGCCAAGGGGCATTAGTCTATCTCACCAATATCACAGGTTTACTAACTGTAGTCTCCGCAGTTAATTGGTGGTTCCCTACCCTCAACGCGCAAGCTTGGGCAACGGTATTACTCACTCTCATGGTAGGAGAATGGAGTCTCAGTACTCTGCAATCGGAAAGTTTAGTCCCAAGAAATCCTACCACTAACTCTGAACATCCCCATTCCCTACTCCCCATTCCCTATTACCTATTCCCCGTTTGGTATCAAAGTTGCTGGCATATAGGTTTTGTCCTAGCAGGACTCAATTACACCCTACTTTGGAATAACAATCTCCCCTTCATTTTAGGTGAAACGTCTACCCTTGAGCAGTGGCAACTCTTATGGCTACTCACCCCCTTAACCTTAACCGGAGTTGCCACTCGCACCGCCCCACCGCGACGCATCCATGCATCCTGGTGGAGTGTTGCGGCTTTGGCGATGGCACAATTCCTGACGCTGCCACTACCAGGAGTGAGATTAGTCAGTTTAGGGTTGGCTACGGGGTTGATGTTAATTAATACCCGCTATTTGCGCCAAGGGGCAGCCGCAGCTATTACAATTGGCTTCGCCCTTAGCTTCATTGCCGCAACCCTTTGGGACGGTATTCCTGGATTACCGCCATTATCTGTAGGAGATTGGTTTTTAGCAGGTGCGATCGCAATTTTCGGATTATGGTTATTGCGAAGTTTACTCCGTCAACGTCCTGGCACTCTAGCTGCATTGTACGCCCAAGCGTCTGATGATTGGGCAGTCGGACTCTGGGGGGTTGAACTGTTACTACTAACCCTCCACGGCTGGGGGAGTTATCAGGAACTTTTCACGTCGGGTTGGCAGTACCTAATCGCTTCTATTTTGATTGGCTTGGCACTTCTCTACCGTTCTTGGCAGCTACTCTCCAATCTTAGAGTTTATGCTATTGCTTGGACAATTGAACTAAGTATTGCAGAAGGCATTCTCCTAGCTAACGGTTCTCCACTCACCTTAGCAACAGCCAACATTATCCTGGCACTCCTCACCCTTGTCTTAACCGATTGGTGGTTAACCCGACACTCTTCCCATTCCCCTAATCCATCCGTTACATCCGTTACAAAATCCGCTGCCACTTTATCCCGTATCTCAACTAGTCTGGAAATCTTACCCTTACTCTACGTTTTACTCGGCATCGGCTTGCGTTGGAATTACTTTACCTCCTATACCGGATTGCTAACCTTGGGTGCGGCATTAACGGGAATTGGGATAGGGCGTCGTCGTCTTGAATGGAAGGGTATCAGTTATCTCTCCATTGTAGGGATTTCCATCGCCTGGTACGAACTGGTGATTTACCAGATGCTGCAAGCACCGGGGGGAAATCCTGCTGATGGTTTCACCATTTGGGCAGGAGTCGCTGCTGCGATCGCAATTTTATACCGCTCCTTAGCCTGGTTTTGGCAGAAGCGTAGCACCACGTTACTAAACTTCAGTATCACCGAAATTGAGATTACAGCTCACATCCACTGGGCAATTGGCAGTGCGCTGATGGTACTCGTTGCTGGGATGTCTTTCGGTACAACGCCACTCCTTCGACCGGTTGGACTTGCCATTGGTTCGGCACTCGCTGGTTATGCTCTGTTACAGGGGCGCTTTGAAAGGCTGGGGAGCGGGGGAGTAA
>NZ_JADEWY010000015.1 GCF_015207375.1 Coleofasciculus sp. LEGE 07092 | reverse complement strand
CCCCAGCTCCCCGCTTAATCACAACGCCCCCGCTGCTGTCTGATCTAAAACGCTTCCCGATAGGTGCGTGGTAATATTCATTGCCTGCAAGACTGGCGGTTTTTCTAATCCTTGGGGATAGTCAATCACACTCACACCCCCATTACCCTGTTTGATACTCCAGAATGACTCCGGACTCAAACCCAGAACGTGACAAAGAATTACTTTATTAATAGCATCATGGGCAACAATAAGACCCGTTTTGAGTTCCCCGACAGACGCTGCTTTTTCTTTAACCAGAGCATTCCAAGCCGTGGTTGCTCTGTCCCACACCTGTTGCAGGTTTTCCCCATCTGGCATCTGTACCGTAGCAGGGGAAACTTTCCACTGATGCAGCAAATCTCCGTATTCCTGTTGAATTTCTGACTCAAGTTTTCCTTCCCAAAGCCCGTGATCAATTTCTCGCAACTGGGCTTGCAGTTCCAACTGAATCGTTAGGTGATGCTGTAGAATCATTTCAGCCGTTTCCTTGGGACGCAGCATCGGACTGGTAACGGCAAAATCAAGGGGTACATCCTGAAGAAACGTAGCGACCTTTTGTGCTTGTTGACGACCATTATTATTAAGTGGCACATCAATACCGCCCTGGAAGCGAGAAACGCGGTTCCATTCAGTTTCGCCGTGGCGCACTAGTAACAGGCGTAGTCCTTGACTACCGGGGCGTAGTGTGGGTAGGGGCTGTCCTAAGTGGGCAGTCTGATTGAGTGATTCTAATTGTACGAGTTCGTCCAAACCCCCAGCAAAATTCAGGACGTTGACGCAACAGTTTGATTGCAGGATGGAATGGTAACGGGCTGGCGCAATGCCGAGGGCGCTGGTGATTAAGCAGCGATTGATACCGTTGTGAGCCACGATTAAAATCGTGCCGCCTTGGTGACGGGGGAGCATCTCTTGCCAAAAGTGCTGCGCTTGTTTGTAAAGCGCCAGAACGGGAAAGTGATCCCGCCTTCCCTCAGGAGTAGGGACACTCATGTAAAATTCGTGGGGGCGTTCTTTCCAGCAGCGGTACTCTTCTGAAAATTTTTCTTGCACTACTGATTTGCTCAACTTTTCCCAAAGCGGCAAATCGATTTCCATCAAGTTCTCTGCCGTCTGCAATGTTGGAGAGCCAGGTAAATAGGGTAAAATCACCTGTGCCGTTTGCTTTGCCCGTTGCAGGGGAGAACTGTAGACGGCATCAACGTGGAGATTTCTGAGCCCTGCACCCACTTTTTCGGCATCAGCAGCACCTTTTTCTGTCAAGACTGACTCATCACAGCGCCCTTGAATGAGTTGCTGAGAGTTATAGGTGCTCTGACCGTGACGTATGATAATGACGCGAGTAGTCAATCTTTTAGTCCTCCGTTACCAACTATGGGGAGAGTAGCCAGTTTGACCAAAGGCTGTTAGTCCTTTGAGCATCTCCAACTATCAGGGTCATTTTAACTTGCAACTGGACTGCTCCCTCAATAGGAAACCCTAGGGTAACGGTAGCAATGGGATAAGTTCAGGGAGCGACGACGAGAGGGTGCGTGCAGGGGAAAACAGTTTAGTTTAAGATTGACGGTTTGACTTGTTTTTGGGGGTTTCATGAGGATTGAGCAGGTGCTTAAGCGGGTGATATTGGTCGTGCTGACGATTGCTGTACTCTTCCAAGTCAGCTTTTCCTTAGTTGCAAGTTGGGGGCGTCCTCAGATTCAAAGTCGGTTAGAGCTTTACCAAACGAATTTGCTGCTGCATGCGGCGGAGTGGCAAGGTTCAACAATCGGCGAGGATTTAGCGACGGTTCGCAATGCATTGATTAGTGGGCAGCCTTTTCAAAACGCCCAACACCAGTATGAAGAAGCACTTCAAACCTCTCGAACCACTCAGTCTAAGATTATTGCCAAACTCCAAGAACTTTCCTCGGAGAATGTGGCAACCTCAATCGATTCAGAACTTGCCAAACCCCAAATGCAATTGGCTCCGATTGAAGAGGCTCCTACTACCACTCAGCAGATCAAGCAGTTGCAAAAATCATTATCTCAAGTCGAGCAACTCATTGACGAACTTAAATTGCGGCTAGGACTTCTGCAAGCCGAACAGGGCAAAACTGATGCCGCCATTCAGACGTGGAATGAATTGTTTAAGGAAGAGGTGATTGAGAGTACTTCTCCAGCTACAACTCCCTCAGCCCAGACAGCAGCAGCACTGGTGGGTATTTGGAGCGATCCTCCCCGTATACTACCGGATGCCGAGTCACAAATTCAACGTAACCTAGAGAGTTGGTTCCGCTATCGCGCCTCACTGCAACTCTATCAATTACAACAACGCCAACAGGCAGTGGCAGTCCTACAGGCACAAGAACAAGAGAGAGCTAAGGAAGCGATTTTCAAATTAGCGCTGGTTGCCGGAATACCAGGGATTGGGGGTTTAGTTGGTGTTGTACTTTTACTGTTTATTGTAGGTCAGCGACTGTTTCAAGGCAGGCAAGCTATTTTAGCAACGAACGGCGATGTTGAATGGGATACGCCGTGGGATGCAGAAACAGTTTGGCAGGTGCTGATTCTGGGCTTTTTCTTTATCGGTCAGTTGCTACTTCCCTTAATTCTACCCCAATTGTTTGCCGTGTTAAGCCTCGACCCCGTTAGCTTTACGGTGCGGATGAAGGCATTTTATACTTTAGTAACCTATCTGTTATTAGCCGCTGGAGGCTTGTCGGTTCTGTACGTTTCTATTCAGTCCTTTTTGCCCCTTTCTGAGGATTGGTTTCGCTTTAGATTCCTCAGCAACTGGTTCCTCTGGGGATTGGGAGGATATTTGGTTGCCCTACCCCTGGTAATTTTGGTATCGCTGATTAATCAGCAGCTATGGCAGGGGCAGGGAGGTAGCAATCCGATTCTGCCTCTCGTACTGGAAGGACAGGATGCGGTAGCTCTGACGATATTTTTCTTGACTGCCTGTATTGCTGCCCCTCTGTTTGAGGAATTTATGTTCCGGGGGTTTTTGCTGCCCTCTTTGACTCGGTATATGTCAGTGTGGGGAGCAATTATTACGAGCAGTTTAGTGTTTGCGATCGCTCACTTGAGTCTTTCAGAAATTCTCCCCCTCACTACATTGGGAATAGTCTTGGGAGTCGTCTACACGCGATCGCGCAATCTCCTGGCTCCGATGCTCGTACACTGTCTTTGGAATAGCGGTACTCTATTAAGCCTTTTTGTTTTGGGTAGTGGTTCCCAATAACCTGTCCTTGGCTTAAGTCTTAAATAAAAGTAAAGAATTGACCTTTTGAAGTAGATGTGCAGCGTAACTGGAAACTAGAACAATCTAACGAAACGATTATCGACTTTAGATGGCACTGGAAGGAGCATTAATTGTTATAAAAAACTCAATAGCATAGAGTTGACGTTTGACTTTTTACATTTCTATGCAAGTGTCTTCAGATCTCTCCCAAGCGACACCCGCCTCACTAACCGAAATGATCACCTTAGACGTGACGGGCATGAAATGTGCAGGCTGCGTCAGTGTCGTAGAACGGCAGCTAGCGGCTCATCCAGGGGTTATGTCTGCCCGCGTCAATCTCGTTACCGAGGTTGCCGTTGTTGAGTGCCAGTCCGATACAGTAGACTCAGCAGAATTAGCCCAGGTCTTGACCTCTAAAGGGTTTCCCTCCCAGCCCCGCTGTTTTCAAGGGGGCGAAAATGGGGCGACACCAGCCCAACGGCATGAACGAGAAGCCAGAGAACAACTTCGGCAGTTGATTATAGCCGCTATCCTCGTGGTGTTATCGACGGTGGGGCATATCGGTCACTGGTTCAGCGGACCGATACTACCCGTATTGAGCACTATTTGGTTCCATTGGGGATTAGCAACCCTGGCACTTTTGATACCAGGGCGTCCAATTGTAGTGGATGGCTGGCGAGGTTTGCGTCATCAAGCCCCCAATATGAATACCTTAGTGGGGTTGGGAACCCTGACGGCATATACCACAAGCTGTATCGCCTTGTTCTTTCCCCAACTCGGCTGGGAATGCTTCTTTGACGAACCCGTCATGTTGCTGGGATTTATTCTATTAGGTCGTACCTTAGAACAACGGGCGCGGCATCAGGCATCCGGGGCATTTGAGGCATTGTTGGCACTTAAACCCAAGGTGGCACGTTTGATTGGCAAATCAGCCTTGAAAGGGGCGGAAGAACTCGGTATCGAAATTCCGGTTGAGCAAGTGCGAGTCGGGGAGTGGCTGCGAGTCTTGCCAGGGGAAAAAATACCCGTTGATGGTGAAGTGGTTGCAGGTCAGTCGTCGGTGGATGAGTCGATGCTAACAGGGGAACCTTTACCTGTCTTGAAGCAACCAGGAGATGCAGTCGCCGCAGGCACCTTAAATCAGTCGGGTGCGATCGCCATTAAAGCCACCCGCACAGGAACAGAAACAACCTTGGCGCAAATTTTAGCATTGGTTGAAGACGCCCAAACCCGCAAAGCGCCGGTTCAGCAGCTAGCAGATACGGTAGCGGGATATTTTACCTACGGTGTGCTGGCAATCGCCTCTGTGACATTCTTGTTCTGGTACTTCGTCGGCACTCGAATTTGGTCGGATGTTTTATCACCCATGACTGAGGGAATGGGTCACTTGATGGTTCACCCGACTTCGCCGTTACTCTTAAGTTTGAAATTAGCGATCGCTGTTTTAGTGGTTGCCTGTCCCTGTGCCTTGGGTTTAGCAACACCCACAGCTATTTTAGTCGGCACCAGTTTGGGTGCAGAACACGGCTTGCTTGTCAAAGGCGGCGATATCTTAGAACGAGTTCATCAGCTCGATACCGTAGTTTTTGACAAAACGGGGACGCTGACGACAGGGCAACCGACTGTTACTGATTGCTTTTGTCTGGGGGACTGGGCAGAATTTCCTGGCTCCAAACTCCTACAACTTGCTGCCACTGCCGAAAGCGGTACGTCTCATCCCCTGGCTTTGGCAATTTGCAACGCTGCCCAGCAGCAGCAGTTATCGATATTGGCGGCGCGGGACTTTTACACGGAACCGGGATTAGGAGTATCGGCGCGGGTTGAAAATCGGCAGTTGTTACTGGGTTCAGCCGAGTGGTTGCATCAGCAAGACGTGGCAATTAGCGAGACGGCTAAAGCGACGTGTCAAAGGCTGGCGGTGGCGGGAAAGTCTGTTGTCTACGTGGCAGTTGATGGCGTGTTGGTGGGCATGATTGCCGTTACAGATATACCCAGACCCGATGCTAAAGTGACGGTAGAACGCCTCAAAACCTTGGGATTGCGGGTGATGCTGCTCACTGGCGACCAACCCGAGGCGGCGGCGGCAATGGCTAGACAGCTTGCTATTGCTCCAACTGATGTTATTGCTGGAGTGCGTCCCGATGGCAAAGCCGCCGCCATTTCAGAGTTGCAAGGGACTGGCAGTTGCGTGGCAATGGTTGGGGATGGGATCAATGACAGCCCAGCCTTAGCACAAGCTGATGTAGGTATTTCCCTGCACGGCGGCACGGATGTGGCTGTGGAAACCGCAGATATTGTGTTGATGCGCGTTAGCAGTACACCAAATCGGGCTGTTTACTTGCTCGATGTTGTCAGTTCAATTGAACTCTCCCGTGCCACGTTTAACAAAATCCGTCAGAACCTCTTTTGGGCATTGGGTTACAACGTCCTCGGAATTCCCATCGCTGCGGGTGTGCTTTTACCTGCATTTGGCATTGCCCTCAATCCGGCTGCCGCAGGTGGCTTAATGGCGTTTAGTTCCGTCACAGTAGTGACGAATTCGCTGCTGTTGCGGCGTGGCTGGTTATCTAAGGAATTTGGGAGTAAGGAGTGGGGAGTGGGGGAAGAAGAGGGTGGGGATTTTAGCCCCAAGCTGTCTTAAAACCTTCTCCTCAACGACTGACTGCTGAATCGATGTGCCACAATAAGAGATGGAGAATTCTAAAGACAGGGTACAACCCTAGACAAAACAGGGGTTCTGCTATCGTTAATGACCCACAGTTATTTCGTTGAACTTGGGGACTCACGCGAATTTGTTGAAGCTTAGGGAGTTGTAACGAATCTATTCAATTAGCTGCACAAGGGCTTATGATCGTTTATTAAAGAACTCCCAGTTAAAGGTCGGCAATTGTGGGGTTTTTTCTACCGAATTTAGCAAAATCCGTTGAAAAGTCTACCAAAACGAGTAAGGTAGCGCTTTTTTGGAACGAATCCTATTCTCTATTCCTATTTCTTCGATGTTCGATGGTTTTTAAAGCAAATCAGAATCACTTATTAATTGTTGAAGACGAAAGGGGACGCAAGGAAGTTACCTTGGAGGAGCCTGTCTATTCCATGGGGAGAGACGAAAAGTCGGATATCCGCCTGTTTTCACAGTTTGTTTCTCGCCGACATGCCACCTTAGTCAGGCGTGAGCGGGAAGACGGCAGCAACTACTACCAGATTGTCGATGGTAACTTAAAGGGCCAAACGAGTTCCAACGGAATTTTGATTAACGGCAAAAAACTGCCATCCCACGATCTCGAAGATGAGGATGAGATCGTGTTTGGACCCCAAGTCAGTGCCAGGTATTACGTGCTTAAGCGAGATTCTATTCCAACTGGGCCACCCGATGAGTTTGATATAACCCTAATTAGCCCTAATATGATGGGAGAGATGGGAGACCCAGATGAATTAAATTATTGAGAGTAACTAGGAGTGACTCTCCTCAAAATCTAAACCGGGGTTATCCGGCAACGCTTTCCAAGAGCTGCCATTGACGGTTTTGAGCGACTGCCTCATGGACGAGATCAAACATCTGATGGCAGTGGTTATCAACCTGAAGAGGCAACTCTTCGTTTTTAATAACGAAATTCATGCGTACTTCTTGAGCTGTAGCCGTCGATTTGTCAATGAGTACTTCTACAGTCACCAATTTGGCAAAGGCAACTTGACCGGGGATCTCCCGTGCCATTAAATAGTCCCCAGTGTCGTAGATAATGTCGAAATTGCAGGATCGCAAAACTTCAATCAGTGACTGCTGAAGACGATCAAGGGAAACTGCAACCGTGAAAGAACAAGTGTAGCGAGCCATATTTAACCCTAGACGTCAGATAGCTAGACCTTCTTATCATACCGAACCTCTGTTAAGGGTCATGACAGAAGGCTGAACGAACAAATTGGTGCTCAACTGTTATCAGCTACCAGTATCTTAACGATTCATCCGGATTAAAGATTACCCAGCTATAAAACTTGGAGATGGAAATTTAGGAGATGGGCGGTCGGCTGATTGTGTTTGAAGGAGTCGAAGGCAGTGGCAAAACCACTCAATTACAGCGATCGCACGGTTGGCTTCTAGCCAGTGGTTTGCTGGACTTGTCAGGAGATTTTAGCAATAAGACGCCCGTCGTGGTGACGAGAGAACCAGGGGGAACCTCCTTGGGTGTAGAACTACGCCAACTGTTGCTAGGGGAAACCGATTCACCCCTTTACAACCGCACCGAACTTTTACTGTACGCTGCTGACCGGGCACAGCATATTGAAGAATTTATTAAGCCTCAACTGGCAAAGGGGGCAATTATTTTGTGCGATCGCTACACAGATTCCACAATTGCCTACCAAGGTTACGGACGGGGGCTTGACCTGGCATTAATCGAGCAACTCAATCAAGTGGCTACGGGTGGACTAGAAAGCGATTTGACCCTGTGGCTAGATGTAAATGCCGAAACGGGGCTGAAGCGAGCGCGACAGCGAGGGGCGGCTGACCGGATGGAGCAAGCGGAGTTAGCTTTTCACCAGCGAGTGGAGCAAGGTTTTGCAAAATTAGCCCTTTCCTATCCTGATCGGATTGTTAGAATTGATGCCAGTCAGGATGAAGACGCTGTACAGTTAGTCATTCGAGATGTTTTGCGCCAGCGGTTTAATCCGTTGCCACATTAGTCATTGGTAAAAACAAAGGACAAATGATAAATGACAAGGGACAAATCAATAGCTTTGCTTCCCTCATCGGGCAAAGCCAAGCGATCGCATTATTAGAGGGGGCAGTTAAAGCCAATCGTGTTGCCCCTGCCTATCTGTTTGCTGGATCTCCAGGAGTAGGGCGAGGGTTGGCAGCACGGGCGTTTATCGAATTATTATTTTTTCAGGATATCTCGCCCGAGAAGCAACCCTTAGTCCAAAAGCGTTTGCAACAGGGTAATCATCCTGATGTATTGTGGGTGGAGCCAACGTACCTCCAAAATGGGGTTCGCTTGTCTGCTGCCGAAGCAGCGGAAAAAGGTCTGAAGCGCAAAACACCGCCTCAAATTCGCCTAGAACAGATTCGGGAAATTGCTCAGTTTTTGAGTCGTTCGCCCCTAGAGGTATCCCGTCAGGTGGTGGTGCTCGAGGCAGCGGAAACCATGGCAGAGGCAGCAGCGAATGGTTTGCTCAAGACACTAGAAGAACCAGGACGAGCAACGTTAATTTTGATTGCTCCCAGTCCAGAATCGTTGCTGCCGACGCTGGTATCTCGCTGTCAGCGGATTCCATTTTATCGATTGGCTCAAGGAGATATGGCAGAGGTGTTGCGGCAACGGGGGTATGAGGAGATTCTTCAGGAACCGTCAGTGCTGGCGATCGCTCAAGGAAGTCCGGGAGGAGCGATTGCAGCGTTTGCACAACTCCAAGCCATCCCACCGGAGTTGCTTACCAAACTCACCCAGTTACCCAACTCTTCCCGCGCGGCACTGGAACTGGCAAAGGAAATTGATAAAACCCTTGATCCTTCAACCCAGGTATGGCTGACGGATTATTTACAGCACTCTTACTGGCAACATCGCCATCACAGAGGCATTATTCAAAAATTAGAACAAGCCCGAACCTATCTCCTGAAGCTAGTTCAACCTCGGCTGGTTTGGGAGGTGACGCTATTAGAGCTGAGTCAAGAGGGTTAGAGTGATAGCCGTTCTGACGCTGAGTAACGCACTCCCTAGTCAGCACTTTTATTCTTATCAGTTGTGCTGGAATTGTGATCAAAATTTCAGTTTTTTATTTTTTTATTAAAGAGGATTACTGAAACTAAGATATACAAAACAGCAATCATCACATTCGTTGTTATTTTTTGGGTGGTTTTAGGTTGAGAGCAATCGTGTAAAAATTTTACCAAAATAAATTGAAGCTTTGTCCAACCGGAAGGTTTACATCTAACGACTGACTCCTAACTTGGAAATATCCTCCTTTAGCTTGGCGTAAACTCTCACTCGTAACTGCTAAGTTACCAGTAGATACCTAAGAAATCGATAAGCGAGGGAAATCAACATGAATAGTAACGAGCCATTTTTAGATAAAAATATCGAATCAACGCCCCAGTTAGTTAACGAAACTACTTTTGAACCCATTGAACCGCAACCGGAAGATTCTTCAACTAGTGAAGGTAAGGGTACTATCGGTGCAAGCGTAGCCGGTGCAGCCGTTGGTGCAGTTGTTGGTGGTAGAGTGGCTGGCAAGCGAGGTGCAATTCTTGGTGCTGTGACGGGTGCAGTAGCAGGGGGTTTGGCTGGTAAGGCAACGCCTGATGATGCAGGAGACAAACTAAAAGGTGCGGCGGAAGACGCTGCTAATAAAGTTCAAGATGCGGCAGAACGTGCTAAACCCGCGATTGAAAGTGCTGCTGACAAAGCTAAAAGTGCTGCTATCGGTGCTGCCGATAAAGTTCAGGATAAGGCAGAACGTGCCAAACCTGCTATTGAAAGTGCCGCCGACAAAGCTAAAAATACTGCTATCGGTGCTGCCGATAAAGTCCACGATAAAGCAGAACAGGGGAAGCCCTCTCACCATCAAGATACCGAATCCGTTGAGGTAAAAGAGCGCGTTATTATTGAACCAAGTCCCATTGTAGAAGATACATCAGTAGCGTTTGGTACAGAAACATTCTCAGGAACAGAGGTAACTCAGAGGGACGTTTATGATTATGATGAAACCTCTGACATAGCTCGGCAAGGGTTCTTTAACCGCGAAACCGACCAGCATTTGTAAGGTGAAAAGTGAAAGGGGAACCTATGTTCAGTGGAATGCCGCTAGCTTAGGGAACTCCAAAAAATAAATTATCCCACATATCTTGCCTGTCTATCCCGTAGGACAGGCAAGATGTATGTCCAGGGTAGTGCCTCTTCTCGACAAGTTTCAAACCGTGTTAAAACGGATTCATGAACTCGTCGCTGCCACCTTGCCCTTTTATCCCTGGGTCGATGATTATTGACCCAAAGTTTTTTGTTGGGCGTCGAGAGGAACTAGATTTTATTACTTCGCGGATGACTGCCGCCCAGCCGACGAGTATTAATGTGGTGGGAGAACGACAGATTGGCAAATCGTCGCTCCTGTATCATTTTTTTCAGACCTACGAGCAACGGGTGCAGCGTTACGGGAAAAATCCTGGTAATTATGTGGTGGTTTACCTGTCGCTGCAAGATGCCCATTGTCGGCAAGAGGTCAATTTTTATCAGGCAGTCGCCCAGAAGTTGCTAAATCGACCGGTGGTGCAAGCAAATCCTGCTTTGACGGCACCGTTACAAAGTGCGTCACTGGATAGGCAAAGTTTTTCGGCGGCAATTAATGCCTGGAAAGCAGAGAATGTTTTGCCTGTGGTGTGCCTGGATAAGTTTGAGAAATTGTTGCACAAACCTCAAGAATTTAATGATGAATTTTACGATAACTTGCGTTCTTTGATGGATCGCAATGCCTTGATGCTAGTGGTGGCGTCTTATCGGAACCTGGATATTTACCGTCGCCAGTATCGCTTTTTATCCTCGTTTTTCAATTTAGGTCACGTTCTACCGTTGGGGGGAATGACGGAAGCGGAAGCGACAGAGTTAGTACGCTTGCCGGAAACTAAAATAGCGGGGGCAACAGCAGCGTTGAGTTTAGAACGGCAGAAACTAGGGTTGGATTGGGGAAAGCGGCATCCTTTTTTGTTGCAATTGGCGGGGTGTTGGTTGTGGGAGGCGCAGCAACAAAATCGTCCGCATGGGTGGGCAAGGCAGAAGTTTGAACAGGAAGCCCAGGGCGTGTCTCAGTCAGGAGTGGCTGTGCGTTGGTGGCAGCGTCCGATGCAGTTGTTACTCTGGTTGCCCCTAGGATTGAGACGAATTGCCGGAGCAATTGGCAATAGATCTGATGATATCAGCAACTTACTATCGGGAACACTGATTCTAATTATGGTTATCCTGGCGTTGCTACAAGTGGTTCCAGCCGAGGAGTTACTGAAGCGATTAAAAGACGCACTGGAGGGAGAGGGATGAGCCAGATGTCTCCAGCCGCTAGATTTTGGAACTATATGGCTGGTTGACCTAAAAATATTTGCCGTATTGTAAACAGTGTGGACATTCTCAAGATCCAGTTTCTAATCAATAATATCAATTTGGATATCACGGGGGACTTTAACTGAATTTTTCCCCTCGTTTCTAACGTTTCCCTTATATACAGTACAAGTGTACTATAATAGAAGGGTAGAAGTAAGAGAGTTCGCCCTTTAACGCCTGAACCTTTGAAAATTCAAGGTTTTTACTTATGACGAAGCATTACATCCTCAGTATCAATCCCGATGCCGACTATGAATGGGAACAGCGTATCCTGCGGAACCCCATCACAGCAGAACGTCCAGATTTTGCCAGGTTAATTTCTGAAGCGGTGGGAGATGAGACGGGTTCTTACTTAGTGGAAGTTAACATTGAAGTCAAAGTTTTAGAAAAAGCTCCAAATCAACAACCTCAAAGAGTTCCCGTTGATGTGCCACCTGTTGCGCTCAACTCTCAACGTTCGGAATGGGTGGCGTAGTCAACCAAATTTCCGCGCTATCAGACAACCGGACGACAAATTGTCCTTGTCAATATTCCTGTGGAAGAAAATAAGATGAATCTGAGTCAGTACCCAGCCGCGATCGCTCAAGCCACTCAAGCTGTTAATGAGTTAGACGCTCAGATGAGAGCAGTGCAATTAACGATTGAGAGGTTGGAAGCCAGTGTAGATAAACAAGTTGCCTTCGAGTCAGACTTGAAAAACGACGCTCAACGCAAAGCTCGCCGCTTTGAACTGTTGGAGGTGAATTTAGAATATCAGCACGCCTTCAACACATTGATGCGGCTAACCGTGCAAAAGGCGAACGCTTTGGCTCATCTAGATTATATGCGAAACCAGTTTAGCGTTGCCAAACTAGAAGCACGATTAGCGATCGCCCGACAGCTTGGTGGTTCAGAAGTAGGCGATTTATTGCTCGGCGTTTAAAAAGGGGAAGGGGAATGGTATGAATAAGTTGACTCACATCACATCTTGCACCACCCCCCTAGCCCCCTTACTAAGGGGGGAACTTTAGCTCTCTCCCCTTGATAAGGGGAAGGTTGGGGAGGGGTAAAAAGCCTGGTGCAAGATCTAAGTTTACCTTTTCCCTTTCTTTGGGCATGAGGGGTTGCAATTTGGCACAATAGGGTAGTTACTTAGCTGCCGTTGATGCTGGGCAGTTGCCAAAACTATTCTATGACAGTTGTTACCTCTCAAGAGATTGCTCAGTTTCGCTCTCAATTATCCAGTTTTCCCGATGCGATGGACGCACTTGATGCCATTGAAGATTGTGAGGGAGATTTGGAAGATGCCGCGATCGCTCTAGCTATCCGTGCCGGACAGCAACCCCAAACCGATAATGCTCAATGGTTAGACGCACTGGCAAAAAAATGCCGTGCGGTAATTTGCCAGCCAGAATTTCGAGCAGATTTGCAAAAGGGTTCCTATGGGGGAGCGATTGAGTACCTGGCAGGAACGCCTCTGTTACCCTCAATCTTGGCAACACCAGTGGTAATGTATGTTGTTCGCCAAGGTGTGAGCAGTTTTTGCGAACCTCTGGATGCGCAATTTCCGAGTCATCACCCTTGAGAGCTGTTCATAAACCCCTTACTTAGGGCGAAGCATTCGGACAGAAAATTGTAAGCGATCCCGATAAATTGCTCCCCGTAGGCGTCAGCCTTCCCAAAGGGTATGCTTCGCTCCTAAATACATCATATTTAAACTATTTTGTCTGACATCTTGCACCAAGCCCTCAGAATAGAATTGGAGGGGCTATTGCATTCTAAGTCCGCGCAGGCGGACTACCGAAAATCAAGGGTTTTGTAACCTGCTCCCGGCAGGTTTCGTTTGTGTAGCTGCGGTTAGCCTAGCCTTCGGCAACCCCTACGGGGAACGGCAAGCCGCTTCGCGTCTACAACCGCCAGGTGCAAGATGTGAGTGTATTCTCTTGTGCCATTACCTACGTGGGAAGCGATCGCACTTTGAAACGAATGTCACTGACTTAAGGACTAGAAGAGACAACGGAGATGGGGGAGAAAAATTACTCCCTTGTCTCCTGTCTTCTGTCTTCTGTCTTCTGTCTCCTGTCTCCTGTCTCCCTTTTCTCCTAATCATGCAGCGATTTGTCTTAAGTCAGTGCTATTCCACTTTGCAACAGTGGATAGAACAGAGAATTGGTTTTTACGGCTACGGGTACTCTTCAGGGCTAGACAAATCGATTTTACGGCTCGTCTCCACAACTGAGTCAATTCCTGAGTCAAAGGGTGAGTCAAAGACTGAACACTTCCACCCAAAAACCGCCCTTACGCTGAGAACAGAAAGACAAAAGCGTACAGGAGGTTATTCCGATGACTCAGACACTTGTTCGCCAGCCGCTTGCCTTTCCCCTCCCACAAGCGGAGGTACAAGCCAGGGTAACGGGAAATAGTTCAGGAATGGAAATCAGAGATATTGTGCAACAGGCACTGACGACAGGTTATCTGAGTGTCGCCGCCGAAAACCAACTGCGGCAGTTGTTGCGGTGCAAGTTAAACGCCGATGACTTAAATTCCTTCTGGACGTTACAGAATGCCGTTATGACAGGTTGCGTGAAGCAAGAATCACGAGAATTGCAAAACATGACTCAGACTGACTAATCAATTGTACCAGTTCCAAAGTTATAAACAAAAGGAGAACCATCATGTCAATTCAATCTTGCCATCTGTTGATTATTGAAGACAACAAGGGGCGCAAGGTATGTACCTTAACAGAACCTGTTTATTCAATGGGTCGAGATTCAAAATGCGATATCCGTATCTTGTCACAGTTTGTTAACCGCCGACACGCAACATTAATCCGACAAGTTCGAGACAATGGCAGTTACTGTTACCAAATCGTTGATGGTGATGCCAATGGTAAGCTGAGTGCCAATGGTTTGTTAATTAACGGTAAAAAGTGCAAAGTGCATCATCTCCAAGATGAAGACAAGATTATGTTAAGTCCCGATGTCAGTGTCAATTACTACATACTTCGGAAAGATCCAGATTCCCTAGTTCGAGTGACTCGGAACACCAAAAATACTCGACCTACCATGCCATCCTACCCCCCCAAATTAGGTGGTTTATACGTTAAATCTTCAGAAGTAAACCTGCTAGTCTTTCCCCTAAAGCATACGGAAGTGCAAGCCAAGGTAACGGGGAATGTCTCGCGGTTGGAGGTAACACAAACCTTTGAAAATCCCTTCAGCACTACCCTAGAAGCAACTTACATCTTCCCCTTACCCGATGAAGCCGCCGTTGATGACATGGAGATTCGGATTGGCGATCGCATCATTAAAGGTAACATCAAAAAACGCCAAGAAGCTGTAGCTATTTACGAGCAAGCAAAAAAACGAGGACGCACGGCAGGATTATTAGAACAGGAACGGGATAATATTTTTACCCAATCCCTTGCTAATATCAAACCCGGTGAGCAAATTGATGTGATTATTCGCTACACCGATAGCCTAAAATTTAATGGAGGCAACTACGATTTTGTTTTCCCGATGGTAGTTGGGCCCCGCTATATTCCAGGAACAACCATTGATGAAAATATCATAGGCGGTGGTTCAGCACCTGCACCGATGACACTAAATCAAGATACCGATTTGGTGCCAGATGCCTCGCGATTAAATGCGCCGATTCTACCACCCGGAGCTCGTTCTGGACACGATATTACTGTGACGGTAGAGATTGATGCAGGGGTTGAGATTAAAGACATGCATTCTCCATCCCACCAAATTCAAATTGAGCGCGAAGGACACCGGATGCGAGTGACGCTATCTCGCAGAGACACAATTCCCAATAAAGACTTTATTTTACGCTATCAGGTAGCAGGCGATCGCACTCAAACCACAGTACTTTCTGAATTTGATGAGCGTGGGGGACATTTTGCAGTTTATTTGATTCCTGCAATTGAGTATAACCCCGATCAATTTGTCCCCAAAGATATGGTATTCGTGATTGATACATCTGGTTCTCAAAGCGGCGAACCTTTACGGAAGTGTCAGGAATTGATGCGCCGCTTTATCAACGAACTTAATCCCGATGATACTTTCAGTATTATCGATTTTTCCGATACCACCCGCCAACTTTCACCCCTTCCCTTGTCGAATACGGTGCAAAACCGCAACCGTGCCATGAATTATATCAATCAATTAAACGCCAGTGGCGGCACTCAAATGCTGCGGGGTATTCAGGTGGTGCTTAACTTCCCAGAGGTCGATCCGGGACGGTTGCGGAGTATCGTGTTGCTAACTGATGGCTATATTGGCAATGAAAATCAAATTTTGGCAGAAGTTCAAAGCCATTTAAAATTAGGAAATCGCCTTCACAGTTTTGGTGCAGGTAGTTCGGTAAATCGTTTCCTGCTGAATCGAATTGCTGAAATCGGACGGGGAATTTCTCAGATTATCCGCTATGATGAACCGACTGAGCAAGTGGTTGAGCAGTTCTTTCGGCAAATAAATAATCCAGTGCTGACTAATATTCAATTGTACTGGGCCGGTGATGGTGAGCCTCCGATAATTTATCCCGCTACTCCACCAGATTTGTTTGCCGAACAGCCATTAGTACTATTTGGACGCAAAAGCGATGCTTTACCTGGAATGCTGGAAGTTACAGGAACCGTTGCCGGAGGAGAGTGCTATCAGCAAACTTTTGACCTCAATTTTGAGGATACTGGAAATCCTGCGATCGCTCAACTGTGGGGTCGTGCCCGGATTAAGGACTTAACGAACCAAATGCTCAAGGGAGAGACAAAAGTCGGCGTTGATGCCGTGACTGATACGGCTTTAACTTATCAATTATTGTCTCAATATACTGCCTTTGTTGCCGTTAGCGATGAGGTGCGGGTTAATCCGTGGGAGCCTTCTGTCTCGGTGCAAGTGCCAGTGGAAATGCCGGAAGGGGTCAGTTATGAGGGGATTTTTGGAGATGTGGCTCGGAGTGCTCTGCCAGAAGTTGATTATGCGTTTGAGGATTATAGTGAACCTGACGAGTTTGATCTCACCCTGATCAGTCCCGACATGATGGCGGACGCGGATACAACGGTTCTATACTCACCACCACCAGCAAAAGCTCCTAAAAGAAAAACACCAACATCACCACCGCCTGCTGCTCCTTCCCGTTCTGAGCAATCTGGAGTTTTTGGTGGGTTCATGGGAAACAGCAAAAAGTCTGCTCATCGTCTAAAAATTATCAGCCTAACTGGACTGGATCAAGTGATGATCGCTCGTGTGTTTTTGACTAAACATTTGCAGTCGATTAAACTACCCTCAGGTGTCAGTGGCGAACTCGTCTTTGAATTTTTCCTCAGCAAAGGTCGCGTCTCACAGGTAGCCCTTGATGAGCAAGCCTCATCTGTAAAAGATCGGGAGGTGACGGCAATGATTCGGCGAGCCCTTCTTCTATGGCTCCCTCCTCAATCTGAGAGTGGTATAGTTCACCTACGGGTGCGAATTAAGCCTTGACCTTCTCGCTCGCTGAGTTGACCGACGACAAAAGTCTTTATCCCTCACCCCAAACCCCTCTCCCACGTTTGGGAGAGGGGCTTTGAGCCTCGACTCTGATTCTGGCTCTGTTCCCCACATGGGAGTATCAATAGAGCAGTGCCTTCAAATTGCAACCGATATAGCCAACCACCAAGGGAGGTTGCTCTTTGAGGAGTGGCAGAATTTGATGGAGAATTTGAGGTTGAGGACTGCCGTATACCTGCCACAATTTTTCCCGGAGTTGAGAGAGAATGCGATCGCCTGCAATGTCATCCGTACCGGGACGCAGTAGCCGATGGGTTCTCAATACTTGGAAATCGTGGATATTGCTGCTTTTGACAACCCGCTCGATTTCTTCTACCGCTTGCTCGACTAATCGATCAGTTACCATTTTCATCACTAGCGGTTGTAGGGTAAAGGAGGGTTCATCGGCGCTGAATCGTTTTTCAAGTAGCGATCGCTTTTCTAAAGCCGCAATTCCTGCTAAAACAGCAGACGGATTGGGTGAATGGAGCAAATGAATTTGCAATCGGCATAATGTGATCGGTTCTTGCCAGATTGCTAACCAGTAAACGATTGAGCGTTCGGCTTCCGACAGTCGGTCGAATTGCTGGGCGAGCAGAGCTTGTAGGCGATCGCTGAGTACTAAGGTATTCTGTTTGAGAAATGCTGCCACATTCCCGCCAAAAATTGACTGAATCAGCGGTATTATCGTTTTTAATGCTAGGGGATTGCCGCTATAAAGTTGGCTAAGAGCCGAGAGTCCCCGTTCTTTACCTGTGAATCCCCCTGCTTGCAGTAGCTTTAATGCCTCAGATGTCTGTAAGCCTTGCAACGTTAGACAGCGAATCCATTGAGAGTTAGCTGCAATCACGTCAAATGCTGGCAGTTGCTCACGGCTCGTTACCAGAATACAACCCCGATGACGGTTGAGACTCAGCGATCGCAAGAACTTACCGTATTCCTCAATGTCTTCTTTCCTTGGCAAAACAGCATCAAGTCCGTCGAGGACAAGTAAACAGCGTCGCTGTTGTAGGTGATGCCTCAGTTGCATTTTTCCTTGCTGAACATCTTGAATCGCCGTTGGCTCAAAGACGTTCAGGAGACTGTCGAGTAGAGTCAGAAGGGAGGGTTCGTAGACAAGCGATCGCCAAATGAGACAATCAAACTCCTCTTGGATGCGATCAGTTAGGGCAAGTGTGAGTGCTGTTTTACCAATACCCCCAATGCCGACAATTGCCACCAGCTTACAGTTGTCTATCGTAATCCATTGCTCTAACTGACTCAATTCCTGAGTGCGTCCGTAGAAATGATCGATATCTGGGGCTTCATCCCAATCCATTAGGGGAGAATCGAGTTCTGGTAAATCGGCGATAAGACTTCCGGGAGATTCTGCGATCGCTTGCCAATCGCTGATGCCAACAGTCTGACAGATGGCAATAAACGCCTCTTTTTGAATGCGTTCCCCTCGCCAAAAACGTCGTAGGGTAGCTCTGGAGGTGTGAGCATCTTGCCACCAACGAGCGGTACTGGTTTTCGTCCAGCCGCGACGCTTCCTGACTCCATCTACAATGGCTAGTCCCTCAGTGGATGCTTTCAGCGAATTTGTCATCAGTTCCACGGATTGAGGCGATCGCTGCTTGCAACTCGTCTCTTATCACCAAACTTACTAACAGCAGATTGCCTTCTATCCTAACCGACACTCACACCTAGCCCATACAGTATGATGAGCGTAACGGATGGTCATCTTTGGGAATTAAATATTTTCCCTGCTCCCCTGCACCCCCGCTCCCGGAGCTCCCCTACTCCCTCTCTCGTTCCAGCAGGAGCGTTACCGGACCATCATTGTCAATCGAGACTTGCATCATCGCCCCAAATTGACCCGTTTCTACTTTTAACTCACTTTGGCGCAACTTGTTGACAAATTGTTCGTAAAGTTGTTGTGCAGGTTCTGGTGCTGCTGAACGAGTGAAGGAGGGGCGGCGTCCTTTGCGGCAGTCACCGTAGAGAGTAAACTGACTGACGACTAGCAGTTCTCCACCAATCTCCTGCACGGAACATTCCCAGCGATCGCTACTGCTGTCATCCGCCGGAAATAAGCGCAAGTCCAAGCATTTACGTGCCATCCAGTCGAGTTCGGCTTCCGTATCCGTATCGGCAATACCGACAAGTAGGTTGAGTCCACGACCAATTTTACCGACCACTTCACCGTTAACCGTCACTTCAGAAGATTTAACTCGCTGGATAACAACACGCATAAGTAGGGGTTAGGGGTAACTATTCTTCTGCTCGCCAGTGAATATAGGGACGAAACGCCGACACACCTTTATACATAATTTCCTGATAGCCATCAGCCCAGCTAACATCCATCTGAAAATACACCTTACCATCGCGGAATTGGAAGGTGTAAGCTCTAAGCTGTTCCGACTTTGCCTGACCAACACAAGAGACATACTCGCTGTTTAGTGGCGCTTCGTATTCGACCCGTTTGGGTTCTGATGCTATCAACTTAGCAGGGGCAGAGGCGATCGCTTGGGTGTCAGCAACCACGGTATGGTCAGCACCCCCTTCATATCCCTGCGCAAATATCCACAGCCCAACGGTCTGAGGACAGGTTCCTGCCTGACGCTGAACATTAAACTGAACATTAGGCTGTCGTTGGGTTTGAGCAAACCAATCGACTGGAGTTTCGGTCGGAGTTTGTGGCGTTAACTCTGGCTGGGAGTCGGTTGGGGTTTGACTCGTTGCGCCCGTGGTACAAGCTGCTGTGATTAGGAGTGCTGACAATAATCCTAATTTAGTTGTCAATCGTACCAAATTTTGAGCTTTCATCGTTAGTTGAAGAGTTTTGAGCGAGAGTGAATGAGAGGGAACTCCAAAAAATAAATTGTCCTGTAGAACGGGCAACAGGAGCTGGGCATAGCAGGCGTTAGCGAAGCAGCACTACGGAAAAGTCTTTAACCTGAATCCCTATCTATGACATATTTTCGCTGAAGTTAAATATGCTTGTCTTCATGCCGTGGGTTAACCTGTTCGGGTGATTCGGAACGTTGGCGACGGCAACCCCAATTACGTCTTGTAGCAAGAGCTTGCCAACGTTGGGTTAAACGGCAACAGCAGGAGCTTTTTGACTCTATCTAGTGTTAAAACCGAATAGTACTCAAATCCTCAAGGATGGGTATGACGTTAAGGTAACTCAAGGACAGATTTTACCAGCTAGTGAGGAGCCGTTAAGAGATGAGTCAGAGTCCCATCAATCAGCTTGGCGAAACTATCCCCCAAACGCTGAATGCCTATGACCCGAATGTGTTCCCAGCCTTTCATCAAACGCTGCAAACGCACTTTCCAGGGGCATTACCCATGAGCAGTTATATGAGAAAGACGTTTCAGTGCTTGAGTGCTTACGATTTTTGTGACGAAAACACGATGGGTATGATTGCGATTTGTCGGGATGAACTCGCCGAATCCTTATTTGCCGAAGTGATTCGATATTGGGGGAAAACCTTTAATTGTTGCAGTTTAGCTGGGTTCTTGATGATGGGGAAAACCGGGTTAGCCTCGGCGACAGACCATACCCCTATCATTGATGGTAGCCGTCGTTTTACCTTCTATGCTATGCCTCACATTGCCATTTCTAGACATGGCGATATTGGCAAAGTCTATCGAGAGGGTGTTCAAAAAGCGTCCCATGCTTGTGGAGCATTAGAAGCAGTTGTCAATGAGTTGGCATCTGGGCACCTGAAACTAGAAATGGATATGCAGGATATTGAACAAACGATTATCCGGCAGAGAATTCTTTCAACTCTTACCTATGGGGAGAAACCCAATTTAATAGAAATTACAAAATTGGCGTCTCAAATTATTGCCAACGATGTTGAAAAGCTTTTAAATACTCTGGATCACTCGGTATTCAAGTATGCCGTCATGACCGGAATTTTAATTCACGGACCTCTAGGCACCCACTGGATCTATCCGCAAAATTTTTATGTTGTCGGAGCTGATCTTCCTGGAGGGAAGGAACCTATTAAAGTGTTTCAGGAGATGCAGAGTTAAAAAAGTAGTGGTGATTGCAGGAAAGGTGGGATCGACCAATTGCGGAAAATATAACATTTTAAGGAAGGGATCAAAGCGTTGACTAACGAGGGTGCAAGATCTCCGATCAACCAGATTTTTGGTCTAACTTTAGTAACTGCTTAGGGGAATGCTCTCCCACAATGGAATACACTCTCGTTGTTGTTTCTTTACCCTTCAGTTGAATAGTTCCCACTTCTTGACCCAGATAATTATCACTCACGTAATCCAAGGTAGTACCGCTGACCAAAATATTATAAGGTCGCTGTACATTCACCTCTTTATTCATGGTTTCTAATCGCGCCGCCACATTAACGGTATCTCCGACTACGGAATAATTCAGTCGCTGAGCTCCTCCTAAACTACCAGCAACAACGACTCCGGTATGGATGCCAACTCCAATTTCAATTAAAGGCTTATTTTCAACTTTAAAACGCTGATTTAGCTGCTGTAATTTTTCGTGCATAGCAATGCTAGCGGCTATTGCTTGGAGTGCATGGCGCGGCTTATCCTTCTCATCAGTTTGGGCAAAGGGTACCCCAAACACTGCCATAATTGCATCACCAATATATTTATCAATCACGCCACCATGCTGCATGATGCAGCGACTCATCGTATCCAAGTAGAGGTTGAGCCATCCGAGTAACTCTCGTGGTGGCAGTTTCTCTGAGATGGTGGTGAATCCCCGAATATCTGAGAAGAGTACCGTTGCTGTTAGTTCTTGGGGTTCGAGTTCCCCATTTTCAAAAATTTCTGCCTTGCGTTTCCAAATTAACTCTGCCGTTTCTGGGGCAACGTACTTAGAAAACAGGCTCATTAATTGCTGCTTTTCATACTGTTCGCGCAGTTGAACGCCAACCCCTGCTAGCAATACAGTGCCGATTGGTGCCGCAACTGGCAGCCACCAGTAAACTAAACTGAAGGCAGCTACAGCGATCGCAAACCAAGCCACTGGCAACAGCAGGGCGATCACGATTCGTCCTCGTGGATCAAGCCTGAACAACAACCAGCTACTAGCCGGACCAATCACTAGCAATAAAAGCAGAGTTCCTGAAAATGGCAAGCGTATGAGCTGGCGCTGATTGATTAAGTTATCGATTAAAGCTGCATGGATATAGACTCCTCCTGTTGGGGGAGTTTGATTTAAGGGAGTTGAGAGAGGGTCTAAACCCGTTGCTGTCGTTCCAACAAGAACTAACTTATTCGCTAGAGCGTTAGGATCTACTCGACCTTCAACAACATCGACAAAGGAATAAGTCGCTACCCCTTCTGTGTTTCCGGGCCAGTTAATCCAGAGATTTTGTACGTCTCCATCGGCTCTGGGTTCAGGGATCTGAGATGCTTGCGGCAACCAATCGGCGGCAGTGCGTTCACGAGCAAGTTTCAGCGTTGCTAGACCCAAAAATGGCACAGATTCTACAAACACCGTTGCTTGACGGCTGATACCATCCTTGTCCGGCTGGTGATAAATGTGACCAATCTGAGCCGCCGCCTCGTCAAGGATAGGTAAGGGTTGGAGAAGCAACCCCTCTTCATTCCAAGCGATCGCCAATGTTACATTACCGCTATCAGAGATTGCCTCAGCCAACCTACTATCAGCAGAACTAGGATCGACAAACAATATATCGAATCCAATCGCGGCGGGTGGATTTTTTTGCAGAGCTTGCAACAGTTGCACATAACGATCGCGCGACCAGGGAAACTGTCCGTAGGCGTCCAAACTGGCTTCATCAATAGCAATCACGGCAACGTGATCATCCCAATCGAGCTGGGGACGGAATCTAAATAGAGCGCTGTACCCTGATTGTTCTAGAGATTGCCAAGCACCAAGCTGCCACATCCCCATAGATAAAACCGCAGCGATTCCTCCCGGTAGCCAGGGATGATTGCCGACCAGATATTTTTGACAGCGCTCTATCCACTTTTTAAAAGCCATGCTAGTTTAAAACGCCACAACTTCATAAAATCGCATTCTTACCGTTGGTCCGCGCACCACAAAACTGAGACGGTGACTCGGGGGTAAAGCGACAGCCACTTTAAATTTTCCCTGGGAGTCTGTCTCAATAGCCTTTCCATTGATAAAGACTATATCCATCGGGTCAACTTGACCAGTCACAAGAGCTGTATACGGACTCGTTCTGACTACGCTGCGGATGCGGAGTTTAGCAAGTTCAGGAGTCACTCCCGGTTGTGTTGGTGATGTTCCGGGACTGAGTACGACATATTGACCATCTGTGAAAATTACTTCCTGATCTTGAGCGATCGCACCAACACTTCCTTTAATGACAGAAATACCTGTCTTTCCATCCGGTCCAACACTGACGCCAAAAGACGTTCCACGCACGCCTGCAATCCCTGCCGGCGTCTCAACTCTTACCGGATAATTTCGACTCGACTTGCGTTGTGCCAGCAACAACGCTTCACCCCTATCCGCCAGCGTCTTTACCCCACTCGACTGAGCTAGGAGACGTTTTTCACTACCTCCCCTTGAAGAAGTTGTCTCTTCAGAGCGATCGCTAGCAGTCCCTTGCAGAGAGGGAATTGAAAATCTTGCCTGTCCTTTAGAAATAAAAAAGACCGTAGCCTCGCTGCTATCTGAACCTGCGAGATTTTTAATTTGCAGGTTCGTGTTCTCGGAAACTTCAACCAAACCCCCATGGTCATCGATTTCTAAACTTACGCTAGAATCGTTACCAGTGTTAATTTCTACCCCTGCTGTCAAGCGAGACCCCACTTGCACAACTTCCTGTCTTAGTGTCACCTTACCCCGAACTTGCTTGACTACTAATCCACCTTGATAGGCTTGAGCCTGCTTGAGTGTATCCGAGGTCAATGAAAATACTGAGGTTTCAATCACTTCAGAGGGAGCAATTAACTCCAGGGGTGCCGAGTTCGGTGCAGGATGAGGAACAACAGAGAGAGGTTTTAGGGAATTGCCAGCGGTGGTTTCTCGATTCAGGATTAGTGATGGCAAACTAGAACTAGCAACTGCTGGATGCATTAGCCCTGGAGCCGCTAAAATCATTAGAGATAATAGCCGTAGAGAGATTTGACTTAATTTTAAAAAACTCTTTAAATAATTCTGTTTTGCCATGCTGCGTTCTATAAATCGATCATTCTTATCACGTTGCCGATGCCTACCCATTGAATTGGGATTGAATATCTCCAAATTTTTGCCAAAACCCTCACAAAAAAATCAATAAAATTTAAAAACAATGCCTTATCTAAGTTACACGATAAATGTCAAACTGTCCTCTTTGTTTTTGATCGGCATTTCTGATGACAAGGTTATCCGAGACGATTTTAGAGAGTCACTGTTTAGTTAGAACTTATTCTACCAACCGAATCTCCCTAAGCAAAAATGCTTTCATTTTTCTGGTCTGGCACTCGGCATTCCATCTTACCATCTAATTTTTACTAAATTCAATTAAAATTAAGTAGATCAGCACAATTAAACTTAACAGATGAGACTTGTCATTTGTTAACAGTCATTTATAGTTGGTAAGGGTTTCAGGCATCTTTACCCTTGGCAGATACTTTGGGTTCTTCCCGTTTACCTACTTATTCTGGAGTATTTTTACCTGCCACAAGTTTTTTGTATTAATTGCCAATTTTTTATAATTGAAGTCCTACGGCATTCAATCTAGTTTTTATAATTGGGAAGCTGTCCCTATATTTGTAAAAATTAGCGACAGAGGATGTCACAGTGGTTGTAGTCTTTTGAATAGCAGTATGAAACAGACTGATCTCTACTCGTTGGTGGTGACATCAACGAGCAAATCGACTGGCTGAACCAAGAATCCCCGTGGGTTCACGTCGGGGAGTGTCAAAATCCAAAATAAAGCCTGATCGCAGGCAATACATCCTTGCAAGTTTGCACCAATTGTGCTGCACTGGGTAAGCTTTCAGTAATCACTTTCAAAAATCCCATTGCTCGTTTTGCTTGTTTTTTGGCAGTTTCGTTGTTGGGGTTTTGTCCGGCTTCTGCGAGGACTTTTACCTGTTCTAGTGCTTCGGCTTTGTCGTCGTCGGGTAAATTTGGGTCGTTAATTGCCGCTTGCAGTTGCGCCAGAAGTTCTTTGATTCCAGGTTTATCCGGTTCGGGAGAGTCGGGTAATTGATTAATAGAATTGCTAACAGTACCGCTAATTTCACCCAGGTTCATCACTGGGTTAGTGACATCACCGCCGCCAACTGCACCGACGCTACCGCCAGCCGATACTTTGATTTCGCTCTTTTCAGACATAGTATCTCCTTCACTGTGATAAGTATGGGCATAAAGACTGGGACGCTGAATAGCTGTTGCTACCAAACCTGTCAGCATCTTAACTTGTCCATCTTTCTCCGCTAGAAGTTGTTGTAGGGCAGCGGGGGACAAGGCTTGCAAATTATTATAAGTAGTGAAATAGTCGCTATGCAGTTCAGATAGGTTTGCCTGAGGTGAAGTTTCGGCGCGAAGTAACACTTTATCGCGATGCTTCCCCCGCTTCTCAATCGAAACAATATCCAGTTCAGTTTCAGGATGGGTTTCGGTAAGCTGTTGGAATGCCATGGCAATTAAACGCGGGTCATCCACTTGGTTTTGATAAAGGTCAAGGGTTTGTACCATGGGGGCGATGAAGTCGGCAAATTCACCCTCTTCAAAGTTTTTATTCCAATCATCCGGTTTGCGGTGGGGATTGGGGTCAAGGTTATTAGGTAGGCGCATGAAGACATAATCACACTGTATTCCATTAAGTTGGGTTTCTGGAGTGATACCCCAATCTTCAATACAAGCACCTGTTAATGTGGTTCCAGTTAAATCCGTGTAGTCGAGTTGGGTTTGGACAAGTTTGGCTCTGGATAAGTCAGTATCTTGTAAGTTCGCTTCGCTTAAGTCAGCACCGATAAAACTGGTATTGGCTAAGTTTGCCCCTTGTAAGTTGACACCGCGCAGGTTTTTGCGGTCAAAGGTTTGAGCTTGTCCCTGGCGAGTAATTAATAGTTGTCGCACCTGAGCATCTTTAATATAAGTGATGCCAGGGCGAACGCGATCGAGTTTTTGAGCTTGATGAAAGCAAGTACGGATAAGAGTAGCCTGTCTCAAGTCGGTACTTTTGAGTTTGGCAGATGTAAAATTAGCATCGGTTAAGTCAGCATGGTAAAAGCTTGTCCCGCCCGTAGCAGCAAAGGCAATTGCCACTCCCCGAATCCAAGCCTCTCTTTCATCTCCCTTGATGGCTCGCCAGCCAATGTAAGTGCTGAAGAGCGTGACAGCGACAGCTCCAGCGACAGCTCCAGCGACAGCTCCAGCGACTAAACCTTTGCGGAGCATGACAACAAAAAAGATTGCCAGAATTATCAAACTTACCCAGCCCGCAATAATGTCCTCGGTAGTGCCACTATCAAAAATCAACCCTACCAAAATACTAATGGCTATTGACAACAATCCTGATATCCCTGCGAGTATCCATGAACTAATAACCAAAACTGTTGCCCAACGCTTTTGTAGTCCCGCCTTAGCGCCGCTAAAGTTCGCACCCGTCAACTTAGCCTTAGTAAAATTTGCCCCTCGGATATCCGCCTCACTAAAATCTGCCCCAGAGAGGTCTTTTCCTTTAAACGATTGACCTCTCAAATTTTCACCACTGAAATCACGTCTCCCAGCAGCGTATCGCGTTAGAACCTCATGAGCCTTCATGACGTGTTTGCCCACGTTGGGATGTTAATTCAAAACCTTAGCACGGCGATCGCGTTTTGGCAGTAGCACGACATATTCCCTACGCTGTTGTTAGGGGAGTAAATATAGCATTTCCTAACCTCGTTAGGTACATTTAGTTTTCCTCCCTACTCCCGTTCGACTGAAGCTCACGGCGAAAGCCCACTCCCCACTCCCTGTTCTATTTTTCTCTAGAACTGCAACTCTTGCGATCGGAGACCCTATAGTGGGAAAGTCGTTATTTGGCAGTTGTTAATGGTTTTTGCCACTGACGTTTGACCTCTAATCCGTTCATCTCAATCCCCATGACTAGCGAACTGCTTCAACAAGTCCGGGTTGTCGATCCGGTTTCTAGAACTGACCAATTGGCTGATGTGCTGATTGCAGACGGTTTCATCAAGGCAATAGACACTCACCTGTCTGATTTGTCTGCCGATACTGTAGTGCGAGACTGCCGGGGACTAATTTTAGCACCAGGATTGGTAGACCTCTACAGCCATTCTGGAGAACCGGGATTTGAAGAACGGGAAACATGGTTCTCCCTTCTAGCTGCTGCCGCCGCAGGTGGCTTTACCCGCGTGGCAATCTTACCGGATACAATGCCCCCGTTAGACAATCTCTCTGGGTTAGCCCGAGTGCGCCAGCAGCCATTCAATTCTCAAGACATTTCTCCCCCTCTCCCTCACCTCTACTACTGGGGTGCATTCACGATGGGAGTCGAAGGGCAGCAAATGACGGAGGTTGCCGAGTTAGCTGCCGCAGGAGTGGTGGGTTTTGCAGATGGGCGTCCTCTCTCGAACCTGCTATTGCTACGGCGGTTGTTAGAATACCTGCAACCGTTAGGGAAACCCATCGCCCTAGTGCCTTGCGACTCGAAGTTAAAGGGGAATGGGGTGATGCGAGAAGGCGCGAACTCCATCCGCTTCGGCTTACCGGGAAATCCAGCGATCGCTGAATCTGCTGCCGTCGCTGCTATCTTAGAAGTTGTTGCGGCGATTGGCACCCCTGTGCATCTGATGCGCATCTCCACCCGTCGCGGTGTCGAACTCATCCAAGATGCCAAAGCACGAGGATTGCCTATCACTGCCAGTACCTCTTGGATGCACTTGCTACTAAATACCGACGACTTGAGCCGTTACGATCCCAATTTACGCTTAGAACCACCCCTCGGCAATCCCGATGACCAAGGGGCACTGCTACACGCTGCAAAAACGGGAATTCTTGATGCGATCGCGATTGATCACTCTCCCTACACCTACGAAGAAAAAACTGTCGCCTTTACGGAAGCGCCACCGGGGGCAATTGGCTTAGAACTTGCCCTCCCCCTACTCTGGCATAGTCTAGTTGAAACAGGAGAGTGGTCAGCCCTTGAACTTTGGCAGAGTATTAGCACAACTCCTACAATTTGTCTAGGACAAGAACCCGCTGCGATCGCGCCGAATCGACCCACTGAGCTCGTTCTGTTCAACCCTGAACAAACCTGGACTGCTGACAAAAATACCCTCAAGTCCTTATCCAGTAACACTCCTTGGCTCAACCAACAGATTGTCGGTCGTGTCGTACAAACGTGGTGTCCAGCAAAAGGTTGAGGGGAAAAAGGGTAAGACAGAAAGGGCAAAGAATCTCTGCCTTTGTCCGTTGTTCAATGCTCTTACTCCCTCGGCGAATCTGCATAAGCGGGTTCTGGATCGATTTCCCCTACCCGATTCATGGGCCAGAACCGCACAATTGCTCGACCGATAATCTTATCGCGAGGGACATAGCCCCAGTAGTGAGAGTCGTAGCTATTGTTGCGGTTATCTCCCAAAACCAGGTACTGATCGCTAGGCACCTTCACCGGTCCGAAATAATAGTTAGGCTCCTCTTCAATGTAATTCTCTCGCAGGGCTTGGTCGTTGACATACACTCGCCCCCCCTTCACTTCCACCG
The DNA here is from genome assembly GCF_015207375.1 of Coleofasciculus sp. LEGE 07092. Taxonomy (GTDB): domain Bacteria; phylum Cyanobacteriota; class Cyanobacteriia; order Cyanobacteriales; family Coleofasciculaceae; genus LEGE-07092. Next base: position 39,564 of record NZ_JADEWY010000015.1, on the reverse strand, counting down.
TATCGCCAGGAAGACCAATAACCCGCTTGATAAAGGCATCCTTAAAATTTTGCTTCCTGAGTTCGTCTGTGGGGGAAAATACGACTATATCTCCCCGGTCGGGTTTGCGGAAGTTGTAACTCAACTTATCAATAATCAGGCGGTCGTTAATCTGGAGCGTTGGCTCCATCGAGCCTGACGGAATATACCGGGCTTCCGCCACAAAGCTGCGAATGCCAAAGGCAAGAAAGCCACTCAAAATAACCGTCTTTATTCCTTCTACCCAAGGATTTTCTACCTTTTGAGGAAGTTGTTTCTCAGGCTCTTGATCCTGCACAGGAGTCATAGTCGTTCAATCACCTTAAGATTAACGAATTGAACTAAACACAACAAGCAAGTTGTCTTGCTATCCATCAAGTGGAACCTATGGGGTTCCCTACATATAACTGTACAAAATTAACTTTAAAGTAGGAGTACACCAGCTTCGTCGAATTGTAACACTCTCTTATGTCCTCTGATTTATACCTGTTGATCCGCCATGCCCGCATTCTCTCACCAACGGGTGAGTTCTCAGTCGGAGATGTCCTGTGTCGCGGTCGAGAGATTGTCCAGGTTGCCCCGGAACTATCCGCTGAGACGGATAAGGAGATAGACGCAACAGGGTTAACTTTGTTGCCTGGGGTTATCGATCCGCAGGTTCATTTTCGGGAACCGGGACTGGAATATAAGGAAGACCTGTTTACTGCCAGTTGTGCTTGTGCAAAGGGTGGGGTTACGTCTTTTCTAGAGATGCCGAATACTCGCCCTCTCACAACCACTCAAGCCGCACTGGATGACAAGCTCCGACGAGCAGCCGATAAGTGCTTAGTGAATTATGGCTTTTTTATCGGGGCAACGGCTGAAAATTTGCCCGACTTGCGAGATGCTCAACCCACCTGCGGCATTAAAATTTTTATGGGTTCGATGCACGGACCGCTGCTGGTCGATATTGAGGAACGGCTCGATCCTATTTTCGCCGAAGGAAGCCGTTTAATTGCCGTTCACGCCGAAGACCAAACCCGGATTATGGCACGACGCCAAGAATTCGCGGGCATCAGTGATCCGGCGATTCACTCCCAAATTCAGGATAATCAAGCAGCACTCAATGCGACTCAATTAGCCCTGAAGCTGTCTAAAAAATATCAGCGACGCCTACATATCCTTCATCTGTCTACCGCAGAAGAAGCGGAGTTACTTCGGCAAGATAAGCCGAGTTGGGTGACGGCAGAAGTAACCCCCCAGCATCTGCTGCTTAATACCAGTGCCTATGAGAAAATTGGGACTCTGGCACAGATGAATCCCCCTTTGCGATCGCCCCATGATAATGAAGTTCTCTGGCAAGCCCTTTTAGATGGTGTTATTGATTTTATCGCCACGGATCACGCCCCCCATACTCTAGAGGAAAAAGCCCAACCCTATCCCAACAGTCCTTCGGGAATGCCGGGAGTGGAAACATCTCTACCGTTAATGCTGACTCAAGCCGTGCAGGGGCGCTGTAGCGTTGCCCAAGTCTCAAACTGGATGTCTACGGCTGTGGCGAAGGCATATCAAATTCCTAAAAAGGGTGCGATCGCTCCTGGTTATGATGCGGATTTGGTACTGGTAGATTTGGATAATTACCACCCTGTTCGACGGGAGGAACTTTTAACAAAATGTGGTTGGAGTCCCTTTGAAGGGTGGAATTTGACGGGATGGCCCCTGTATACGATTGTCGGGGGTCAAGTGGTTTTTGAACGGGGGCAACTGCATACTGATGTGCGGGGGGAAGCGTTGAGGTTTGGGGGTTAGGGGGGAGAGCAAATTTTCTGAAGTATTGTGTACTCTTCCTTAGAGGATTGAGGAAAAAAGCGTAAAGATCGAAAAGGAAAAATCCCGTTTCCCCTTCCCTGGTTATGAAAATTCTTCTCGTCGATGACGACAAAGCATCCGCTTCGGTTCTAGCAGACGCTCTCACGACCTATCACTACACCGTCAACACGGCAGAGGATGGTCAAACAGGGTTGGAGCTAGCCCAGACCTTTCACTATGACCTAATCCTGCTAGACATCATGCTTCCCAAGCTAGATGGTATTAGCCTTTGTCGCCAACTGCGATCGCAAGGGCTGCAAATACCAATTTTGCTGTTGAGTGGCAAAGACAGCAGTACCGACCGGATCACAGGGTTGGAAGCAGGAGCTGATGATTATCTGGTCAAGCCCTACGACTTGTCAGAATTAATGGCTCGGATTCGGGCGTTACTACGACGAGGCAGTTCAACCCTATCCACTATACTGACTTGGGAAAAACTGCGGTTTGACCCAGATAGCTGCGAAGTGAGCTATGGGGAAAAACCGTTGCATCTAACTCCTAAAGAGTACAGCTTACTAGAGCTTTTTCTGCGCCATCCCCGGCGTATCTTCAGCCGGAGTGCCATTCTCGATCACATCTGGTCTATAAACGAATTCCCCGGAGAAGAAGCCGTTACCACCCAAATTAAAGGACTGCGGCAAAAGCTGAAAGCGGGTGGGATGAGTATCGGTTTAATCGAGACAGTATACGGATTGGGCTATCGGCTCAAGGCTCCTCCGGAGGAGGAACAACAGAAGCAGGAAAACGGGGGAACCCAAGAACACAGTGGTGAGGCAAGTCCAGCCCAAGTCAAAGTCATGGCAACAATCGCTCAGATATGGAACAAGTTCAAAGATAGTCTGCCGGAAAAGCTGGCATTATTTGAGAACGTCAGTGTTGCCCTTGCTAGCGATGCTCTGGATCAAGAATTGCAGCAAAAAGCGCGAGGGGAAGCTCACCGCTTAATCGGCTCATTGGGTTCCTTTGGCTTTCCAGAAGGCTCGACGGTGGCACGGGAGATCGAACAGTTGCTACAATCCCAGAGGTTTTCAGCTCAAGAAGGAGCCAGACGACTGAAGCAATTAGTAGGGTGGCTTGAAGAAATATTGGAGCGGCAGCCTTTTTCGACAACGGCTGCTCCAGTTTCTGGGGTTTCCTCGGCGCGACTGCTCATTATTGATGATGATAAGGTGTTGACTGAACGGATTGAAGTGGAGGCTAAAGCCTGGGGTTTGCGAGTCAATGTGGCAAGTGATCTGAAAGCCGCAAGACAAGCGATCGCTCGTCAGTGTCCTGATGTTATCCTGTTAGACTTGACCTTTCCCGATACGACCGAGAATGGTCTAGTGCTTTTAGCAGAATTGTGCGATCGCAAACCCGAAATTCCCGTTCTAGTCGTTACTGGACAAAATCAGTTGAGCAGTCGATTAGAAGCCGTTCGTCTAGGCGCTCATACCTTTTTACACAAACCCATTCCACCGGGAGATATCCTCAAAGCTGCCACGGAAGCCCTTAACCAAACCCAACTCACCGAAGCCAACGTGATGGTAGTCGATGACGATTCTCAGGTGCTGGCTACCTTGCACCACTTACTACAACCTTGGGGACTGGAGGTAACAACCCTAGACAATCCCCAGCGATTTTGGGAGGTACTAGAAGGAGTGGTTCCCGATTTGCTGATTTTAGATATAGAAATGCCAGCGTATAACGGGCTTGAGCTATGTCAGGTTGTTCGCAATGACTCCCACTGGCAGAACCTCCCCATTCTATTTTTGTCAGCCCATGCCGATACCCAAATCGTGCAAGAGGTATTTGCAAGGGGTGCTGATGACTATGTGAAAAAACCGATTGTGGAATCCGAACTGATTGCTCGTGTTCTGAATCGGTTGGAGCGGACAAAACTGCGGCACAAAATGGTTAGCTCTCACCCATCTAACTTGCCGATTGATACAGCAGGGGAGAAGGATTGACCGTTTTTATGGGGGTTATTTCAGATATGCAACTGCCTGTTCAGCAAGTGCTTTTGCTATTCTCAATAAATACCATTTGTTGCCAGGTAGAATCATGTCAGCCAAGCATCTTCTCGTCATTGATGATGAAACAAATCTCTGTAGCGTTATCCAAGCTTGTCTAGAAACGCTGGGGGGATGGAATGTTGTAACTGCTGAAACGGGGAAAGAAGGGCTGCTCAAAGCTGAAACCTACCAACCCGATGCAATTTTACTGGATATCATGATGCCTGACATGGATGGAATCACCCTATTTCAGACGTTACAGCAAAATCCGGTGACTCAGCATATTCCTGTGGTTTTGCTAACGGCTAAGGTGTTAACCGATGATTTAGCTCAATTCAATGAGTTAGGTATTACCGGAGTGATTGCCAAACCCTTTGACCCCTTGAGGTTGATTCAGCAAGTCAGAGAGCTTTTAAATTGGTAAACTTGGTGGACATTTAACAGTGACCAATCATTCATGACGGGTAACTGGTTGAATCAACAGATAGCTAATAAGAGTAAGGATTTTCGGGTTCGAGAATTTCTTTAACATCATTGGCTTCAATCACCAACTGACGCTTCCCTTTTAAGGTTTCAGTCATCATTTGACCTTTCACTTCTATCCAAGTGTCAGGTTGATAAGCCTCGCGTTTTTCTTGCAGTTTTACAGGTAAACTAACAGGATAAGCATCAGCAGCACAGCAGGTAATGACGAAGCGGGTAATTAACAGATATTCGGATTGCAGGTCTGGTGGATAAACCACAAAACCATTAACATTTACCTTTTGATTGGTGTATTCATCAGGTTCTGGGTAAACACTAAGCGTCCGTATCCATTCAATCAGCGATCGCTCTTCAGGATTGTCAGCACTGCGGAAGGATTGGGGTTGGATTCGCGTTGTAGTTAGCGATTCTGTAACACCGCGCTGGATAGCAATCTGACTCGTAAATACTTTCGGTTCTATCAGTAACCCCAAAATAGCTGTGCCGATCAGTAACGCACGGCTCCAACTTGGAGGCAAGAAGCTAATATGCGGACTTTCTGATACGATTCGGCGCTGACGCACCTGAATAATTAGCTGGACAATCCGCAACGCTGCAAGTATTAATAAAATAAAACTGCTGCCAATAACTAGCCCGAAGTAATTGGGGTGAATCAGCAAATTTAACTCCCCAGTCAACCAGTATTTAAGCAACAAGATTCCCCACAAACCGAGAGCAAGTGTGTCTAGCAGCGGTAGCAAAATTCTCTCAATGCTAGGAGGTTTTCTGGGGGAACTCCCTAATTTTTCGGCTGAACTCATACGCCTTGAACGTTACTCGTTCGTTGTTGTTGTTTACAAAAAAAAGACACTAACTAATATGCAAATTAACAAATAAGGTCAGTAGAAATATTAACTGCGCGATTATTGCGAACAAGTAAACGAGTGCTCTCGCCTTAAAAACCGATAACATTAAACCAATTGCTTTGATATCAATCATCGGACCAAAGACCAAAAAAGCGAGTAGCGAACCCCCCGTAAAGGTTGAGGCAAAGGCAAGGGCAAAGAACGAATCGACGGTTGAACAAATAGACACCACCCCTGCCAAAAGCATCATTGCCAAAATGGATGTTACTGGACCTTGACCTAGGCTGAGAATGACTTCGCGGGGTACGGCAACTTGAATGATTGCGGCAATCGCGCTTCCCAAAATCAAGACACTTCCCAACTCCCGCAACTCCTGTACTGTATTCTCTAAGAATAGCCGCAGTCGAATTGAGAGAGGTTTGCTAGGTTTGGCGGCGGCTAGAGATGCCTGCATCACACTCGCATCCATTCGCAAAGGTGCTCCTTGCTGACTCAGTAAAAACGATCCGGATTGGAGGAGTACGGGTTTCCGTTCATCCTGGATAGTCGTATCTTTGACACCTTTCCCGACTGAATGGACTGAGCGTAGCATTGAACGTGTAATGGCGGGTTGTAGCAGGGGACGCAAGTCTTTCTGCACGCTAAACACACAGCCCATAACAATCGCAATGCCTAGGGAAAACACGACTCGCAACACTACAATTTCTGGTTGATCTCGAAATGCTACCCAAGTAGACCAAATTACGATGGGATTAATGGTGGGTGCTGCCAACAAAAACCCCATTGCCACGGATACGGGTGCTCCTTGAAGTAGCAAACGCCGCGACACGGGTACGTTGCCACATTCACACACAGGGAATAAAAAGCCCACACAGCTACCAACGATTGCACCTAACAAGGGGTTGCGAGGCAGGGAATCAATCAGCTTGCGCTCATCAACAAATAGCAGCAGCAAGCCGGAGAACAAAACCCCAATCAGCAAAAACGGCATTGCCTCGACCAGTAAACTAAAAAAAAGGGTGAAGGCGTTGTTCAGCTTATCCATGTATTTAGCGATCAAGGATAGTGTCTTTGGCTTAACGAGCCAGTCAGCGCCATTGTATCAGTTCAAGAGGGTAGTCCCTTGGCTTGGGGATCAGGGTGGCATAACGTTTAACTGGCGATTGATCAGTGTAATTTATCATTCAGGATTTGGGAACCCGGTATCAGGAAAGAAGGCTTGAAATCCTCATCCTGCCTGAGTTATAAGTTCAGAATATGAATGAGTCGTAAGGATGGTTTAAAGTTGGTAGCTTAAACGGGAGCAAGTGGGGTGCAGCCTAGACAACGCCGAGAACAGATTGAACAAGTCGTGGTGACAGCCGAGCAGATGCGCGACATTGAAGGGCGCATTTTTGATGCCGGTATGCCAGTAGCCGCCTTGATGGAAAAGGTGGCAGGACTGATTGCAGCTCGTATTCAGGCGCTTTATCCCCTGGCTGAATGCAGGCGAGTGGGTATTTTAGTGGGACCGGGACATAATGGCGGGGACGCCTTGGTGGTGGCGCGGGAGTTGCATTTTCAGGGTTACGATGTATTGATTTACCGTCCGATCGCTAAACTCAAGGAACTGACATCCCAACATTACCAGTATGCAAAGAGTTTGGGGATTCCTTGTTATGAGCAGATTGAGCCGTTGCAGTCGTGCGACTTGATTATTGATGGCTTGTTTGGGTTTGGGCAAACGCGATCGCTTGCAGGTACTCTTGCTGATGCTGTTAATCGGTTGAATCAATGGTCGCAACCTATAGTTAGTATTGACTTACCCTCTGGAATTCATACGGATACGGGTGAGGTACTAGGAACGGCGATTCGGGCTACTCGCACGTTTTGCTTAGGGTTGTGGAAGCTGGCATTTTTACAAGACCAAGCGTTGGAGTATGTTGGTGATGCTGAGTTAATTGATTTTGGCATTCCCCTCATGGATGTGTGGTCGATTTTGGGTCAGCCTGCGGGTATGATGCGGATGACTAAAGCTACTGCTTTAAATTGTCTGCCCCTGTCTCGTCCACCGACCACGTATAAATATAAAGAAGGACATTTATTAATCATTTGTGGTTCTCGTCAGTATTCGGGTGGGGCAATTTTGACAGCATTGGGAGCGCGTGCCAGTGGAGTGGGAATGCTCTCGATTGCCGTGCCAGAATCCCTCAAACCTTTATTGGTGACTCATTTACCAGAGGCGTTGGTGATCGGTTGTCCAGAGACGCCAGAGGGAGCGATCGCTCATTTACCGGATACTGTTGATTTAAGTAAGTTTAGTGCGATCGCTTGTGGTCCAGGTTTGACTCTCGGTGCTAAGTCCGTGGTACAAGGGGTAATGGATGCAGAATGTCCCTTGGTTTTAGATGCAGATGGCTTAAATATCCTTGCCGAACTGAGAACTATCCCAACCTTGTTGAGGCGTCAGGCTTCTACTGTATTAACGCCCCATATCGGTGAGTTCAAGCGCTTGTTTCCAGACTCAGCAGGTTTACTTCCTGATCGCGTCAGTGCAGTACGCAAGGCATCCCAGCTCAGTAAATCCGTGGTGTTGTTAAAGGGAGCGAGAAGTGCGATCGCTCATTCGGGGGGTTCGGTATGGCTGGTTCCTGAAAGTACGCCTGCTCTAGCTCGTGGTGGTAGTGGAGATATTCTAACCGGTCTGATAGGAGGTTTAGTGGCGCAACCTGCAACCACTAAGTTACCCCTAGAAGCCATAGTTGCAGCAGGGGCATGGTGGCACGCTCAAGCCGGAATTTTGGCAGCAAGGGAGCGGACTGAGTTGGGGGTGGATGCATTTACCCTATCCCAATATTTAATTCCGGTGTTGCGTTAACGGGAGCATCCCCAAATCAGCAAATGTCAGGAAAGGCAGGAGAGTCTATATCTAAATTCTCCCCCGCACCTCTGCTCCCCTGCTCCCCTGCCGATGTATTTTTACAAAAACGGTGTACTGCCTTAAGGGAGTACAGGGGTGTCAACCACCGCCTGGAAAGAGGTTCCGAGTTGGAATCCTAGCGCCTTTTTCTTCATCGTTTGAAAGATATTGTAGAAGCCATTAGCACGGGATGGCGTTAAGCTGACGTTTAAGCCCATCTCTTGGATAAAATCAGGAGAGACTTGCATGATTTCTTCGGGAGTCAGTCCGTTAAGTCCTTCAATTAACAGTGCCACTAACCCTTTCACCAACTGAGCATCCGAATCTCCCTGATAGCAAAGCTTGCCCTCGTTCAGGTTGGCAGTCAGGTAAACCTGGGAAACGCAGCCAGGAACTTTATTTTCTGGCACTTTATCCTCCTCTGGCATCTCTTTAAGCTTCTTGGCGTACCAGAGTAACTGTTCATAACGCTGTTTGGGATTTGTCCTCCGCTTAAACCGCTCTACAATTTTGGCGAGGGAATCTGGTAAGGAGGTTGAGGTTGACGACATACCCAGTCTTTAAGAATGACTAATCATTTCGATCCTAACAAGGCTTGTGCCATTGCAGTAGAGAGGCGACTAATTGTGTCTCTACCCCTAACGTCACAATGGTGAAAGAAATCGCAATAGCAGTGAACCAATACCAACTAAGGCATTTCCTAGCGAGGGGCGCTCGCGAACTTCCGGGGGATTGAGCGCAAGTTCTACCAATTGAATCAAATTCTGCGATGCTTGGTATCCAAATGGATCGTTTTGTTCGGTAAACAGTTGACTGGCGATCTGAGCATCGCTAGTTGCTGCTGCTTCATCCCCCAACCGGAAACGAGCGACTCCACGAGCTAAAAACGCTGGCGCAAAGTCTGATTTGATACTGAGGGCTTGGTTATACTTCTCAATGGCAGCGTTGTAGTTTCCTCGTTCAGCTTCGATAACGCCCCAAGCATAAAAATCTTCAGCCGTTCCCGCATATTGGGGAATGCCAATCGTTCCTTGAATATAAGCGTTACTTAGATTGGTTCCAAATAACTGAGCATTGGCTAGATAAGCATCTCTCAGGTCAGTCCCCTCAAGAATAGCACCACTGAGGTTTGCCCCTGCAAGATTGGCACCATTCAGGGAAGCACCACTGAGATTTGCCTGTGTGAGGTCAGCTCCCATTAAATTAGCACGACTGAGGTTAGCACGACTCAAATCTGCCCCACTCAAGTTAGCACCCACCAACTCCGCCATAACTAGACCTGCATTTTGCAGATCGCATTGCGAGCAGTCTTTGGTGGAAAGTAACTGTTGAATGTGTTGCAGATTTTCAGCCGTGGCTATTGCACTCACATTGGTTGCAGTAATGAGAGCAGCAGTGGCGAGGATTGCGCGTTTCATCAAAAAACCTCCGTTGAAGCCCCTAACTTTACCGATAGGTCAGATGAGCTATCCTATGCTTAATATATCTCTGGTCACTCCCTTACTTGTCTAACCAGCAACTTTGGTTAATTGTAGCAATATCATGGGTGAGACTGACATTGTTTGAGCAGAAATAACCAAAATCCTTATCCCCAGTCAGATAAACCCTTTTTTCTGGTGCAGCGCTACTGGGTATACACAAGTTTCCTGGTTTGCGTCTGAGTTGATCTTGCCCCCTAAATTCCCCATTGATTGATCGCTCTTTCCTAACGGCATTGCTTTCCTGCTGTCTCTGAGTGGGTGTCACTGTGGTTTCAACTGCTAATCTTAATAGCTGAGTTTCTCACTAGAATATTGAACCTAGAAGCCATCCTAATCCAAGTCCTAACCAAGATGTTCCCAGCAAAATTAGAAAGGTGTGAAACTTGCTGAAGGATTCTTCTAACTCGATTCCAGCCAAAGACACAGCAAAAAACCCAGCAAAACGCACAGCCAGACCCACAACAAAAGACCCATAACTACGCACACTCAGAACCGCATCCTCCCCCAACACCGAAAGCACAGGCAAAAACCCAGCCAGATCCAACGCCCAAGTCACAGCAAACGCCCCAGCCAAAATCATAGATATAAGCACAACATCCCCAGCCACAGTAGGCTCAAACAAAGTCACAGCAAAACTCACAGCAAAAAACCCAGCCCCAGCCCCAGCCACAACCACACCCCAAACTCCACCCTCAACCAATAAAAAGCCTATCACGAGGTAGTATCCTGCTATTACCAGTAGGTTAACCCAGGGAACAATTTTTATTTTTAGAACAATTGGAGGTAGTGCATAATACAGCGTTGCCGCTAAACAATAAACATCGACATTTGGCTCCCGACTTCCCCGGTGTACCTGCTCATAAGGCGCAAATCCCTCATTACCAACTGCTCCTGTCGAAGTGTATGTCGAGGGCACCAGTTCCTTAGCAATACCAAAATCAATTAAAACCGCTCTGCCATTTTGTCGCAATAGAATATTTCCCGGATGAGCATCTTGATGAGTCAACCCTACCTGATGCACTAGAGTTAAAGCTTCCCCAATTTGGCGAATATATCTCACCGCTTCAGCTTCAGGTATCGCTCTCCTACGCCTAACTAACTCAAACAAATTTTCCCCCTCGACAAAATTCATCACCAAGCAGGAAATTATCCCTTCTTGAAACAAGTCATGCACTCCGACAATAGAGGGATGCGGATCTCTGGATAATCGGGCTAATATCTGGGCTTCTTCAATAAATCGAACTAAATACTTGTTATAATCTGGCTCATATTGCAGATACTCATTAGGCGTTTTAATCACAACATAATGATTAAGGGATACGTGCCACGCCTTATAAGTGATTCCGAAACCGCCTTGTCCCAGAACTCCTTGAATCACATATTTACCGCCTTGTAATTGTTTCCCTGTTGCCCAAACCATGGCTATTTTGAGGTAATTCTAGAATTGTCTATGGCGAAATCGTCGATGATGGAGTAGGAGACGTGGGTGACTGAGGCTTTAATCGATCCATCCAGTCTGACAAGGGTCCAAAGAATGCCACAATTACACCTAGCATTGTTACAATCAACCCCGCGATCGCAAGTTTTTGCTCTAAGGTTAATCCTCTCTTCGCAGGCGGTGGTGTGGGTGCAGGGGGAGAAGCTTCACTGATCAACCCCAGAGAATCTAACCATTCTCACATCGACTGGGGGCGCTGCTTCGGTTCTAACCCCATACCCTGGAGAATCAGCCGATTTGTGCGATCGCTAATCTGATCGTTATACTCTTTCGGTGGGACTAATCGCTCTCGATCTAACTTACGCTTAATCGCACTCACAGGTTTGTGTCCGGTTAACAGTTCATACAATGTCGCCGCTAAGGAATAAACATCTGTATATTCTCCCGGTTTCTCAGCCAAGCGAGAATACAGTTCCATTGGCGCAAACCCGTCTGAGGCTTCTTTTGTCCGTACTGAAGTTACCTCGCAGTCAAACTCCAGCGCTAAATCAAAATCAATTAAAACAGCTTCCGCTTTTCCATCACGAACATGGACAATAATATTGCCCGGTTTCACATCCCGATGAATCAAACCATCCCGATGCACCTCAATCAGCGCCTCACCAATTTGCTGAATATAATTGAGGGCTTCGGCTTCTGGAAGCATTTTCTGGGCGCGGTAGGCTAAACTTACCCCATCCACATAATCCATAACAATGCACCACCGTTTCCCCTGTTTAAAAAGTTCTCGGACTTTAACAATATGAGGATGATTACACCCTCTGAGTTTTACCGCTTCCTGACAAAACTTAGTTTCTAGTCGATTTTGTTCTTGTGGGGTGAGGGAATTGAGGAGTGCATCATTCAAGGTTTTGATTACCCAGCGACAATCGTCTCTATCCCTTACCAGATAGGTAATCCCTAAACGCCCTTGTCCCAGTTATCTCTCCAGAATGTACTTACCGTTATAGAGCGCATCCCCTGTAGCCCAAACCATGGTTTGCTAATCTCAAAACTTAGGTCAATTTTGGCACAATCACAAAAGACGGGAGTGATACTCCCCCCCTGCCGTGAAGAATTATTGTTGTTGTGAAAACTTTGATGGGATAGGCATCTTACCCATCCTATAGCGATTCTCACTTACATGAAGTACAGTCCCATTCCCTACTCCCTACCTTCATCAGGGTGTACCTCACCCGATAGAGAACCGCTATATATCGCTTGCGAGTTAAGCAGAAATTGCAAAGATTAGTCAACTGATATAAAAAGTTTGCTATCATAGCACGACAAGAAAAGCTCCAGAGAATCTCTGGAGCTGTTTGAACCCGTGAATTAAGCCGAAAGAATAAAGTGTAATACAAGTACAACGTTTTGGCTACCGTTTAGGTAGGTAATTTTGAAAGTAGGGGAGAATTTTTTGCTGAATCATCTCGGATAAAAACTTCCCCCCTGCTTTTTCACTTGATTTAACCCATGCAGGTAAAAGCGTGCAAGGATTTTTGAACTTAAACAAACCTGCTGGATTCACCTCTCACGACTGCGTTGCCAAAGTTCGCCGTCTGCTGCGTCTGAAGCGGGTAGGACATGGGGGAACCCTCGATCCGGCTGCCACAGGGGTTTTACCCATTGCTCTCGGTAAAGCAACGCGCCTGTTGCAGTATATGCAATCGGGTAAGGCATATCAGGCAACCATTCGACTGGGGGTAAAGACAACAACGGATGATTTAGAAGGAGAAATCGTTGCTACATACTCCGCTCCTAACTTGACTCTGGAGACGGTTCTGCCCCTACTGGCACAGTTTAAAGGCAAAATAGAGCAAGTCCCACCGATGTACAGCGCCATTCAGGTGAAGGGCAAACGCTTGTATGATTTAGCTAGGGCGGGTGAAACGGTTGAAGTTCCCAAGCGAACGGTAGACGTTTATCAGATAGACGTATTGGATTGGCGTCCGGGAGAGTTTCCAGAACTGGATGTCGCGATCGCTTGTGGTAGTGGAACCTATATTCGTGCGATCGCTCGTGATTTAGGGGAATCTCTTACTATTGGCGGCACTTTAGCATCTCTGACTCGTACCCAAAGCAGTGGCTTCCAGTTAGAAGATAGCCTAACTTTAGAGGAATTGGAAAACCAAATAAAAATAGGAACATTTACCCCCACCCCCCCAGAAGGAGCATTACGCCATCTCACCACCATTACCTTACCCGCCAACGATGCCCGTCGCTGGTGCCAAGGACAAAAAATTCTGTACCCCCAGGCAGATTTATCTGCTAATCCCCTGCAAGTGTACTCCGAAGAGGGTAGTTTTTTAGGCATCGGTCGGTTCGTTGATTCTGGAACAGATATGCGAGTCATTCCTCTGGTTGTGTTGGAAGCGAGCTAGAGTTCCCAGATTTGTTAACCTGCGTGTATCTGGGTGCTAACGTCATCGCAACGGCTGAGGTACATTTAGTTTTTTTACTATCTCAATAAAGTGAATTTACAGATAACCATCCTTAACTAGCGCTCACAACCCCGTAATTTCCACGAGGGCTGCAAAAAACTTCTATGCAACAATTTATCAAAGTGGAGGTTAATCCTCCACTCACGTTAATCGTTTCTGCTCGGTGCAGTTTTGTAGATGTTGGATTGCATTAGATGGGGGAGAAAATGAAAATGACAAAAATTTTAGTAATTGAAGATGAGCAATCGGTACGAGAGAATCTTTTAGAACTGCTCGAAGTGGAGGAATTTGAAACCCTTGAGGCAGAAAATGGTTCTATCGGTTTGTATCTGGCGCAACAGCAGCATCCCAATTTGATTTTATGTGATGTGCTGATGCCAGAGTTGGATGGCTATGGTGTTCTGAAGGCATTACGTTCTAATGATGTAACTGCAACGATTCCGTTTATGTTTCTCACTGCCAAAGTGATGAAAACGGATGTCAGCCAGGGGATAGAATTGGGTGCCAATGCTTATTTGACTAAGCCGTTTACGATACGGGAACTGCTCGAAGCGATCGCACAAGCACTGCCACAAGTCTAGGGCAACTTCCATTGAGCATAAATATAGCGGTTCCCAATCTAGTGAGGTACATTTAGTTTTCTTACCCACTCCCGCTCTAATTTTTAAAAACGATCATGTCACCCCAGCATCTACCTATCTCCAAAAGGACTGGACAGGAAAGGATAGACTATCATCTGTTAACAGCTCAAGGGGCAACGATTAATCAGATTGCCCAAGTTACACGGGGGGTATTGGTTCTCAAGGACGTGCTACAGGCATCCGCCAATCAGTTACGCGAAGTTTTGCAAGTTAGTGGCTGTCTGATTTTTTCGGCTTCAGATTCCCAGCCACGGGTAGCATCTTTAGATAGTGAGACACTTTTCCAACCTGCTAGTGTCTTTTGGGAGTTTTGCGAACACTATCGCTTTTGGCACAATCAAGAGCAGCACCTAATTATACCAGATTTGCACGAAAAAATATCAATTGAACTTCAAGATTGGATGACAGTCTGTGGCTTGTGTGGCATCTTAGTCGTACCATTGTTGCACCACCAGTCTTGTTACGGCGCAATTAGCCTGTTAGTAACGGGAAATGAACGGCAGTGGATGCCCGCAGAGATTACTTTTGTGCAAGCAATTGCCGATCAGTGGGCGATCGCATTTTACCAAACCGAACTCGAACAGCACTACCAAACGGCAATCCAAGAGCGGCAAAAGATACTATCCGGCTTACAAGCAAGTGAAGCCCGACACCGCGCTCTTCTGGAAGTCGTACCGGATGCCATATTTCGGGTGACGCGAGATGGTATTTATCTAGACTCGAAAGCTGCCAAAGCAGATACCTTACCGATATCTGCGACTGAAATAGTCGGTAAACACTTGCATCAGGTGCTGCCGAAGGAGGTAGCGGGGCTAATGTGGGAGCGTGTCGAGCAAGCATTGGAAACCAATGAAATTCAGATTGTTGAATATCAACTGTGGTTGAACAGCAAAGCTCGTAATTTTGAAGCCCGCATTGTCGAAAGCGGGTTAGACGAAGTTTCCATTATCGTGCAAGACATTACGGAGCGTGTACAAGGGCGACTCATCCTCGAACAAGTCAATGATGCGTTAGAAGAGCGAGTTGAAAAGCGCACGGCAGCCTTGAGAAAAACAAATGAAGTTCTCAAAGCCGAGATTATCGAGCGCCAAAGGATCGAGGAGCAACTAGAGCAAGCCCAAACAGACATTCTCAACGCCTTGGCTAAAGAAAAAGAACTCAGTGACTTGAAATCTCGCTTTATCACCGTTACATCCCACGAATTCCGCACACCCCTAACCACAATTCAATCCTCAGCGGAATTAATGGAACATTACGGTCATAAATTATCCCAAGAAAAAAAACTGGCTCACCTGCACCGCATTCAAATCTCTGTTAACTATATGACTAAGTTGTTGAATGATGTGTTGATGATAGGTAAAGCAGACGCGGGTAAACTCAAGTTAGAGCCAGAGCCATTCGACTTAGAAAGTTTCTGCCGCACCTTAGCGGCAGAAATGCAACTGAGTGATACCAATCAACACGCGATCGCATTTACTTGTAATTGGGGACTAGAGGGGGAAAAAGCTGAATCTCCTATTGCCTGCATGGATAAACAACTGCTACGGCAAATTTTGGAAAATTTGTTGAGCAATGGGATGAAGTATTCTCCTACAGGTAGCACCATCAGATTTACCCTGAACTGTGATGCTGACTGGGCAGTCTTTGAAATTTGCGATCGCGGTATCGGGATTCCAACTGAGGATCAAGAACGGTTATTTGAAGCATTCCACCGCGCCACTAATGCAGGCACAATTGCTGGAACTGGATTAGGATTGGCAATTGTTAAAAAATGCGTGGAAATCCACCACGGACAGATTGGTGTAGACAGTGAAATCGGGGTAGGCACTACGTTTACGGTTACATTGCCACTATACAATTCGCTATCCACTGATGAACATGACGAAAAAAATTCTAGTGATTGAAGATGAAACATTCGTTCGGGAAAACATTCTGGAACTCTTAGATGCTGAAGGAATAGAAGGAATTGGTGCAGAAAACGGTAACATTGGTATCGATTTAGCAAGAGAACAGAAACCGGATTTGATTTTATGCGATGTGATGATGCCAGCCCTCGATGGTTACGGGGTTTTAACAGCGCTCCGCCAAGATTCGGCTTTGACAGCGATTCCCTTTATTTTCTTAACAGCAAAAGCCGCTAAAGCCGATTTTCGTCAGGGTATGGAATTGGGAGCCGATGATTATCTAACGAAACCCTTTACCCGAGCCGAACTCTTAGGAGCAATAGCAACGCGCTTCAAAAAGCAAGCCGCCGTGCAAAAGTTCTACGACAGTGAACTCCAAGTAGCCAAAGAACAACTAAATTACCTGATGCACCATGATAGCTTGACTGGATTACCCAATCAGCTATCCCTGAGAGAACAGTTCAATCAGGTACAAACCACTGAAACTCAATCCTTAATTCCGGTTCTCTGTCTCGGTTTAGATCGATTCAACCAAGTCAATAATAACCTGGGGCAAGCCTTTGGCGATCTGTTATTGCAAGCGGTTGCTCAACGCCTTACTGCCTGTGTTGGTTCTAAGGATATCGTTGCTCGCTTAAATGCAGATCGATTTGCCATTATCTTAGCCACCATTCATCATAAAAAAGATGCCATTCAAGTTGCTCAAGCTATCTTGAGAAGTTTCTCTCAAACGTTTGTTGTGCAGGAGCAAGAACTGTTTGTGACTGCCAGTATCGGTATGGCACTTTCTCCCCGTGATGGCGCTGATATTGAGCAGTTACTGGCTCGGGCGAACCAGGCGATGGTTCAGGCAAAGCAACAGGGGGGCGATCTCTATCAGTGGTATTCCTCAGTCTTAAACACGGGTTCTTCAGATAACCTCGCCTTACAAACTAGCCTACGCCATGCTTTGGAACGGAATGAACTTGAGGTTTATTACCAACCTCAAGTCAATCTCCGAACCGGACAAATTATGGGTGCTGAAGCCCTTTTGCGTTGGCAGCATCCAGAACGGGGTATGGTGTCCCCCGGTAAATTTATTCCCATCGCTGAGGAAACGGGTTTAATTGTCCCGATTGGGGAATGGGTGTTGCAGACAGCTTGCCAGCAAACTAAAGACTGGCAGAGGGCGGGCTTTTCTTCTCTGCGAGTAGCAGTAAATTTGTCGAGTCGTCAATTCAATCAAGTAGACTTGCGTCAACGGTTAGTCAAAATTTTGAATCAAACTGCCCTTCAACCTCAGTATTTAGAGTTAGAACTAACGGAAAGTATGCTGATCAAAAATGTTGAGGTAGCGATTCGTCGATTGAATGCCTTAAAAGCGCTAGGCGTAGAAATTGCTATTGATGATTTTGGTACGGGTTATTCATCATTGAGCTATTTGCAACAATTTCCTTTCGATGTTTTAAAGATTGACCAGTGTTTTGTTCGTAATATTATGGACAACTCTAGTAATGCTGCCATTACTCAAGCCATTATTCAAATGGCAAAAAGTTTGAAATTAAAATTAATTGCAGAAGGAGTAGAAACTGAAACTGAACTTGCCTTTGTTTGTCAACACCAATGCGATGGAATGCAAGGCTATTTATTCAGCCGTCCCTTATCAGCTAACGAGTTTGAGAAATTACTAATTAACCGTAAATCATTACCGATACCTATCGGTGCCAATTCCATTGATTAATGGATTAAAAAGGAAGGACTAGACAAATGGCAAAGATTTTGGTAATCGAAGATGAAGAATCGGTACGAGAAAATCTCCTTGATTTGCTTGATGCAGAAGATTTTGAGGTTCTTGGTGCCGATAATGGTTGCACAGGTGTTAATTTGGCTCAACAGCATTTGCCAGATTTGATAATCTGTGATGTAATGATGCCAACACTTGACGGTTTTGGGGTCTTGAGTTCGTTACGCCAAAACCCAGCTACGGCAATGATTCCGTTCATGTTTCTGACGGCTAGAGCGGATAAAACTGATTTACGCCAGGGCATGGAATTAGGGGCGGATGATTACCTAACTAAACCATTTTCCCGAGTGGAACTGCTGGGCGCAATTTCAGCGCGACTGCAAAAACAAGCTGTTATTGAACAACAGCAAACCCAAAAACTGGATCGGTTGCGCCATAGCATCACCCTGTCTTTACCGCACGAATTGCGATCGCCCCTCACCAATATTCTCGGGTTTTCACAGCTACTAATAGAAGAAGCCGATTCCTTGGAACGGCAAGAAATCCGGCAAATGTCGGAAAGCATCCGCAAGTCTGCCGAAGGCTTGCACCGACTGATTCAAAACTTTTTGCTCTATGCCGAACTCGAACTAATTGCCACTGATCCTGATCGCATAGAGGCACTGCGGAGTTCTCGAACTAGCTCAGTTGCACCCTTGATCGAACAGACAGCCGTACAGCAGGCTCGACGGGTAGGGCGAGAAGCTGATTTGCAACTAAAACTGCAAGATTCCAGCATTCAGAGCGCTAAAGCCAGACTGGAAAAAATTGTAGAAGAACTGATTGATAATGCCTTAAAGTATTCCGCTCCTGGCACGCCGATTCAAGTGGTTGGCACTCTGATGAGTCACGGCAAATCAGCCGAGTTGTTTTACAGCTTATCAATAGCTGACCAAGGGCGTGGGATGAGTGCTGCTCAAATTGCTGAACTAGGAGCCTATCGGCAATTTGAACGCCAACTCTACGAACAAAAAGGTTCGGGATTAGGATTGATTATCTGCAAGCGTCTTTCCGAATTGCTGGGTGGGGAGTTAACCGTTGAAAGTACACCCAACCAACCAACAAAGGTACGGGTGGTACTGCCTATGTGACTACTCCCCCAGTCAATCAAAGATTATATCTATTAAATATAAGACCAGCCCTGACTGCCTGACAGAAGTGGTTGAAAGCTAGGATGGGAAGGGATTGATAGAAAAGGGTAGAGAGCATGAGAGGCTAAAATTACCACACAAATAGCCAATGAACATGACAAACTCTACCCACCTGTATGGTCAATTATTCAACTTCCTGCGTCAATATAGTCAGGCTCGTGACTTACGCCATCTCAAAGCCTTGGGGTGGATGGTGACGGCCCAAATAACGCGGCTTGCAGAGTTGGAATACAAACTTAACTTAGCATTTCAGCCGAACAAAATTCCCCGGCATAAGCGAACCGCCGACCCGCCCTTGATTCGGATTCGACTTTTGGATCATCCTTCTGGGCGGTGTCGGGGGCATTTTGCCTAGATAAGTGGCGTAGGGCAGCAATGTCTAACAGCGATGTTGGAAGCCCACACTATAATCGCCAGATTTAGTGTGGGTGGATGTCACATGAGTTAGCTTGGATTTAGACTCTAATCGCTAACGGCTAATAGCCATGAACCCGTCACCAACTCCAGATTTATCTCTTTACCAGATAGCCCTAGACAATCTCACCACTCCCCAGTCTCTTAAAATTAGTCCAGCCTTGCTCAAATCCCTGGTAGGAGCAACCCTTGATGTAATGGTTGAGGAGAAAATTCCGGCTACGCTTTGGGTCAAATTTCTGCCTATCACCAATTGGCAGTCAGAACTACAGGGGTATCTGCAACAGGTTGGTTTGCTTCAAGCAATGTACCTGTGTCACTGTATTGGAGATGAATCTGCCGAGGTTGCGACTATCATTGGTGAAGCCCGTGAGGTGGATGAAAGTTATCCCCTATTTCCTATCCCGCTAGCAGCAGGGAGTCAGCTCAGGCGGGAGTTGTTTCTGTTAGTTCTCTCTGACCAGTTTAGCAGTCTAATTGTAGCCTCTCAGCTACCCCAAACTGAACCAGCAGACCCAGGTCAAAGCCAATCTTTCCAGGTGGTTTGCACCTTTGAACGGCGGGTCATTCAGCGAGTTTTAGAGGGGATAACCAGCATAATTGCAGTAGCCGATAGTACCCCAGATGAGTTGCTAGAGCGTTGGGGAAGCCGTTTTCCATTGCATTGGGTGGCTGACGAAAGAGATCTCCTGACTCAGGTATTGGTGAAGCAACTACAGCGCATTGAGGAAATTTTGCATCCATCGACGGTTTCTCAATTAGTGACAGACAAAACAACACTTACCTCACTACCTGAGGATTTACGCAATAAAGATGAGCTGTTGAAGCAAGTCGCTCAGGAACTCAAAACACCCCTGACGAATATGAAAACAGCCCTGAGTTTGCTGGATTCGCCACAAATCAAGCCCACACAACGCCAGCGCTATATGCAGCTACTCAATACTGAATGCGATCGCCAGAATTCCTTAATTGCAGGATTACTTGATCTCGTTCAAGTTGACCAACCTCAAAACTTGCTGATAACACCAGTGGAACTGGCAGATATTATCCCTGGTGTGGTCAGCACCTATCAACCATTGGCTCAAGAAAAAGGAATCCAGATCGGTTATACGATACCCTCAGACTTGCCACCCGTGTCCTGCTTAGAAGCGTGGCTGCGGCAAATTACTATCAATTTGCTTCACAACAGTTTAAAGTTTACATCGACAGGCGGTCAGGTGAGAGTATTGGCAAGTCTTCAGGGTGAATGCATTCAGCTTACTTTTACTGACACGGGCATGGGCATCGCTGAGAGTGAAATTCCTAAGATTTTTGACAGTTTTTATCGCGGACGACCTATTCCAGGTGCAGAGATGGGAGCAGGTTTGGGACTAACGATTGTGCAGCAGTTGTTGCTTCGTTGCGGTGGTTCGATTTCGGTTTCGAGTAAAGTGGGCAAAGGTTCTACGTTTAAACTGTTGTTACCTATTGCTCCTGGCAGTAAAGAGTCTTAGCCTCGCTCCTTTAGACTATAGCAGGTGGATTTGATTCGTGGACACAAAAGGGACATAAAAGTAAAGTAAGACAGCTATTTTAGAAGAGGCTTAAACCAATAACTTGTCACCAATGGGCTAGGAGTAAGAGCAAAACCTTGTATTAAACCTCATTTATTTCTCAAGCCACGATTTCCCGTTGAGTATCAAGGGTTGTGTTACCCACCTCTAGGGGTAAAAAAATCGTCATCACTTCCCCTTCTTGAGGACGCTGGCGCACAATTAGTTTTCCACCCAATGCTTGAAACAGATGTTTGGTCACATTCAGATTTAAGCTAAGACAACCTGTTTCTGGCTGGAAAATCAAAAGCTGACCAATTGACTTTAGTGTTGAACAGGTTGAATTTTCTGAATTATTTTGACTATCAGAATTTTCATCATCAGACTGAGACTGAAATTGCAACTTCAACTGATCGCCAGCCGGAGTAACCTGCACCTGAATGTGACTGCCTGCCGGCAGCGTGCGGGTAAAATTCTCCACTAAACCGGTCAGTACCTGATCGAGTAAGTTAGGATTGCTCACCACCGTGGGCAGATTTTGAGGCAGGACAACATCTAAGGTTAAATTGCGCCGCTGTGCTTGCTTTTGCCAACGGGGGATACTGTGCTGGAAGATTTGAGCCAGGGACATAGACGTCAGGTTAACTGGCGCTTTTTTGGCTGCTGCTGTTTCTAATTCTACTGCCCTGAAAATCAATTCCATGCGATTGATTTGTTCAGTACATTCATGGTCAATAATTTCTAGACGTCGGATTACTTCCGGAACCAAATCGCGGCGCTTGAGCAACAGTTTAGTTAGGGTGCGAATCGTCGTCAGTGGCGTCCGAATTTCATGGGTTAGAGCTTGCAAAAGTTCAATATCAGGGGTAGCCTCAGGAGACTGAGATAGCTTGCTCCCATTGCGCGGCTCGTTTTTCGTCAACGGTTGCCACTCGCGATCGCGTAATGTCTCACTCGCCGGTTGAGATTTAAAAGCTTGAGTCACCGGACAACTAGGTGTGATGGGTATGGTTTCGATTTTCTCAGCTTGGGGCATATCGGGTAAATTTTGGAGCAACAGACGCCCAAATTGCATTACAAAGCGGTAATCTGGTGGTTGGGTATCAAACTGTTTGACCAAAGTTTCTAATCGACTGAGCTGATGGGGACTCGTCAATAATAGCCGGGGGTAAAGGGATGCCCAAGCCTGTTGAATATCTTCTGGATCGAAGGAGAAACGAAAAGCAGGAATCCCCGTCTGGTCTTGACCGCAGACCATCACTAAACTAAAGTTAGGGGTAAATACCAAACAAAACTGCTCTGATGCTAAGGGGTCAGCAGGAAACAAGGGTAGTTCACAGGTACTAGCGTTAACCTGTGGAGGTTGTTTTTGTTTGGCAGCAGGCAATTGAAAAGGCATCCAACTCCAACCTTTCAATGCCTCGGTCGTAAAAATCCCGGTTTGGAAACGGGAAAGTAGATCGGCGTGACATAAAATGGGTACAGGACCCGATAGTACTAATCCTTGAAGCGATAGGGAATCACAACCGCTACCTGCTTGAGAAATTAATTGCAATAGCAACTGTTCTAAGGACGCGATCGCGCTTTTCCACTCCCGTTGCGATCGTATTAGTTCCTTAGTCCAGGAACTTGTAGCACCTCGCTGTCCCTTTTCGGTTACAGTCGTTGGTTCGACCGGAGGCACAGTTTTATCATGTTGCCCAGTTTGTATACTCTGGGCTAGAACTTCACTTAAGCTTGGTAACAACCACTTTTGCACCGCTTTCTATCCCCATGCACAGCAAGTTCCACTCGTCTAATTACGAGGATACTGGGATCGTTCATCGATCTGGGGTCGTAAAACCGAACTTATTAGTCGAAATTTCCGTGAATAGCTTGATTCTAAAGGCAGATCCGTTTTGAGGGCTGGCATTTAAACTATTTTTGAAACCATTTTTTTAAAATTTAGCTGTCGTTGGTTAGGATTTCATTCCATCAATTTTCTAAAATCTTTCTGTAGATAGGGGAAAAGCTTTGTTGATTATCTCTATCGACTGATGAATTGCTTCTCCAAAAATGTAGCAATAGGAAGGTAGCAGCGCCAGCACAAAGCTGAAACTTTAATTTGATTTAAGAGTAGTGTTGGTCTGGTAATTCCTAGATGGAGGAAGAAATAATGGTATTAGGTCAACACAAGCGGGCAATTGGTATTTTTTCAACTCGTCAAGAAGCAAAACGCGCACTGCAAGAACTTAGGGATGCTGGTTTTCCCATGAGCAAAATCTCGATCATTGCACGAGATAGCGATCGCATCGCCGGTGTAAATGTGCAAGATGATACGGGTAATGAGGCGGCTGAGGGTGCGGCTGCGGGTGCCGTCACGGGTGGCGTTGCAGGAGGGATTATCGGTTTAATCGGAGCCTTAAGTGCAATTACGGTTCCGGGAGTAGGACCTATTCTGGTTGGGGGGGCAATAGCTTCTGTTATTGGTACGACTTTGGCTGGCGGTGCAATTGGCACGGCGGCTGGTGGCTTGTTGGGTGCATTAATGGGTTTGGGTATTCCCGAATCAGAAGCGTATATCTACCATGATCGGCTTGAGAGAGGGGAATATTTGGTGATTGTAGACGGCACGGATGAAGATATGAAGCGTGCGGCTTCTGTGCTTACCCTGCGAGGAGTACAAGAATGGAGAATTTATGAAATTCCCCCGGTTAATACTGCCGATCCTATGTATACCAGTCCCATTGCCGCTGGGAATTTTGGATATCCAGCGCCACTGGGAACGACGACTACCGGACCTTTGGGTGAACCCTTACCTCCTGCGACTGTAACTCCAACTACTGCGGCTACACCCGTGACTCACCGCATACGAGCGGTTGGGGTTTTTCCGAGCTATGCAGAACTTGACGCTGCCCTTAATACATTGAGAGCGGCTAGGTTTGATATGAGCAAGGTTTCTGTGATTGCGCGAGATAATCAGGGTCGAGAACAGGTTGCTGGGGCTGATATGAGCGAACCTACTGATACTAAAGCGGGTGAGGGTGCTGCAACGGGTGCGCTTGCCGGTGGTGCTTTGGGCGGATTGACAGGCTTGCTGGTTGGTTTGGGAAGTTTGGCAGTTCCTGGTATTGGTCCCATTGTGTTTGTGGGAGCCGAAGCGACAGCGATCGCTTCTACTTTAGCCGGAGGTGCGATTGGTGCTGCGGCTGGTGGTTTTTTAGGTGTGTTAATTGGGATGGGTATTCCTGAAGATCGAGCCAAAATTTACATTGATCGCGTCTCGAATGGAGAGTATCTGGTTCTGATTGAGGGGACTGAACCTCAAATTCGCCATGCTGAATCAGTATTGAGCGATCGCGGTATTCGAGAATGGGGTACTTACAATCATCCCAGTGCTCCTGTAACCTCTCCGAGTCGAGTTTTTCCGTAAGCCAACCCTGACGATGGCGATCGCATTGGTTCTATGATATTGGGCGATCACATTAGCTCACCTTTGCCCACAACGCTAATCCACCTCCCCGACCCCTAGCAGCAATAGAACCCTCTTGCACCAGGAAGTAGGTGAAAAATGCCTGCTCTTTCACACTTTGCTCATAAAAGCGGGCTTCCCGGTTTCGACCCCCTCGAATGTACCCTTCGTATAAGTTTAGTCCCAATAATGACACTCTTATCCGGGTAAAGTCGAATGCTAGTATATTGGTCTTTGAAAAAAACTGTGTGGGACCTGTGAGAACTATCTGTAGCAGTCCAAGTTCAACGGAATTTTGCACAGTTCCTTGCTCAGTACCGGGTTCTGATGGAGAGTACGATAAGTGAATTTTGACCCACTTCGGCAAAAACCGTCCTGCTCCTAGGATAACCCCTGCTCTTTTTCGCGATCGCTTTGTCCCCGTTATAAATCCCAATCGCCAACTGCCTAACAACTGGGAATAGCTATGGCGCAGTTTAACCTTTTTAGCCGTCTTCTCTGCTTGTAGTAGTGCTTCAACCACAGATTCAGACGCAGGTGGTGTTGCAGATGAAGTGGTTAAAAATGCGATCGCCTCTTCGAGTGCTGGATCTATTGAGGGAGTGGTTTGAAGTTGATTGCTGCTTGTCATAGCTGTCCAGTAATTTTCACTTTTGGCGACAATCGAGCCAAACATCCACGAAATCCCACAGAACCGTTTCCGTGGGATTTTTCATTGACTTTATAACAATACGATCAACCCCCCATTCCGGGAATAAAGCTGCCACCCAAGCGCTTAAGGGCACTGTTTACCACCTCCGAGTAACGCAGTTCTCCGCAGAGAATTTTGAGCATAATCATTGTCGCCTGGGGTCGCTTCACACCGACTTTATAGCCAACCTTCGGGAAGCGGTAGAACGTGCCTGCCAAGCGCTGCGCCCATACCATATCACTCCCCCATTCTTCATGGATTACCTGGGTGTAGTTTTCCAAAGCATTAGCATCGCCTGCTAAAGCCCCATCAATCGCCTCAGCCGCCTTTAAACCGCTGTACATTGAGGGACGAATTCCCTCTGCCGTAAACGGATCGACCACACTAGCCGCTTCCCCAGCTAAAAGAGCATTCTGGGCGTGCAGCTTTTGGTTGCCATCCCACAGGCACAGAGTATGCTCATATTGTTGAGAGGTTTTCAGATCCAGACCCAACTGCTTGCCATAATTGCCAACTATCTTGGTCAAATCTTGATTGCCACCACCGCGAAGATTGCCGATACCAATCGAAATCCCCCCTGCTTTGGGAAAATTCCAGATGTAGCCGTTTTTCAGTTGACCGAAATCAAAGTGAATCGTTGGTTCGGCTGTGGCTGATACTGAGTTTCCAGCCTCTAAAGCTGCTGCCGAACGCTGTTG
This sequence comes from Coleofasciculus sp. LEGE 07092, assembly GCF_015207375.1. Taxonomy (GTDB): domain Bacteria; phylum Cyanobacteriota; class Cyanobacteriia; order Cyanobacteriales; family Coleofasciculaceae; genus LEGE-07092. The sequence continues at coordinate 13,834 of NZ_JADEWY010000015.1, read as the reverse complement.
GCGTTCTTTAAAACCCAGCCATTTTGCCATAGGTCCCTTAGCTCCGTCAGCCGCAATCAGGTAGCGGCCCTCCATTGTGCCATTGGCAGTGCTGACTTGCCAGCGATCGCTTTTAAACGCAATACTCGTTACTGCTGTTCCGTCTTGGAATTGAACTCCCTGTTGCTGTGCCTGCTGAATCAAAAACTGGTCGAAAACATCGCGCTGCACCATCCAAACAGGTTCGATATTCTTCAGATTCACATCCACCGGATCGCTCATATTCCAGGTGTAGCGCACTCTGCTAGTTTTCAGGGATATGGCAGGTGCAAAGTCAAAATCAAACCACTGTTGAACGGCTGGTGAAACTCCACCTCCGCAGGGTTTGTAGCGAGGGAAAGTTTCTTTATCTAGAACCAGAACCGAACGTCCTCGTTTTGCGAGGTGATAAGCGGCAGTTCCACCAGCAGGACCTGCACCGACAATTATGCAGTCAAACATTATGCTTAAACGTTCCCAAAAACATTAAACTGTGGTGATATCTTGTTCTTTCTCAGCTAACAACTCGTCAACTTTGCTGGCGTACTTATCAGTTAACTTTTGAATCTGATCCTGAAGGTCTCGCGATTCATCTTCCGAAATTTCGCTGTTTTTTTCCTGTTTACGGACAGAGTCAACGGCATCGCGGCGGATGTTGCGAATAGAGACTTTCCCTTCTTCGGCATACTTGCCTGCCATTTTTACGAATTCCTGGCGGCGTTCACTCGTTAGGGGTGGAATGTTCAACCGAACGATCTGACCGTCGTTGCTGGGAGTTAAGCCAACATCTGACAGCGATATCGCTTTCTCAATCTGGGTTAGGCTACCCTTGTCGTAAGGTTGAATGGTAATTGTGCTTGCATCTGGCGTGTTGATGTTTGCCAGAGATTTTAGGGGGGTTGGAGTGCCATAATATTCCACCATGATCCGGTCTAGGAGACTGGTATTAGCGCGACCCGTGCGAATCGTATTGAAAGACCGTTGCGTTGACTCAACAGCTTTCTGCATATGACTTTCAACGTCAGCTAACTTCACAAAAACCTCCCACAAATGTTCCTACAGATTCCCCCTTAACAGCACGTTGGATATTATCCCGCACTGTCAGATCAAATACCATAATCGGGATATTATTTTCTTTACACAAGGCGATCGCTGTACTATCCATTACCCGCAAATCCTGAGCTAGGACGTACCCATAGGTTAGGGTTTGATATCGGTGAGCTTGGGGATTGATCTGGGGGTCTGAATCGTAAATCCCGTCTACTTTTGTAGCCTTAAAGATTACTTCGGCGTCGATTTCTGCGGCTCGCAGGGCGGCAGTGGTATCCGTGGTGAAAAATGGATTTCCCGAGCCGGCACCAAAAATGACGACACGTCCTTTTTCTAAGTGGCGGATGGCACGTCGGCGGATATAGGGTTCTGCCACTTCTTGCATAGAAATTGCCGTTTGTACTCGGGTCGGTATTCCCATTTGCTCTAAGGCATCTTGCAAGGTCATGGCATTCATCACTGTGGCAATCATACCGATGTAGTCAGCGGTTGCCCGATCCATGCCCGCTGCTGCTCCTTTGATGCCACGAAAAATGTTACCGCCACCCACAACCATGGCTAACTGGATGCCATCTCTCACTACCTCGGCAATTTCTGCTGCGATGTCTTGAACCACTGCTGGGTCGATGCCGTAGCTCAGTTTGCCCATCAAGGCTTCACCGCTGACTTTTAGTAAAACCCGTCGGTATTTCATCCCCATGCTACGACTCTTATGTTCTTGACTATTTGTCTCCCCCCATACAATAACAGCCCTTGGTTCTAATGTCTCTAGCTGCGCCATGCCACGAGGCTGCCGATAGGGGAGGTCGATTTGGGAGAAACGGTTTCCCCAACCAGTAAAGCCGCGATCGCATTCTGTAAGTAAGGCACTTGCACCGCAGCCGCATCTCTTGCATTATCGTCAATTCGACCGCAATAGCGCAATACCCCCCCTTCATCAATAGCAAAAGCCTCTGGAGTTTTCTCAGCACCAAAGCTTTGAGCTACGTCTTGAGTTGAATCCCAAAGATAAGGAAAATTCAGTTTGTTAGACCTAGCAAAGTGTTTCATTTTGCTAAAGGTATCCTCTGGGTACTGATTCGGATCATTAGAATTAATGCCAATCAGCGTAAATCCCCGATCTTGAAACTCCGCTTGAATTTGTTTGAGCCTATCTAGGTAGGAAGAGACATAAGGACATTGGTTGCTCATAAATACCACTGCCACTCCCTTCCACTTTTCCAGATAACGGGAGAGGTGATGAACTGTATCATCAATCCCTAACAGTTCAAAATCTGGAGCATAGCTACCAATGGGAGTACCGAGCTTTTCCATTAGACTCATATCAGTTGTTGTTCTTAGACAATTCTCTCTTTCCCACCCCAACCCACGTTAAAACCCAACTACTTGCTTAAAACTGCCTTACCAACCTTTCGCTAAAACTTGATAACCCATTAACTTATAGACAAGTTTAGCGGCTGTAAATTGAGAGACAACTGAATCAACGACAGGAGCTAGTTCCATCACGTCGCAACCAATGACTTCATAGGTTTCAAACAATCGCCGCAAAAAGGCAGTGAGTGCGTACCAATTCAACCCTCCGGGTTCAGGTGTACCAACCCCTGGCATCATGGCGGGGTCTATTCCATCTAAATCAATGGTAATAAATATACACTGGGTAGAGATATTGGCGATCGCGCGATCGATCCAATTCGAGTCTTGGGCGATATCCCGCGCCCACATCACCGGAATCGATTTTTCCTTAATCAGATTAGCCTCTTCCTGGCAAAGACTGCGGATAGCCACAGGTAGGGTTGGCAAGCCCATCTCCACAATCCGGCGCATTACGCAGGCATGATTGTAAATCGAGCCTTCATACTCATGCCGCAAGTCGCCGTGGGCGTCGATTTGCACTACGGTAAAGGGTTCTGAGGAAGCAAGGCGGTAGGCATCGACAATCCCAGTTGTAATACTGTGTTCGCCTCCCAGAGCAATCACAAACTTATCATCCTCAATCAACCGGGATACTGTCTCGCGGGTGAGACGCAGCATGGTTTCTGAGGAAACTGATTGACCTCCTCTCGTATCAGCGATGGGAGAATGAGTGTAAATCTGAGCATCCCAACAAGATTCCCGCTCTAGCTCATCATCGTAGTATTCCAATTGAGGAGATGCATCTAAGAGGGCGTCCGGTCCATTCTCGCAGCCTTTGCGATACGTTGTCGTTGCCTCGTAGGGAATCGGGAGGACAACAACTCGTGAAGTTTCGTAGGACGCCTTAATTTCACTGCCCAGGAACGGGACAACAGCAGTAGGGGTTTGCACCAGCATCGGGGAAGTACCAAAAAATTTCTCAGAATTAATCGTGACACAATCCCAACGCTAGCTGCAAAGGAAACGTTTGAGTAACTACGGCTCTGAGTCTAGGGTTGGTTTGCGGTAGATTCTTTGATTTTATTACAGAATGTAAAGAAGAATTCAATAAAATTTATAGATTTTTCCTGTATGATTTCCTCTACCCCTGCCAATAGCTCTACTTTTGAAACCAAAACCTGGAGGTGGCGCGACTTCCCCATTGCCTACCAAGTCAAAGGCAACCAGGGACCGGCTGTAGTCCTGGTGCATGGCTTTGGGGCATCTTCGGGACACTGGCGTAAGAATTTACCCGTCTTGGGAGAAACCTGTCGGTGTTATGCCCTGGACTTAATCGGCTTTGGGGCTTCCGCCAAACCAACTCCAGGAATAGGCGTAGACTATACCTTTGAAACTTGGGGGCAGCAAGTTGCTGATTTCTGCCGGGACGTTGTTGGTAGTCCAGCATTTTTAATCGGTAATTCTATTGGCTGTATTGTTGTTCTGCAAGCTGCTGTGGATTATCCCGATATTAGCTTGGGTGTTGCCCTGCTCAACTGTTCCCTGCGGCTGCTGCACGATCGCAAACGGGTAACATTGCCCTGGCATCGGCGAATAGGAGTACCTGTGGTGCAGGGATTACTAGGGGTGAAGTGGATTGGTGAGTTATTTTTCAGTCAACTGGCAAAACCCCAAGTTGTACGCAAAATCTTGTTGCAAGCCTACCGGAATCAGGAAGCTGTCACGGATGAGTTAGTGGATTTACTCATGGCACCGGCGGCTGATTTAGGGGCGGTTGATGTCTTTGTAGCCTTTACCCGCTATTCTCAAGGTCCTCTACCGGAAGATTTGTTACCCCTCCTATCTTGTCCAGCCATAATTTTATGGGGAACGGAAGACCCTTGGGAACCAATTGCCTTGGCACGAGAGTGGGAAAATTTTCCAAAGGTAGAAAAATTTATGCCGTTAGAAGGCTTGGGTCATTGTCCTCAGGATGAAGCACCAGAGATCGTTAATCCACTTTTGCAGGATTGGATTTTGTCCCATTAATTTCTAATTTTCTGCTCTTTCCTGGTGAGGGTGACTATCTGGAGAAAGTTGTTAAGATAGCGGTTAATGCCTTTGATTGCTATGTTCAATTCTTTTTGCCAGTTGGTCACCCGAAAAGTCCAATGCCTCTATTCTCTGAGCAAGTGGACTGTTATTCTTTCACTCGTTGTTTTGTCGGCTAGTTGCTCATCTAGAGAACCCCCAGACGCGAAGCTAAACCTCAACGTGCAACCAGCGGGTCGTCCTGGTTTGTATAGCTTGACTGGGACGACTAATCTCCCCAACCAAAGTCAAATTACGGTGGCGGCGATTCGCTATTTGCGTCCCGAAGACCAGCAATGGATGAGTTCTGAATCGAAGACTATCTATTCGATTCTGGATCGGCAAGTGGTGAGAGTAGAAGATGGGCAATGGCAAGCCACTCTCAATCTGTGGCAGATTGCGCCAGACGGTCGTTTCCGGGAAGCATGGCAGCTAGAGCGCTCGTCTCTCGAAGCCTCACTGCAACCCGGAAATGAAGTCTCCTTTGTCGCCACCTTCGATCCTAACGGTCAACTGCCAACTGCTGAACAGCAAGAAGTTAAGACACCGGAACTGCAAGGCAGCCTCGTCCGGTTTAATAACGAAGGTGATCCTTATGTAAAAACGAGCCAAACTTTAAGAGTTCCTCTGCCAACTGGCAGGAAACCTCCCCCGACGGTTAAGCCAGAGGATATTAATTGGGGTTGGGGCAAACGTTACGAAATTCCACCCCAACCACCAGCACCTAAAAACATCCCTGTAGAAACCTTTAAAACAGAGCAGACTAATTCTCCGCTCTCACCTTCGGAATTTATGCGTTAAAAGCGTTGATAGAAAGATTACGAAAATAGGTGCTAGGTTTTAGGTATTAAAAATTAGACCATTTGGCTAACATCTAATACCTAGAATCTAACACCTTCCTTAAAGAGATTTAGAAATTGTGAAAAATTGAAGTTAGTTGTCAGAATTCACGGGATGAATGTTGACAATCTTGCCACCCATGCGTGTGATCCGTCGCATTTCTTCATTCATGCGAGTGTAGGGAACTTTGATAAAGACATTGCCACTACTGCGGAAAGGATAATCATTTTTGTCGTTTTCTTCATTTTGACGCAAACCTGTGACTTCATACACAAAGAAGCGGCTTCCTGATTGGGTATTTGCAGCACTACCAATTGCAGCTTGACCTAGCATTGTAATTAATTCTCCTTACGTTTTTGATGCTCTATTTTATGGTTTTGAGTGTGGAGTTATATCCACTTTACTATGGTTATTGATTTAGGTTAATAGTTCACCTAATTAGAGGGTTTCTACAGATTTCTACAAATACCGAAGGGACTAGAGTCTGGAGGCTCAGAAAGTTGGTGATACAGAGAATAAATATTCCCAATTTCTACTTTCTAGTCCCCAGTCTCCAGTCCCAGCAGAATAGCCTAACTAAAGGCTAGTTAGCTGGAGTGATGCTAGCGACTTTACCACCCAACTTATTAATTTGTTGCAGTTTGTTGGATAGCTCTTCGTAGGGAACTAAGAAGGCTTTACTGCTGCGCCGAACTTTAGGATATCGGGGAGTATTTATCCCAGACACTTCGACACGGTAAACTTTGCCTTGAGTTCCATAGGGTACAGGTCCACCCAGTGCTTTAGTGGGAGTTTGACCTTGCTTAGAAGGACGGTAAGCCCAACCTTCGTTCGCTCCAGATGGTCCAACCACGGCAGAGGAAAAATTTTGAGCGAGTTCAGTGGCAAGACGAGAGTCATTGCCTTCTAACTGAGCGCGATCGCTATTGGCATAACCGCGATACAGTCTGAACATCCGGGTAAACCCTACGGTTTTTTGCCCCGGTTGAGTATTAAAGCCGCGATAGTAGGGAACGATAGAGTCCCCGAAGTTTTCCTGATACTCGGCGCTATCGATATAAGTGTCGATGTCAGCATCGAACCCTTTAGTCTCGTAAAGGTCGAGGTGGTAAACTACATCCGACTCATCGTAAGGTGCGCGACCCAACAGATGCTTGTAGTTAAGTTCGATAACGCGGGTCTGGAAATTGTTGTAGAAGAACTTGATTTTGTAAAGCTCCGACTTGGCCACACAACGCACGAATTCTCGCACGCTAATGTAACCGTTGCGCAGAAGAGATTCTGCACTTTTTAGACGTTCGGACTTCATTAGGTAATCATTGCCCAAAACCTGACGGTAGACGGCGCGAATGACCGCTTGCACATCACTTTCCGTCCAATTTGGGCGTAGTTCAACCGGTTGCTCATTGCTAAAAGCTGATGTCCCCAGTCGGGACGCTGCTGCCGTAATAGCCACTTAAAATTCTCCCGATCAAAACACCAAAATTCAAAATCTTTAAGCGGGTGTAATGCTCGTTACCTTACCACCCATCCGATTGATGAGCTGCAATTTACGAGACAACTGCTCGTAAGGCACGAGATACTCCATATTGCTCTGCCGCACTCTGGCTCGTCCGCCTGGTGCTGCTTGGATTACCCGCAGACGATAGATTTGTTGCCTGCTACCCCCTGCAATCCCAGGAATAACTTGTCCTTTCTGGTCGGCATAGATGGGTGAAGCACTGTTGCGGGCAACTTCCCGAATCAGTCGCGCCCGATTACCAGTCGGTTGAGTGCGATCGCTGCTGCCTACCCCGCCGTACAATTGGAAAAGACGGGGATATCCAACGGCTTTTTGACTCCGTTGGGTTTCAAACCCGATATGGTAAGGAACAACTGAGTCGCCAAAGTTTTCCTGATACTCTACCGAATCGATATAGGAGTTGATTTCAGCTTCGTAACCTTGTTGATTATAAAGGTCAGTGTGATAAGCAATCTCTGACTGGTCGTAGGGAGCTCTTCCCAAAAAGTGCTTGTAATTTAACTCGATAAATCGATTTTGTGGATTAGAGAAGAAAAACTTGCGTCGGTACAGTTCTGACTGACCGAGCGCTCTCACAAACTCCCGAACTGTGATTTCTCCCTGACGCAGCAGTGATTCGGCACTAATTAAGCGATCGCATTCCATGAAGGAATCATTGCCGAGTACCTGACGGTAGGCGGCGCGGATCACGACCTTTAAATCATCTTCTGTCCAATGGGGACGCAGTTCTACTCTCGGTGATTCGGCTACGGCGGAAATTCCCAACCGTCTTGCTGCCGATAAACTTGTCATTATGAAGCCTCCTTAGTCGTTCCAGATAAAACGATGCCCGGAAAAACAAACAATTGCTAACCCTTTTCGCTAACAACTGCTTGCCTTCCCGGGCAAGACGCTAATCTAGCTCAGAGCGTTGATCGCGTAATCAATGTATGAATTGGCTTCAACGGCGGGATCGCCACTCAAACCATGGTTAGCTTTGATGTACTTGAGAGCTTCAACGTACCAGCTTGGAGACAGCTCGAAGGTGCTGTTGATTTCATCAATACCTGCAACCAGGTACTCATCCATCGGACCTGTGCCACCAGCAACCAAGCAGTAAGTCACCATGCGCAGGTAGTAACCAATGTCACGAGAACACTTGGCTTTACCTTCTTGGGTAGAAGCGTAGTTCGGTCCCTGCATTTGAGTGGTGTAGGGGAACTTGTTGTAGACGGCTTGAGCCGCACCATCGATCAGGTTTTGAGCCTTGGAGGTCAAACCTTTAGCAGCTTGCAAGCTAGCATTAGCTTGACGAAAACGACCAAAGGCAGTTTGGATTTCAGTGCTGCTCAGGAAACGTCCTTGGGAATCTGCAGCCGCGACTGCTTCGGTTAGCGGGGTCTTCATCGTTGAGATATCTCCTTAATGTTTTGGATTTTTTTCAAAGGTATGGATGAAGTTCAAACTTCAACGGGCAATCGTTGAGCTGTTTAGCCAACTGCAGAGGCAGCCAGGTCGAAGTAGCTACCGATTTCAGACATCAGAGAACTGCAATCACCAGGGGTGATGTTGTTACGGTCGTTAGCAAGCGCGATCGCAGCTTCCTTCATTTTTTGAACACCCGCAGCCACAGAACCTCCGGGAACGCCCAGTGCTACGTAGGTTTCGCGCAGACCATTCAGGCAGCGATCGTTCAGGACGCTAGGATCGCCAGCGAAGATCGCATAGGTAACGTAGCGCAGGATGATTTCCATGTCGCGCAAGCAAGCAGCCATGCGACGGCTGGTGTAGGCATTACCACCGGGTTGAATTAGTTGGGGCTGCTCAGCAAACAGAGAGCGAGCAGCGTTAGCAACGATGGTGGAAGAGTTGCTGGTGATGCGGTTGACAGAATCCATCCGCTTGTTGCTTTCAGCAACCATTTGGCTCAGAGCATCGAGCTGAGACTCAGACAACATTTCGCCCCGTGCGTCAGCCTGAGAAACCACCTTGGTGAATGCATCAAACATGAACTCAATTTCTCCTTATCGTTTGGTTGAGTTTAGTCTTAAGTTGAAGACTGGATTGTTAATTTTACCAGTCCAAGCCCTGTTAGGGAACTTGGAAAGGTCGAAGACAGTTACTTAACACACCTCCGGTCTTTGGTTGTCTCAGATGCCGCCTGCTCCACCACTAGTGGGAAACACAACGGTTTTTTAGAAATCTGAGAAAACTTCATGTCTATTATGAGAGACCGAGAACGGGTGGTCAATCGGTGTTTTGATTAACGTTTGCCTGTCATCTTTACCCTTCAGGTAACTTTTATACACCGATGTTGAGTCAATGTTTGTTACATATTGTTAAGAATTTCAGGATTGAGAGCTTTAGGAAGAGAACTAAAAAGGACAAACCCTTTGCAGGGTATGGCTTTTGCAGATTATTACTCTAACTGGAGGTATCAGGTCAGGGACTATTTTTCACAGCACCTTTTTCGGGAAAATTCTTTCAACTAAGTATATTCTCTTAGGGTTAACCCTAAGCTTTTTTATTATTTCTTAAGATTTCGAGACTTGCCTCTACAGGTAAAGGTAGTTACCTGGCTAAGTAATATTACTTAGTCAACTACTGATAAAATTAAGAAACGTAAAGTATTTTCCAGAATGACTAATCTTGAATTAAAGTCTGAATACCTTGTGGGATATGGAGTTTCTCCTAAAAAACCCTAGATTTTTATTTACAAAACTTCATCAAAAAAGTTAACTAACCTATTGAAATTGGAAGAATTTTCAGGATCTGAACCTTAAGAAGGCTTTATATAGAGCAGGTTTCAGGAAAAGCCTGTACTAAGTAATACATATTAATAATTTGTAATCATAAAAAAACTACAGCCTATTGTATAAAGAACCTGTAAGGCATTTAAGGCAAGAAAAGCCAAACAGAAATCTTCCTTTTGCTTATTTCTCATAAACGGCAAATTACTGCACTAGTCTTTTGTAACGAAGTACTGGCGACTATCTGTAAAGCAAAAGCAACAGATACAGGATTTCGCAGACTACTGCTATCAGGTTCTGGTTGGTTGAATTTGACTGGTGTCCTACCCAGGTTCATGTACTCACCTGGACTTGTTAATAAAGGATTCGATTAAGTTAAGGAGAAATTAACAAAATGCTTGATGCTTTTTCCCGCGTCGTCGAACAAGCTGACAAAAGTGGTTCCTACCTTAGTGGTGACCAAATCAATGCTCTCTCATCAATGGTATCGGAGAGCAACAAGCGTCTAGATACAGTTAACCGCCTGACTAGCAACGCTTCCAGTATCGTTGCCAATGCTTACCGGGCATTAGTAGCTGAACGCCCCCAAGTGTTTGCTCCTGGCGGTCAATGCGACCACTACCGCAATCATGCAGCTTGCATTCGTGACATGGGCTTCATCTTGCGCTATGTCACCTACTCTATGCTAGCTGGCGATACCAGTGTGATGAACGACCGTTGCCTTAATGGTCTGCGGGAAACCTATCAAGCGCTGGGTACTCCTGGGGATGCAGTAGCTTCCGGTATCCAACAAATGAAGGATGCGGCAGTCTCAATTGCTAACGACTCAAAAGGTATCACCCAAGGCGATTGCAGCGCTCTGATGTCCGAATTGGCAGGTTACTTTGACGCTGCTGCTGCTGCTGTTGTCTAGGCTCTTTTTGGAAGACAGCATTAGTTCACTAGCTTTTGCTAGCTTTTGATCAACAATCAGACAACTTATACAAAGCCAACCCTTTAGGAGATCCAAGACAACGATGAAAACCCCGATTACTGAGGCTATTTCCGCCGCCGATATGCGCGGTTCCTATCTGACTAATACCGAAATGCAAGCCATCTTTGGTCGCTTCAACCGTGCCAATGCGGGTCTAAAAGCGGCTAAAGCTTTTGCTGACAATGGTCCAGGTTGGGCTGAGGCGGCTGCCAATCACGTCTATCAGAAATTCCCCTACACCACCCAAATGCAAGGACCTCAATATGCCTCTACCCAAGAAGGCAAGTCTAAATGCGTGCGGGATATCAGCAACTACCTGCGCGTCATCAGCTACTGCTGCGTAGTGGGTGGCACAGGTCCTCTGGATGAATACGTGGTTGCAGGCGTTAAAGAATTTAACGCGGCTCTCGGTTTGTCTCCAAGCTGGTATGTAGCAGCATTAGAGTTCGTCCGCGACAACCATGGTCTTTCCGGTGATGTAGCAGGTGAAGCTAATATCTACCTCAACTATTCCATTAATGCATTGAGTTAGTATCACTACCCCTGTCGGGTCTGGTAGGTAGGCAGTACTTTCCTGGTGGATGAGTTGTTGTCTATCTGTCAGACCCGAATTAGTAATGAATTATGAATTATGATTCCTCCCCAACCGATCTGTTCTGCTGATGCTGCGATCGCTGCCTTGCGGGGAGACGATAATCAGCTACGCTATTATGCGGCATGGTGGCTAGGAAAACACCAAATCCAGGATTCTTGGGCAGTGCTGTGTGAAGCACTCAAAGACGAGAGTTATCGCACAGAAGCTGGTGGCTATCCCCTGCGGCGACAAGCTGCACGGGCTTTGGGACAGTTGAAAAATCCCCAAGCTGTACCCGCTTTAATCGAGGCGCTAGAGTGTCCCGACTCAAACTTGTGCGAAGCAGTCATTCAAGCCTTGTCAGCGATTGGCGATCGCCGTGCGGTAACACCATTGCTCAATCTGCTGCACTCTGGTCAAGAGCAACCCTATGAAGCTCTGATTGAAGCCTTGGGAACGCTAGAGGTTTGGGAAGCCCGTCCCAAAATTGAGCCATTTCTCCAGCATCAATCGGAGCGGGTACAATGTGCGGCGGCTCAGTATTTATACTTGTTGACTAAAGAGCCACAGTATATTGAGCGAATTGTGAGAAATCTGGATCACCGCAATATGTATTTGCGCTGGGCAGCGATGTTTGACCTGGGGGCAATTGGTCACTTGCAAGCCGCACAAGCAATTATTCAGGCGACTGTTCCGAATAGTTTAAAACTCCTGAACTTAAAGCGAATTTTAGAAGCCGTATTGGATAGTGATGGGGAAACTGAGCAAACAAAACAGCACAAATCTCAGTTTCTGCTTGGAGAAATTGATAATTTGTTAATTCAGCTATAAAAATCACAGCTTGAGCATGAACACGATTCCTATTAGCGATCGCACAAGCTATCTATTAATAGATCAATTCCGTCGTGCGGCTACCATGGCTGAGGCAGTAGCAGCGATTGAGGCGTTGGTGGCGGATACAACAGAGATTAGCGAGGAAGCGATCGCAGTTTTAATTGAAGCATTAAGCCATCACCATCCCTCTGTCGCCGTAGCAGCAGTCAATGGGTTGGTACAACTTGCGCCAGCTACGGTGGAACCCTTAATTACGGCATTCGAGACGGTTTCGGATCAGGGAGTGCAAGCCTATATCATTCAAGCCTTAGCTCGAATCGGTGACGCCAGAGCTGTTGAACTATTGGCGGAGGTGGTTGGGGTATCAGTTGCCAACCATTGCCAGGGGAATGTTCGGCGAGTGGCAGCAAGGGGGCTGGGACACATTGGACGTTTGGCGAATGACCCAGAAATTATCCGTCAGGCAGTGGATAAACTAACATGGGCATTACTGAATCCTGAAGATTGGGGGCTTCGGTATGCAGCAGTAGTCTCCCTGGAAGACATGGCTAGCCCTGAAGTTATCCCTACCTTAGAACAGGCACTAAAGAAAGAGTCTGATCAGGTTGTCAGGGTTCGGCTGGAACGTGCGATCGCGCAATTGAGAGTTTGATAAATTTTTTGAGAATTTCAAATATGACGAATTTGACAGTCGCAGAACGGTTGGGAATTGAACCCTTTGAAACTGCCCCTAGGATAGAACTGAGGTCTAACTGGACGGAAGAAGACCTGCAAATGGTAATCCGAGCGGCTTACCGTCAGGTGCTAGGAAATGATTACATCATGAAAAGCGATCGCTTAACCAGTGCCGAATCGCTGCTGCGTCAAGGCGATCTTACCGTTCAGGATTTTGTGCGGGCGATTGCGCTGTCAGAACTCTACCGTCAAAAGTTTTTCTACTCAAGTCAGCAGATTCGGTTTATCGAACTCAATTACAAGCATTTATTAGGACGTGCTCCTTACGATGAGTCGGAGATTGCTGATCACGTCGATTTATACGCCAAAAAAGGATATGCGGCGGAAATTAACTCCTATATTGACTCAAATGAGTATGAGGATAATTTTGGCTATAACATAGTTCCCTACTATCGCGGATTTACCTCTCAATTAGGTCAAAAAACCGTTGGTTACAACCGAATATTCCAACTGTACCGGGGCTATGCCAATAGCGATCGCGCCCAAACCAGCAGCAACCTCGCTAAACTCACCCGAGAAATCGCCCAGAACCTGCCATCGTCTATTCCAGTAAGCACTTCGGTTACTCTCAGACGGGAAGATCCTGATCGGATTCAAAAGTTGGTAGCGGCGGCAGTGCAGCGCACCAAGAGTACAGCCCCAAGCTATACTCGAATCGATCCAACATTGGAGCGTCAGTGTCAAGAACAGGCAGAATTAATTAAAAAGTTACAGCAACAGTTAGCTCAGTTGCGACCTACTGCTGCTTTAGGAGAGGCTTGGACGAATAAGTGGCAGTCTTATAGTCCTCCCACAACTCCTGAGAGTAGTATGGCTTTGGGAACTCCCGCCCAGAACCCTGCGACTCCAGGACAGTCAGTTAGTTATATAGAGTGGCAGCAGTTGGCTCAGAAACAAACTGAGACAATTGCAGCACTGCAACAGCAAATCGCCCAAGCGCGAAGTTTAGCGGCAATTGGAGAAGCTCGGCTCAATAAGTGGCGCAGCCGCACATTTTCTGGTTAGACATCAGTTTCAAGGGGAAGAGATAAGGAGACAAGGAGACAAGAAGACAAGGAGACAAGGAGACAAGGAGATTTTTGAGGTGTTACTCTTTTCCTTAGCTCCCTAGCTCCCTAGCCCCCTAGCCCCCTAGC
>NZ_JADEWY010000223.1 GCF_015207375.1 Coleofasciculus sp. LEGE 07092 | reverse complement strand
GGACGGGGGAAATGGTTAAGTTAACCTAAAAAATCCCCCACTCCCCACTCCCCACTCCCCACTCCCTTTTATCCATGAGCGATCGCTTAATTCACATCCTTCTGATTGATGATGACCCGATCTTCCGGTTAGGGCTGAGTACGGCGCTAGAAGGATTTCCTGATTTGCAAGTTGTGGCTGAGTTCGATACGGGTGCAGCCGGGTTGGAATACTTGAGAAACTTGCAGGGGGAAGAGGTCGTAGAGTTAGTAGTGTTGGAACTGGCATTAGGGCGCATTTACCCTCAAGCACTGTCTGGGTTGTCCTTATGTCGGTTGCTCAAGACAGATTACCCTGACTTGCCGATTTTAGTGGTTACGGCTCAATCAGAACCCACTCAACTTGCTGTTGCTAAACAGTTGGGCGTTGAGGGTTACTGTTCTAAGGGATCTTCTATCACCACAATTGTCGAAGCGATACGGCAGTTGCACAGAGGGGAATCGTCTTGGCAGAGGCTACCTGTATCGGTTAGTAGTCTGCAACCTCCGAGCTGGCATCATCGAATGCGCCAATCTGGATTGCGGCAAATTGACGAGGCATTAGCGCAAGCGATCGCACAATTGCAAAATCCTCACCTGTCTAAGCTAGACTGGCTGTTTTGGAACGGACGCCGCCGGGAACTTTTGGCAGCACGTTGGGTGGTGAATCAGCTATTGCCGACGGATGCGATTGTGGTGGAACAGGAAAGGTTCAATACGGAGTTGGCTGATAATCGTTCTCAGAGGCAAGCGATCGCTTCAGAAAACTCATCTACAAGGAGACAACCCTTATCTCGCCTTACCTCTGGGGCGATTACACGCTCAGAACTCAGTCTTAGGAATCAACCCCTCACACTTCTTGAGGTGACGGTGGAAAGGTTACAGTCGGGTTTGCAAAATTTGACCGACACGCCTTTAGAAATTGACATTCTCCAAGGGGAGAGAAAACAGGATGTACTCTATATCGTCTTGAAAAAGTTTGAGGAAGTACTCGACGCACTACGCTTTTCTCAAGTTACACCCGAGCAGCTTCCTCAGAAGCGATCGCGGCTGTTACAAGATTTGTGGCAAGTATCGCTGACGAATTTTTTTGGCAAATATTATACGGTGCCAGTCGGAAATCAGCAGTTTGAACTTGTAGATGTTTTACTGCAAGATGCCGCGCCTGTGCAAATTGACATTTTAGATAAGATTCCGTTGGTGATTGAGTTGCTAGCGAATCAGTTATTTGACGCCCCTTTAATGATTGATAATGTTTCCTATTCAGCCCAGACGCCTGAAGCTTTGGGACGAGCAGAAATCTTGCTGCAAAATTTGATTATTCAAGTGGCAAATGCCGTTGTTCAACCCTTGTTAAATCGTTTTGGGGATGTTGAAACTATCAAGCACAGCTTTTTTGATCGGCAGTTGATTTCGTCACGAGAAATTGCCAGATTCCGTAATAATTTATCGTGGAGATATCGGCGATCGGAATTGTTAGATGAACCAGAAGCTATCTTCGAGAGTCGCTACGATTTATTTGTTCTCAGTGACATCGGTATTAAAAAAACTTCTATTTACGCTCCACGTCGTCAGGAGTTAGAACAACTTCGGGGTATTCGGCTAGCTGTAACCCTTGCCTATGAGTTTCGGGATGCGAGTTCGCCTCGCCTGCGCGGTACGATTGGCTGGTTGGGTAAAGGAGTTGTTTACGTCCTAACCCAGGTAGTTGGTAGAGCGATTGGTTTAGTGATTCGCGGTGTAATTCAGGGGGTTGGGAGTGCCTTAAATGATACGCGATTTGGTAGAAATGGGAAGTAAATGTTGAACAGTTACTCGTCGAAACCTCAGCCTAAAAAAGAAAAGCACCCCTAAAGGTGCTTTCCTCAGTTACTGACAAAAGTCAATTACTTGTTGATTCAAGCCTGCGCCGCTGCCAATTCGGGTTCGGGTGTTGAATCTACTGTTACTGGATAAACGCTGACTTTTTTGCGAACTCTGCCTTTTCTCTCAAAGGTAACGATGCCGTCAATCAGGGAAAACAGAGTGTCATCCTTCCCACGACCAACATTGGTGCCAGGGTGAAACTTAGTGCCGCGCTGACGTACTAAAATATTGCCAGCTCTGACAACTTGACCGCCGAAGCGCTTTACACCTAGCCGCTGGGCATTAGAGTCGCGACCATTACGAGTACTACCTGTACCTTTCTTATGAGCCATAGTCTTCTGCTGTAGTGTTAGTTAGTTCCTAGTCTTATTGTGAGACACTTTTGGGATTCTCTACTGATGTTGATGTCTCGATTGCGGGGGTTTACTCCGCAGCTACTTCTACTTCTGCCGACGCCTCGGCTGTTGTTGGTTCAGAAGTTGGTGTCTCGGTTGACTCAGCATTTATAGCAGCTAGCACCGAACCGTTCATACTGATGGAGTCAATCATCAAGCGAGTAATTTCCTGCCTGTGACCGCGTTTCTTGCGAGTTTTTTTCTTCGGCTTCATCTTGTAAACGATGATCTTGCGACCGCGAAAGTGCCGCATCACCGTACCTTCAACCTGTGCGTCTTCAATGAAGGGTTGACCGATTGTTACCTCACCATCATGCTGAACGAACAAGACCTTGTCGATGGTAACTTTTTCTTCGGGTTTGACCGGTAGCAGTTCAATATCATAAAAGCGACCGGGTTCAACTCGCAATTGTTTACCACCCGTTTCAATAATTGCGTAACTCATGGAATTGTCCTCAAAGGTAAGCCGTACAGGTAGCTGTCTTTTCTCCTGATTAGGACTAACGCATTGGTTTATCATGCTGAAAGCCCTGAACCTAGAACGCCTATCTCGGCAATTCCACGCTCGGAACTCAGCTACTGAATAACCCGATTGTGCCTAAGTCCCCTCTTTGGAGAGGCGATAAATTACTAGGTATCTATCGCTCTGAGCAGCTTTTGGTATATCTCAACCTGATCCGAGCAGGATAATACACGCAATTTCCCATTATCTTTGATTCGTTTGGGTAGTGTCAAGTCTTACTTACTGGAAGAAGGCAGGAGGCATAGGGAGAGCAACTCCGTACCTGCGTTGCTCAAACCCCTTGCCATTATTTTGGGAACTGCGCTGGACGATAGATACAATCCCCAACTTCAACGAAATGGAGCCTTATGGCGAAGCGGAGTAAGTTGGGGTAGTTGAATTGTGGTAGGTTCCACCTGAAACGACAGCATCTGATGCATTTTGATCATCGTCCAACTTCTTGAGTTCTAACACCTCAAATTGGGGCGTTTCTCCCGTCAGATTGGCAGTAGACGCTTGCAGTTCTGCATTCAGCAACGCCCTCCCTTCTTCTATTTCTGGAAAATGCTCCGTGCAACAGGTCAAAATTACCTTACTTCCCGGCACCACTACTTTCGCCAACTCCCAAAAGTTGTTAATTATCTCCTGACGGTCAACTTTTGGTGCCATCTCATCAAAGCCATCGAAAATCAGCAACAACTTACCCATGCGGTTGAGTTGTTCAAAAGCAGAATAACCCGGTAACGGAATCTCATGCTTGCGGAAAAAGAACTCAGAAAACAGCGACTCCACACTCACCGCTTTAGGATAGTCCCGTAACGGAATCACCAAGGGTAGGCGGGGGCGCTCTAACCCCCGTTTTTTCGCCTGACGGTAGCGTTGCAGCACAGTCCAGGCATAGTGAAATGCGAACCACGTCTTGCCTATACCCAACTCACCGAGAATTGAGAGGTGTTCCTTAGCAGGGTCATCTAGCCAACGGTCAATATAACCATCAATCCAACCATCCCGTTCATCATAACGATTAACCGCGATTCTCTGTTTGGTAATCGGGTCAATTTCTGCCTGATTACAAGCTAACGGCATATACATCTGGTCAATTCCCCGCCGCTTCACCTCAGTTTCCAGCCAATTGAGATAGCCACTGAAATCAGCCGCCTCATCTAGAAGTTCGTCAAAGGTATAGCAAAAAAGTTTTCTATTTTCCACCATTTCCACCGCATCTAAGGCAGCGCGGCTGATTCGGTTTGCTGCTACCAGCCACCCTTCATGGATTCTTTGTTTTTCCACCGATTTACGCAATGCCGCGACATCACTAATTGTTGCTTCTCCCTCAATCCCACGCACTAAAATACGGTCATATCCTCGCCGCGATGGGATATCAACAATCCACTCAAAATAATCGGCTTCCCAAACTTCATATCGCTCAAATCGGTAGCCCAAGGTTTCAAACCAACCCCTCATCTGCTGGGCTAAACCAAACACCTTACACTGCTTTTGAATAAAGAACTCTGCCACTGTCATTGCCGACTTGGTTTGTGTTGCCAGTCGCGCCATTTCTGTACGAATTCCCTCCAACGTCGGCAGCCTATCCAGCCGTTGTTGAATGTTACTCAACCGTTGCCGTAAGGTTTCAATTGTCTGATTTTGTCTTACCTCAGCAGGTGTACGGGTCCATTTAGTGATTTCGATAAAAATAGCAGTAAACGCGGCAAATTCTCGACGGGTATCAATGCCTAATTCTCGAATTTTATTCCCTAACGGATACCCAGTAAGCAACTCTTCACCGACTTTGAGTAAGATTGCATGTTTATTGTTCTCAAAAGCTTGGCGGAAAGATTCTTGAATTGATTTTTGCCGAAACAGTTCAAGAATTGCTATGGGTTTACCCACACCATACTCGACCAAGCTATATTGATAAACTCCTGTAAAATCAGTCGGAGGATCTTCTGGATCGAGATTGAGTTTTTTTAGAAATTTGATGACTATTTCATTGCGCTCCAGTTGATTTTTAAAATTCAAAACTGGAAACCCAACAATTGTGCTAATTGTCTCATCAATTATCATCATTACAGAATTCCTTAACAGTCAGATCGTGGATTATAGAGATGCAATCCCTGACCCGAAAGGATGAAGTGTAACGAATAAATCTGAAACCAATAACTTAACGGTGGAACTCCCAGAGAAGCAAGCCGTTAAATTTGTTACTAAATTTGCTGCTATTTCACCATAACAACCAACTACCGCGAGTCCTCCTACCTGTCCACATTGATTCTGCCCTTTGAGTTGGTTGCAGGGTTTTCAACCAATTCGCTAAGGGTGAAGATTAAAATTATAGTTTACGTCGGGTGAGTTACCGTATTTCTGTTCAAGGGGGTGTGGGGAAGAAAGGGACAAGGCGATTGTTGAGGTGTTACTTTACTCCCCCGCTCCCCCGCTCCCCAGC
>NZ_JADEWY010000222.1 GCF_015207375.1 Coleofasciculus sp. LEGE 07092 | reverse complement strand
ATAAATAAGCAGTCCAGCACAACATTAGCTGCATTACCGATAACCGATAACAGCAAAACTTTGCTACTTTCTTCCCGTCCCAGAAACCAACCAATGAATACAAAATTTAGTAACGTGGCAGGTGCGCCCCAAATGCGGGTAGCATAATACGCTTGACTCGAAGACTTCACCTCTGGGGCAGCACTCAACAAAGCAAACCCCAATTCTTGCAATGGGTGCTGCAAAATCAAAATC
Organism: Coleofasciculus sp. LEGE 07092; assembly: GCF_015207375.1. Lineage (GTDB taxonomy): Bacteria > Cyanobacteriota > Cyanobacteriia > Cyanobacteriales > Coleofasciculaceae > LEGE-07092. The sequence goes on along the minus strand of NZ_JADEWY010000222.1, from coordinate 5,112 downwards.
GCCAGTCCTAATCCCACAGCAATAATGCCATTGCGTAATCCCGTCAGTAATACCTCGTCCCCATCCTCACGCCCTACAGCTTGGGCAGTTGTACCCGTAGTTCCTGTGCGTAAAAAACCCAAGGAACGGTAGATGTGGTTAAACAGCACCGTGGATAAGGTAACACCGGCAAGGTGGCGAATTTCTCCCAAGTGACCCAAGAACGCCACACTAAATATACCCGCCAGGGGCACCATGAGATTAGACAAAATGTTGATACTTGCCAGTCGGAAGAAGCGGCGGCGGAAATCAGACTCATCAAAAAGCGGTATCGTGCGATCGGCTGTGGGTTGAGAGGAAGAAACAAGCATAGTAGAGAGGTTTTGTCTTGCAGGATGGGGTAAAAAAAGACCGCCAGTGAGCAATATCCACCCCTCTACTTTAACTTTTGTAAGGTAATGTTTAAAAAATTATATAAATTTAACGAAACTTGTAAAGACTTTGCATCTAACATCTCTACAAGATTTCCTTCTCAAAACAACCCCTCCAATTCAATTGCCTCTATCATCTGAAGGGCGCGAGGGTCGCCCAATCGTAAAAGTGCAGCTTTGGCATCTTCCCGAACTCCCATATCTTCATCTTCGGCAAAGGCTTCAGTTAATCCATCAATCGCGCCTCCGTAAATAGCATTAGACGGAAGTTCCCGACACAACTGCCCCAATGTCCAAGCACAGTTACTCCGCACTGCTGCGATCGGGTCTTGCTTTAAGGCGGTAATCAATGGTGGAATGCAAGCCACCATATCTTGATACTCCAGCTTTGCCATTTGTGCCAAAGAACTCGCCGCCCACAAACGTACCGCTGAGATATCCGTTATCAAGGCATCAAGCAGGGGCCGCAACCCACGGCGATCGCGGCAGTTTCCCAATGCCCAAACCACACCTTTACGGGCGTAACCATTCCAATCGCGGTTAAGTTGCTCGATTAATGGTTCTACAGCCGTAGGACTGGGATTGCGCCCCAAAGCATAGGCAGCACTCACCCGCACCAAGGGGCAAACATCTTTTAACAAGTTAATTAGATGAGGAATAGCCCGTTCATCCTGAAGTTCACAAAACGCTCTTGTCGCCAGCATCCGTTGTGGCGTTTCGGGGGCGGTTAAAAGAGCCAGCATTACTTCTGGATCGGGCTTTTCGGCTTCTGACTCAACATCAACTGGCTCTAATTTATCTAGGGGGCTTTCTAGATCGTCCGCCGTATCAATTACTCTAAGATCGTCATTATCATACATATTAGATAAATTATCCTATCCCACCCAATTGCACCAGTCTCTGACCCCCTATTTCCCATTCCCCACTCCCTACAATCAAAGTGGTTTAACCATCCACAAAGACTGAATTTGAAAGCCTAACTGCTGATAAAACTGCACGGCAGGTTGGTTGGATTGAAAAACTTGCAGCCCAAGTTGGCGATCGCCTCTTTCCCTTGCCCAGTTTTCAGCATGGCGCATCAGTGCCGAACCAATACCCTGACGCCGATATCCTGGCATCACGTATAGCAAAAAAACATAAGCGTGGCGATCGCCCTGTACCTGATTGATAGCATTTCCCAGCCACAGACAAGCAACAGGTTGGCTAACCGTTGGTATAGCCACTGGAGAATTCGCTGGCTCAACCCACCACAACGGCGTCTCCAAATGAAAATACTGCCGCACCGTTTCCGCCAGATGGGAAAAATGCTCTTGTTCTGGGAAAAGCTCTTGGTAGCTGAGTTGGAGGAATTTTACCAAAATTGCCTTATCCAACCCTGAGCCTATCCGCAGCCGATAGCCCGGTAATAATAAATGTTCAGACACCAGTACTATTGAACTCTAGTTGACTGCCAATCTAGCCAAGGCTGATACCTGCACACTAGCAGAGTCAATCTCCTCAATGGGTGCAGGTGCTGCCAAGTCGCTGGGTAAGAAAATGCGAGCGCTTACGGCTAATAATGCCACCAAAAAGACCAATAGGATCAGGAAGGGGGCAACATACTGACGAAAAATAGCCATTGTTATCGATATGTGCGTAAGTAGAGTGGTTTTCTGAGAATTTGGCTAAAGATTTGTAAAGCTCCTCTTATCTATCCTACAATTCTTTGGAGTCATAGTCCCGATTATCGAGTTCGGTTTGAGACAAGGGAATTCACTTCACCTTGTTAAGCTGGCGCAGCCACATCCCACCAATAACGGCGGCAACGAGGGACACCCAACCGATTAGCGGTTGCAGTAGCAAAAAGCCGCCAGTGGCAAACATTACCCCGAACATCAATAAAATTGACGCCAACGTTCGTTTGATATCTAGTCCCAAATCTTGAAGTGGCACCAAACCCGTGCGAACCTGCTGACGCTGCCAACCCGGACCCGCCGGACGCACCCGACGGTAAAATTGATCCAATGTTGCATCCGATTCCGCTGGAGTGAGAAATAAAGCCGCGATCCACAAAATGCCAACAGTTACGGTAATAAACATCAACCGCAAACCAAAGTCAGGAATCTGCAACGCAGGTACAACACTAGTCGTCAACCCCACAACAAAACCCCCCAAAATTGCCGTCAGCTCCGCCGCCGCATTAATCCGCCACCAGAACCACCGCAGCATTAGCACCAACCCAGAACCCGTACCAATGGCAATCACCAGCCGGAAAACCGTTGCCACATCTTGGGCAAAAAATGCTGCCATCGCCCCAAACGCTGTTACCATCACTGAAGATAGCCGTCCCACAAGCACGAGTTCTGGTTGAGTTGCATCGGGTTTGATAAAGCGCCGATACAAGTCATTTGTAACAAAGGAAGCACCCCAGTTAATTGACGTTGAAACCGTACTCATAAACGCGGCTAGCAGGGATGCTGCTACTAGCCCTAGCATAATAGGTGGCAAAAAGTCAAGCATGAGTTTGGGATAGCCTAACTCCCGGTCTTCCAAATTCGGATAGACTACGATCGCCACTAACGCCACAACAATCCAGGGCCAAGTCCGTACTACATAATTCAAGATATTAAACAACCAAGCCGCCTTCTCCGCCTCTGCCTCATCTTTAGCTGCAATCAGGCGCTGAATGAATTCGCCACCACCATCACTGCGCCGCCAGGACCACCACTGAACGAAGAGGTAGGCAGAAAAGGTAGTAGCGGTAATGCCTGCGATATCACTCCACCCAATACCACCGACTCCAATAGAGAGAGGGATGAATGACAAAACATCCTGTTTTGTTGCCAGTTGCACCGCTGGCACTAGGGCGTGGATACCGCCAACGTGGTTAACGGCAACACCAGCAACCACCATCGCCCCCAACAACGCCAGGAAGAATTGGAAGAAATCGGTAGTGACGACACCCCATAAACCAGCGAAGCTAGCATAGATTAATACTAAGACGCTGACACCAACCACACTCCAAATTTTCTGGCTGTTTCCAGGAGTGATTCCCAAACTTTGCCAAATTTCCAGGGCGTCTACAACTTTAACCATCGCTAGCATGGCGTAACCGATACCAATACAGTTAATCGGTACGGCAAACAGAAACGCTTTCACCCCCCGCAGTACCGCCGCCATCTTTCCGCCATAACGTAGTTCAGTGAGTTCGGCATCGGTTACGACTTCCGATCGCCGCCACATTCGGGCAAAGACGTAGACCATGATTAAATGGGAGATACCGAAACTCCACCATTCCCAGTTCCCGGCAATTCCCCGGTTGCCCACAACCCCAGCAATATAGAGAGGCGTATCAATCGAAAAGGTCGTCGCTGCCATGCTGGTGCCTGCCAACCACCAAGGAAGCGATCGCCCCGATACGAAAAAATCGACCAAACTCCCCGACGCCTTGCGAGAAAGGTAAAGTCCTAATGCCATTGAGCCGATGAGGTAGAACAGGACTATCAGCCAATCAACCAGTTGCATAACTTTTGATCTGTGTTTTACCTGAATTCGATATCTTACACTGGCTTCAGGTCAAGGGTATGAAGATGAGAACCCCGACTTCTCTGAGAAATCGGGGTTCTAAACCGCAGCTTATAAAAGTTAAAATTAGACGAAACTCTAGTATTACGATTGAACTTACAGTTACGCCTGAAGTAAGAACAGCGATCGCTCTTTTCTCATTCCATCCCCTACAAATTAACTCAACTCCTCAGCTAGCAAGGCGTTCGGGTATTTGAGTTTGCAGAAGAAACCCCAAATCATTCATGCCCCGTTGCAGGTGGCGCGTCACAGTCATGGGGCTAACACCGATTCGTTTGGCAGCTTCTTTACGCGGTAAATCCCGGAAAAACACAAACTCAATCGCTGCCTGTGTTTTCTCTTCTAGCTGACGTATTGCGCCGTGCAACTGCTGTCGGTCTTCTTCCCAATGCTGCAACGCTTGGTCACGACTATCAGGTAGCGTTTCTCCCAATGTCACCGAACAATCAACCGTCTGACCTACAGTAGCATCTAAACTTAAGGGCAAGCGATTTTGAGCTGCTAACTTACTCTCAAGCCACTCTTGCAACGATACGTCTAAGGCGCAAGCCATTTCCGCATCTTCAGGGGGGCGTCCTAGAGTGGCGCTCAACTTCTTACTGACTCGTTGCCCTTCTTGCTGCAATTCTTGCCAGCGGCGGGGAATCTTCACTACACTGCCCTTATCTCGCAAAAAATGCAGCATTTCGCCACGAATGAATGGTACGGCAAAGGAACTAAAGGCACAGCCTTGATGGGGATTAAACCGCTCAATCGCCCGAATCAATCCGAGGTAGCCGATTTGCACTAAATCTTCATAGGGTTCAACACACTGTAGACTGACCCGATAAGCCGTTTTCTTTACCAATCCAGCATTTAGTCGTACTAGCTGATTGCGAACGTCTACCGAAGGATTTCGATAGTAAGCAACCAGAAGTTCCATTCCTCGAAAATAATTAGTAGACTGAGTCGCCATCATAAAAAACCAACAGCAGTGAAAACTGAATCCCTTCAACGACTTGGTGTTACCCAACCATCCTGAACTCATTGTCTGTACAGGAAAACGAATAAACCATCGTCGTTTCACGGAAATCTAAGGAGTCAGAACTGCCAGTCTCCGCATAAACACGTAGGGAGATGGGGAGCTGGGGAGCTGGGG
>NZ_JADEWY010000221.1:0-2500 GCF_015207375.1 Coleofasciculus sp. LEGE 07092 | reverse complement strand
ACTTCATCTAGCTGCCAGATTTCCCATAATGCTGTCCCACAACCCCACTCACATAATGTGACTGGTTTAGGCTCTTCCCACTTCGCTCGCCGCTACTACGGGAATCTCTATTGATTTCTTTTCCTCCAGCTACTAAGATGTTTCAGTTCGCTGGGTTGGCTCGTGCTGGTCTATGGATTCAACCAGCCGTATAAAAGGTTGCCCTATTCGGAAATCTCCGGCTCATTGCTTGCTTCCAGCTCCCCGGAGCGTATCGTCGGTCGCCACGTCCTTCTTCGCCTCTGCGTGCCTAGGTATCCACCGTTAGCTCTTTGTAGCTTGACCACATTTGTTTGTTGATGTCTTGTGATAGTAGCTCTCAGCACAATAGCTGACTCCCCTGTGAGCCTATAAAGGCTGCAACAGGAGTAGCTTATCGCCCTGATAGCTTCTCTACCTGACAGGTTGCTATGCAGTTTTCAAGGTTCTGACTGGACACACAATCCAGCAGGCTGCCGAGTTAACTCTCTCTCGTTCAGATGCTGAAGTGTTGGTATCAAGTTGCTTGGTGTTGTCTTTATAAGTCGGAGTTAAGGTGGGCTATCCTGGACTCGAACCAGGGACCTCACCCTTATCAGGGGTGCGCTCTAACCACCTGAGCTAATAGCCCTTATTCCGAACCGACTTTAGTTTGAAAGCTTCCCTGAATTTTTCCCGAACGACCTTGGGATGTCTGAGATGATGACTTATCAACTCAACTCTGAATCAATGAATCAATTCCGGAGTTTCTTGGCATCTTGTGCCTTCATCATTCAGTTGGTCTCCCTAAAAAGGAGGTGATCCAGCCACACCTTCCGGTACGGCTACCTTGTTACGACTTCACCCCAGTCACCAACCCTGCCTTCGGCGTCCCCTTCCTTTGCAGGTTAGGGTAACGACTTCGGGCGTGGCCAGCTCCCATGGTGTGACGGGCGGTGTGTACAAGGCCCGGGAACGGATTCACCGCCGTATTCTGACCGGCGATTACTAGCGATTCCTCCTTCATGCAGGCGAGTTGCAGCCTGCAATCTGAACTGAGCCTCGGTTTATGGGATTAGCTTGCCATCGCTGGCTTGCTGCCCTTTGTCCGAAGCATTGTAGTACGTGTGTAGCCCAGGACGTAAGGGGCATGCTGACTTGACGTCATCCCCACCTTCCTCCGGTTTGTCACCGGCAGTCTCTCTAGAGTGCCCAACTTAATGCTGGCAACTAAAAACGAGGGTTGCGCTCGTTGCGGGACTTAACCCAACATCTCACGACACGAGCTGACGACAGCCATGCACCACCTGTGTTCCGGCTCCCGAAGGCACCCCCAGCTTTCACTGAGGTTCCGGACATGTCAAGCCCTGGTAAGGTTCTTCGCGTTGCATCGAATTAAACCACATACTCCACCGCTTGTGCGGGCCCCCGTCAATTCCTTTGAGTTTCACACTTGCGTGCGTACTCCCCAGGCGGGATACTTAACGCGTTAGCTTCGGCACGGCTCGGGTCGATACAAGCCACACCTAGTATCCATCGTTTACAGCTAGGACTACTGGGGTATCTAATCCCATTCGCTCCCCTAGCTTTCGTCCTGTGAGTGTCAGTTGCAGTCCAGCAGAGCGCTTTCGCCACCGATGTTCTTCCCGAACTCTACGCATTTCACCGCTACACCGGGAATTCCCTCTACCCCTACTGCACTCTAGCTTCTCAGTTTCCACCGCCTTGCCGGAGTTGAGCTCCGGGCTTTGACAGCAGACTTGAAAAGCCACCTGCGGACGCTTTACGCCCAATAATTCCGGATAACGCTTGCATCCTCCGTATTACCGCGGCTGCTGGCACGGAGTTAGCCGATGCTTATTCATCAGGTACCGTCAGAGCTTCTTCCCTGATAAAAGAGGTTTACAACCCAAGAGCCTTCCTCCCTCACGCGGTCTTGCTCCGTCAGGCTTTCGCCCATTGCGGAAAATTCCCCACTGCTGCCTCCCGTAGGAGTCTGGGCCGTGTCTCAGTCCCAGTGTGGCTGATCGTCCTCTCAGACCAGCTACTGATCGACGCCTTGGTGAGCTCTTACCTCACCAACTAGCTAATCAGACGCGAGCTCTTCTTCAGGCGATAAATCTTTCACGTTGCGGCACATTGGGTATTAGCCACCGTTTCCAGTGGTTGTCCCCAACCTGAAGGCAGATTCTCACGCGTTACTCACCCGTCCGCCACTCAATCCCTAAGGATTGCGTTCGACTTGCATGTGTTAAGCAGACCGCCAGCGTTCATCCTGAGCCAGGATCAAACTCTCCATTTTGTGAGAAGCTTGCGGCTCCCGAAAATCTTTATGATTCCGGTTTCCTTGTATAATCAACGATATTAGTCTTTTAGTTGCCTAATCGACTTATCAGTTGACCTGTAGTAATTTTGACGAGTTAAATACAGGTTATGCTTTCAAACTATTGTTTTGTCTAGGTTCGGGCGCTTGGTGCGGCTCGAGTGCCGTTACAAGCGCATT
>NZ_JADEWY010000220.1 GCF_015207375.1 Coleofasciculus sp. LEGE 07092 | reverse complement strand
GGGGTGCTGGGGAGAGGAGTAACACCAATTAGCTTTTCCAATGGCACATCTGGAACCCCCCCAGCCCCCCGATGTTTTGGGGGGAGCAAGAGAGAATATGTGCCAAATTCAAACCCATTTGGTATAACACCTCAAGAGTTTCAGTTTATCCAGCGTCTCCTTGTCTCCCCACTCCCTGAAATCCAGAACTTTATACCTCACCCGATAGAGAAAGGCTATAGCTAATGGGCGATCGATATTCAGAGAGTAAAGGATAGACTGGCAATAATACCTATCGGAATTATTGGATGTTTGATTTCACTCCCCTATTTGAGTTTTCCCGTGTCAACTGTATCTCCATTTGTGGAGTTTTAGTTCCCCTCAACTTGCTCCTTACCGCGATGACACTCGTGTTCGTGGGAATGCAGCGCCCTCAAGTTCAGGTACGACAAGCGGCTTTACTTGCCTGTGTCCCGGCTGTGATAATGATACTACACGTCTGGACTTGGTTGATGATTGGCGTGGTAATGGCTCCCACCTTCATTCTGTTTTGGTTAGGAAGTACTTGCTTAAGTCTTAATATCTGGGCAATGACTCATTCCCAAAGCATGGCTAGACTATTCAGAGGTTTGATAAATTCCTCATTAGCTTAAGGGTTAAAATCTGGGAAATAGTGGGATTCTTTTAGCAAGGTGGGCTAACCCATCCCCCAGCCTATGACTCAGCAACCTATCTATTCTATATTTCCCGTCAGCAGGCAGAAATTTTTCTCGATAACTTCGCTCAATCCCTAAATCAGCCGAGTTCCTCTCCTGTACTCTTTCAAGTTTGGGGAATTGGGGGCGTCGGGAAAACTACGCTACTCAAAAAACTGCAAGAACTTCACCAGCAGGAGGCGGATTTTGCGGCGGTTTCTTTTGGCTACACGATGGGAATTGAAACGCCCTTGAAGCTGATGGCAGAACTTTACCAGCAATTACCCAAGCCGCCCAACTTGCTGCAACGGGATGTTAGGGAATTGTTTGCTAACGTTGACTCCTTTACGCCACTCTATCAAAACTATCAGGAGACAGCTCACCAGCTAGAAACTCAATCCGTTGACGGGAAAAAATCCGTTGATTCAGAGCAACTGAAACTGGTAAAACAGCTCTTCAATGCTGGGGTGAGTACGGTTGGACAGGTGGTATTGCCAGGAATCGCCGCCGCCACCTTGGGGAAGGCATCCGAAGTATCTGTTGATGCGGCAACCATGATTTTATCAGAAAAAGACCGCATCCAAAACCTTCTCCAACAGCATCAGGCAACGAAACGGAAAAAAGAATTACAGGAACTGATGCTTGATCCGTTGCCCAAGTTGACTCAGGCATTTGTTGAAGGGTTAATTCAGCAGGCAAAAAAACGTCCCCTGATCCTCATCCTAGATACCTATGAGAAAGCGCCTTCAGAGATTGATTTCTGGCTCTGTCACTATTTGCTGGGGAATCGGGAGTTAGCCGCGCACAACGTCCGGATTGTTGTAGCGGGACGATTTAATATACTCAAGACGGAATACTGGCGAAAATTGCAGCAGGATCGGGATTTAGTTTACGAGCAATGTTTGGAGCGATTTGATCAAGAGCGGACGGCGGATTATCTTCAGCAGGTTGGTATTACTGAACCGGGGCAGGTTGAGGAGATCTATCAAGCCACTAAGGGCTTACCGTACTATCTGAATTGGATTCGTCGGGAAAAAGAAGCGGGTCGAGAGATAGACTTCTCTCAGGGCAATCAAGAAATTGTAAACTTGCTGCTACAAGGGCTAAATCCCACTCAGAAACAAATCTTGCAACTAGCGGCTTGCTGTCACTGGTTTGATAAAGGGTTGATTAGCTATTTGATGAGCGATCGCAGTTTAGACTTTGACACTGCCGCTGATAACAGCCAAAACTGCTTTGACTGGTTAAAGCAGCGAGATTTTGTCGAATTTGCTCAACATCGTCATCGCTTAGATGATGTGGCGCGGGATGTGTTTCGGTTGTCCTTGTGGCAGGAAGATAAGGAGCAGTTTTATCAGGTTCATGGAGTATTGGCGGATTATTTTAAGGAACAGGCAGATCGAGACGTTCCACCCGATAGTCCGCCACCGATGCTCTATAATAATTCGGATTGGCGGGAACTTATCGCTGAGTTTCTCTATCACTCCGTCTTTTCTCGGCGAAGCGATACTCAGCGTCAGTTAATTGCTTATCTATTTACCTCTCGCTATTTCCAAGAAGATGAGGTGGTGAGGATTCCGGTTCAGGCAATTCTGTCCGAGGCAGATTTAGCGGATAAGTGTCTGTTGAATGATGCTATGTGGCAGTTTATCGAGAAAATTCAACCTGCCGTTGAGTACGGTTGGGAAGTATCAGAAGAAAAACCAATCAACTGGGAGTTTCTCGAAACCAATGGGTTTTCTAAATCTCAGATAGAGGCAACGTTAAGAACGTGTTTTAATCCGATTAATGCCTTGGATGGGTTAGCTAAATTTGCCGCACTGTTGTATAAATCCAAGCGCTGTCCTGAAACCCAGCGCGTTGATTGGGTGCAACAAGCGGAAGCCCAAGCTGAACTAATTGTTACGCCGGACGATGCGGAGTTTAGTAGTGGTTTGTTTTTGTGGGATGTGGGGAATTCTTGGGATGATTTAGGCAGACGAGAAGAAGCAGTAGTCTCCTACGATAAAGCCATTGAATTCAAACCTGACTACCACCAAGCCTGGTACAACCGGGGCATTGCCCTAGGGAATTTAGGCAGACTAGAAGAAGAATTAGCCTCCTACGACAAAGCCATTGAATTCAAACCTGACTACCACCAAGCCTGGTGCAACCGGGGCTATGCCCTAGGGAATTTAGGCAGACTAGAAGAAGAATTAGCCTCCTACGACAAAGCCATTGAATTCAAACCTGACTTACACCAAGCCTGGTACAACCGGGGCTATGCCCTAGGGAATTTAGGCAGACTAGAAGAAGAATTAGCCTCCTACGACAAAGCCATTGAATTCAAACCTGATTTACACCAAGCCTGGAACAACCGGGGCTATGCCCTAAATGATTTAGGCAGACTAGAAGAAGCAGTAGCCTCCTACGATAAAGCCCTTGAAATTAAACCCGATGAGACCAGTGCATTTTACAACAAAGCTTGCACTTATGCCAAGCATAACAATATTGACTTAGCCATTGAAAACCTACAACAAGCCATCAATCTCAATCCTGACAAATACCGAGAGATGGCAAAAACTGATTCAGATTTTGATCCTATTCGCAGCGATAATCAATTTCAGGCATTGATTCAAGGTCGCACCGATTGAGATATTGCACCATTCTTAACAAACCCGATAACCTGCCCAGATTTCAAACTCCGGCGTCATAGATTATATGGAATAAAATATTTGTGCTGTCACTGCTTAGTCCTATTGAGCTGACATCTTGCACCTTTGTCGATAAGCCCGAAAATCAGCCCGGAGTTCAAACTTCGGGCTAATAGCTCAAGTCCATTGAAATGGAATAAAACTCTTATCCAGTCGTATGCCAGTCTTACCATATCCCCTATGCCCTACAGTTGATATTCAGAATAAAGATTTGGATATTAATTTAACAGACGCTTTTAAAAAATTAAAGTTTCACCTTAAAGATTAAGAGTTAATGCAACTGTTTCAGTTAAACAATGTTCAAGTAAGTAGTTAATTTTTACGAAGCCTTGCCGACCTTATATGAAAACTTGATAAAGAAAATATCTGATTGAGTAAAGATTAAGTAATGGAGATAATTTGAGATAAAGATAAGGGTATGCTAGCAGTATTAAACATCTAGATTTACTGGGTTAGATTTTTAAACTCGTTGAAAATGATTCCAGTGGCAGTAAAAAGTAAAACTGCCCTAAAGCTAGGCTCAACCAGGGCGCTGTGCTAACTAACCGACTGAATCGCCCCTTAACCGGGGACGTTTGATTCAGTTGTTGAATTACTCCCACCTGAAAAAAAGGGGGTTCAAGTCATGAGATGCGAAACGTTCCAGCCCTATCCAAACTCCATGCTAGAAATGGGAAACCCGGTAAGTGAATTGGAATTGTCAAAAGTACATTCCCCCATTGGGACAGTTTTGCGCAATTCAGAGACACTTTACCAACTCATCCTCAGCAGCATTTCCGAAACCGTTTTCCTCACCGACAAGACTGGAGCTTTTACCTTTATCTCTCCCAATGTCGAAGGGATGTTTGGCTATAACCTCCAAGAAGTGCAGGAGTTTGGCACCATTACCCAACTGCTCGGAAATAACTTATTCCAGTGGCAAGACTTGGATGCTAGGGGAGAACTTCAGAATATCGAACGGGAAATTACCGATAAAGTGGGTCGGCAGCACATATTATTAATTAATGTCAAGCGCGTCTCGATTTTGGAAAGTACGATTCTCTACACGTGCCGGGATATTACCGAACAAAAACGAACAGAAGGCGCACTTCTGGCGCAGCTTCAACAGGAAAAAAACCAACAGTTAGAACTCACCTTACAAGAACTGCAACACGCCCAAACCCAACTGGTACAGCATGAAAAAATGGCAAGTTTGGGTCAATTAGTTGCAGGCATTGCCCACGAAATCAACAACCCTACCAGTTTTATCTACGGCAACATCTATTCTGCCAAAAACTATGTTCAAGACTTGCTGCACCTGCTGCGGCTCTATCAGCACTACTACCCTCAACCAATCTCAGAAATTGCTCAACAACAAGAAAATATTGAAATTGATTTCATCGCCGACGATTTCCCCAAACTGCTAGGCTCGATGGAAGTTGGTGCCGATCGCATCCGTCGGATCGTGCAGTCGTTAAGAAAATTCTCTCACTTGCATGAAAAGAAACTTAAAAAGGTAGACATTCATGAAGGACTAGAGAATACCCTACTCATCTTACAGCACCGCCTGCAACAACAGTCAGAAATCCAAGTTGTGAAAGAGTACGGTCAACTTCCTCTATTAGAATGTTACCCCGCTCAACTCAATCAAGTTTTCATGAACCTGCTCATCAATGCCATTGATGCGTTAGAAGGAGGCGTAGGAAACCAAAAAGACACCTCTGTCAACCCCACCAAAGCAGACGAACAACGCAGGATTTGGATTAGTACGGAGTTAGTCAGTTCTCCAGCAGAAGAAATACCAAATAAAGTGGTTATTCGGATTATCGATAACGGCTCTGGCATGACTGAAGCTGTAAAAGCCCGTATCTTCGATCCCTTCTTTACCACCAAAACCGTGGGCAGAGGAACCGGTTTGGGATTATCAATCAGCTACCGAATTGTAGTAGATGAACACCAAGGTCAGCTTAAGTGTGAATCTACCGTCGGTCAAGGGACGGAGTTTTCGATTGAGCTGCCTACTACTGAATGACTCTTGCTGGGGAGCTGGGGGGCTGGGGAGC
>NZ_JADEWY010000219.1 GCF_015207375.1 Coleofasciculus sp. LEGE 07092 | reverse complement strand
CCAAAAATGTGAAACACCTCAGCGGCAGCGGAAAATTTGCTCTCATCAGATGGTTGCTTTTTTCCAGAAGACCGCTTTTGTGTTAGTGACTCTATTTCAGAAGAGATAACAGCAACCAGAGCATCCCAATTTAGCTGCCAAATCTCTAGCTCTAGCCAAGAAAATTTTTCAAAAACACTCTGGCTTTTGGGGAGGGTGGTTGGGGTATCTGTAGAGATATTCTCTTTAGGAGTAGTCTCTATATAAGGAGGTATGCTCATATTGATCACATCGACGCGATCGCTCTTGGCATCTCGACGTGCTTGTTTTGGACAAATCGACTCCAATAACTCTTGCACCGCCTCGTAGTTAACCGTATACCAGTTGGCTCGGTACAACGTCTTGAGACTGTGTTGCTCAACTAAAATCAGTCCTCGTTCTCGCAGAACGGCGATCGCACGACGGATGGTGCCAATGGATAAAAAGGGCAATTCAACCGCCCACTTCTTGTAAGTTTTGTAAAACCACTTAAACCCGTCGTTTTTCAGTTCCCCAGCTTTCTCAACCCAGTAATGGATCTGCTGCAAGATGAGTGCTTCATTCAGACCAATGGCAGCCGAGAGCTGAGGCAGTACAATCAGCGGTTTTTCCGGTGACAACAGCTTCATGAGTTGCCTCCTTCGGATTGAGTGGCAATGGAAGTGCCGAAGTCTTCGGCGCTTCGAGAAGCCTCAGCGACCACGGCGCTCAGTCTAAATGCGTGAAACTGAGTTCCAATACGGCTCATTTCACCGCATCTGTGTCCCAAAAAATGAACAAGATCCGGTAGGGGGTGGCAAAAACCACCCTCAACGGTTATGATATTCATATCAAATCCTCGCTTTCGCTTTAAGTTTTTAGCGGGGTCGCTCCCAGGTTGTTCTTACCAACGCTGGGTTTCACTATTGTCTCACAGCTTGACGCATTTGCTGACCCATCGCGGCGATTTTTGCCAAAGTGGGTGGTCGTTGAGCTTTGCCGAAACGCGGAAAGTAAGCGTAAGTTCGTAGTTTCTGTTACCATTGTCTTGATTTTTAGATTAGTGTCTGCTCCACCTGTGAAATTTTCTAGGTGGAGCTGACTTTCTTTCTCGTTGCAAGCTAATAGTATCATCGATATAGTCCAGAGCGAGCAACAGTGAACTCCATTTTCAAAGAAGTTTGGCAGAAATTTAAGATTAGCGGCTCAGATTTGGCGCGAGAGACGGGTCTTTCGACGGGGTATATTTCCGAGATTCGCACCGGAAAAGCTAATCCGACGCTGGAGGTGCAGCAACTGCTGCTAGAGGCGATGCAGAAATTAAAACCGGGTGCGAGGCGGTATTACTGTGAGCTGCTGGCAGGGGATGATGAGCTTCAGACTTCGGCTTCCTTCGACATCCTTCGACATGGCTCAGGACAAGTCGCTCAGGACAAGTCGCTCAGTCTAAAGGAGAAGCCAACCGTAGAGGAGCCACCCACGAGTTTTGACAAGTTTATGTTCCAACTGCGGCAGCTTTCGTTCTCTCAAAGTGCGATCGCTCTACGGGAATTGTCGGAAATGGTTGTAGTTTATGCCCAAAAAGATTTAAAAAAAGGGGATGATCCATTACAACCTCGAAGGAAAGCCATGCGAGAAGTACTATCACCTCACAATATGGAAAAATTACGCGGCATTTTCACGGAATTGAAGCGCCTGTGGGATGCTGAAGATAACGAAGTGTGCGATCGCCTGGGGGTGAGTCGCATGACTTGGCGCAATGTTTTAGAGGGAGAGATGACGGTGGAATGGCATCCAAAGACGTTACGAAGGCTGGCTGCCAACTGTCCGGTGGTTATCGGTTGGAAGAATAAGCGTCCAGTTTTTGACGAGCGCACTTACGGCGACGATTACGAAAGTTTCCGTAAGGCACTCGACAATGGTTGCTCTAAAGTTTCACCTCAGCCAATGCTAGGGCGGCTGTCGGACTAATTTGGATAACTTCGAGTTCGACACCCGCTTCAATCGCCTTGCCGTGGCGATCAACGAGTAGTCTTTTGGCACTGATTTTGCCTTGCTGCTTGAGGAATTGCCGCAAGTCGCAGAAATCTTGACGGTATTTGTAATGCTGCCAGCAGTAGGGCATAACCGTTTTGGGTGCCAGGGTTTCCAAGGCTTTGGTGTTGAGCGTTAGGGTGGTTGCACTCCACAAATCCCCTACTGCCAGCGCTCGGTGTTTGAAGAGTTCGGTATAGTTGCAAACCACTTGAATTTTGGCATGAGTCAGAGCCATTTGTGGGCTTCTAAAGCCGCTTTTTGAATAGCATTCGAGTCCTTCTGGAGGAGTAAGACGGTATTGCCAATTCATAAGGCAGAATTATTTCACTAATGGTTGTACTTTCCCAACCTTGAGGTAAACCATTATTCATTCCAAAACTCAAGCTATTTCCTCTCCCTCCAATAATATCGTCAGCGCTTCCATCTCCTCCATCGCCGTCTGCAACCTCACCATAATCTCAGCCGCAAATTCAAAAAAGCGATCGCATACTGGTAACAATCTCTATAACTCACCGCACCTCTTCCCAATCCTCAATCTGTAGTCCATTTACTCGACCGAATTCACCCGTATTATGCGTGACCAAGATTAAATTATTTACTAGAGCAATAGCCGCAATTTGTACATCATAGGGACCAATCGGCGTACCTAATGCCGCCAATTGTGCGCGAACTTGCCCTGCAACCCTAGCCGCTGGCTCATCCAAAGGCAAACTAGAAAACTGACTAAAGAACTGTTCTAACAGCGCTAAATTTCGTTCCAGATTAGCACTGCGATACGCTCCATAAACTAGCTCCATCTGTACAACAGTACACAGATAAATATTTTCTGGCTCTTGTGCCGCCAGCCGAGTTGTAACCGTTGGACTGGTATTATTCAACAATCGAATGCAAACATTAGTATCCAGCAGGTAAGTCAAAACATCTGCTCCCGCGTCTCATACTCTCCCTGCGGTTCGCGCACTAGCGGTTCTCCCACCCAACCCCCAATCACCTCTTCAAAAAAACCAGGAAGCCAGCCCAACTCAAGGGGTGTTTTGACACCCCTTGATGATTCAATTGGCTGATAAATCACCATCACTTCAAACTCTTTATCTTGTACTCCTACAGGAATATCTAGATGTAAAATGCCATCATTTCCTACGTGCGATCGCGTTTTGATACTTTTCATTATTATTGCTCCTCATTCCAAGATGCTTCGTTTCACTCAGCATGACATCCTCAAGCTTCATCCTCCAGCAGTGCTGTCAGCGCCTCCATCTCCTCCATCGCTGTCTGCAACCTCAGCATAATCTGTGCCGCAATTTCAAAAAAGCGATCGCAGACTACTCCAGAATCCCAACTAAAATCCTGACCAACTCTGCCAAATCATCGGGTAAAGTATACGAACCGATATCTCTTGTGATTGTGTATGTACTGCGCTCCAATTTCCCAAATATCCATAACTCCCCAATCGTCACCACTCCATACAACACTTCCGGCGACTCCTCCAACATGGAGAGCGCAATTAACTCTACCGCTAGTTGGGTAAACCCTCGCGTCAAGTCATCTCGCTTTGCTTCAATGACAATTAACCCCCGTTCCGACTGGATAAAATAATCTAGAATGCCCTGAAGTTGCTCATTAACCTTCACAGGATACTCAATCCGCAACAGACGGCGACACATCACCGCTACTCGCGTCAACACCGGAGCAATCAAAATTTCTCGCTTTGCCGTTTCACTGCTGAGAGTAACATAAGGAATCGTCTCTTCAAGCTGCTGCTGTAACTCCGAGAGACGCTCAATCTCACGAGTTGTTTTTGGCAACTGAAGGCGCTGGCGTTCAAACCTATAGCCAAACTCTGCGAGTACTTCATCAGTATCGTTAGGTAACTCAAAGTACGAGCGAAAAGTATAGCTGACTCCCTCTTGCAGAATTTTAGGCTTAGTCATGTGGAATGTTTTGAGTCCATAGTTAGAGATGCTTCACTACGTTCAGCATGACATTTTCCCGCACCCTCATGTCATTCTGAGCGTAGCGCTAGCGTAGCGAAGAATCTAGATGCTTCGTTTCACTCAGCATGACATTTCCCTTATCCTCATGTCATTGGAGAACGGAACGATAGTGTAGTGTTCGCGTAGCGTCTCGAAGAGAAGAATCTCTCTGAGATGCTGCATTGAGATGCTTCGTTTCACTCAGCATGACATCCTCAAGCTTCATCCTCCAGCAGTACTGTCAGCGCCTCCATCTCCTCCATCGCCGTCTGTAATCTCACCATAATCTCAGCCGCGATCGCATCCGGTTCCGGTAAATCCTCTCCAGATTGCAAACTCTCATCCCTTAGCCAGGAAATATCGAGATTATCTCCCCGCTTCGTAATCTCCTCACGAGTAAAACAGCGCCATCGCCCCGTTTCCCCTTCGTCAACACGCCCACTCTTGCCATTCGGGTTATCCCCATACGCCAACTCAAACTCTGTAAAATGCGATCGCGTCAGGGGTATCCGCTTGCCGAAACTGGGCATATTCGTCCGCAAATCATACACCCACACGTCCTTAGTATTACCCTTCTGGGTCGTCCCCCGCTGGAAAAACAGCACATTCGTCTTCACCCCCTGGGCGTAGAAAATCCCCGTAGGTAGCCGTAAAATCGTATGCAAGTTGCACTTATCCATCAAATCAGCCCGAATATTGCTCCCCTGCCCAGCTTCAAATAACACATTATCCGGTAACACCACCGCCGCCCGTCCTTCGGGTAGCAGAGAGCGATAAACGTGCTGCAAAAACACCAACTGTTTATTAGAAGTAGGAAAGGTAAAATCATCCCGCGTCGGAGAGCCTCCCCCTTTCTTCGTGCCAAAAGGCGGATTCGTTAAAATTACATTCGCTTTCCCTAACCGCTGCCCATCCGGTGAGAGAGTATCCCCCAACGTTACCTCCCCCTCAATTCCGTGCAGCATCATATTCATCAATAACAAGCGGTGGGCATCCTGCACCAACTCCATCCCATAAAACGCCTGCTGCCGTTGAAAAACTTGATCAGCTTCTGGCAGCGTATATAACTCGTTAGTCTGTTTTTTAATATAACGGTCAGCCGCAATCAAAAACCCACCCGTTCCCGCTGCTGGGTCTTGAATGAGTTCCCCCGGTTGCGGTTTAATCAGAGATACCATGCAATCAATTAGCGGACGGGGTGTAAAATACTGCCCTGCCCCGGACTTTTTCTCACTGGCATTCTTCTCTAATAACCCCTCATAAAGGTCGCCTAACCCTTCCTCCCGCGCCGAGTACCAGTCTAATTCATCAATACTGGTGACTAATTTAGAGTATTCCAACTAAAAAATGATCCAAAACTTTAGTCACTTCGACAAAAGATTTCAACGAACCATTTTTTCAAAGTTGGTAAGCGGTAAATCTGCTCTTCGATTTGGGCCATTGCTTGTTGTGTAA
>NZ_JADEWY010000218.1 GCF_015207375.1 Coleofasciculus sp. LEGE 07092 | reverse complement strand
GAGCGGGGAAGACAAGGAAGATTTCTCTGTAAATTTTCCCCAATCCTTCTTATCTTCTCAATCTCCGATTTCTCAGGCAGAGAAGAGTTCACGAGAGGTGGAATCGGCGCTGTTGGCTTCTACCAGTACGAACTTAGTAGCGGTACTGCCGTTCCTGCTGATTGGTGGCTTTTTCTCGCTGCTATTTAGCGAACTTATTCTCACGATTAGCTTTGCTGTAGCTGCGTCTCTGGTGGTTGCGCTGACGGTGGTGCCAATGCTATCTTCCCGATTATTGGCATTGCCTTGGTCGAGTGGTATCAATCGATTTTGGCTGTTGTGGCAATTCAATCAGCGGTTTGAGGCGGCGACTCGGAGTTACGAACGCTGCCTGGGTTGGATATTGCGCTATCGGATTGGAGTGATTGCGATCGCCTTTTTAATTTTGGGAGGCGGCAGCTTCTTGTTATTTGGTCAGATTCCCCAAGAAATTTTACCTCGAATTAACACTGGACAAGCGTCCCTCAGAGCACAATTTCCTCCCGGCACAACCTTGGAGACGAACCGGAAAGTGATGACGGTTGTCGATGACATTCTCCTACAACAACCCGAAACCGAGTATGTGTTTACTACATCGGGAGGGTTCCTGTTTGGAGGTAATACCTCAGAAAATCTGCTGCGGGGTTCTAGCACTATCTCCCTCAAACCTCACACAGATGTTGAGGCATTTGTTGAACGAGTTAGTCAGGAGTTAGAGAAACTCAATCTAGTTCAATCTCGCCTAAGCATGAGCCCTGGTGAAGTGCGGGGGATTATCTTAAGTAACTCCCCCGTGCGCGGAGCAGATGTTGATATTGTCCTTCAGGGAACAGATAGCCAGAGCTTGGAAGATGCCGGACGTCAATTGCTGCAAGTTCTAGATGATCGAGTTTCTTTGGTTCGCTTTCGCCCGGATGCTGATCCCAAGCAACCGGAAGTACAAATTCGACCGGATTGGGAACGGGTGGCGCAGTTGGGGTTAACGGCACAGGAAATAGGGAATTCCATCCAGACAGCCATTGAGGGTTCCATTGCGACTCAGTTGCAACGGGGCGATCGCTTAGTGGATGTGCAGGTACAACTGGATCAGGCAGCAGTACAGCGGGTATCCCAGTTAGAACAGTTGCCTCTATTACTAGGCAATAGCCGCCCTATTCGCTTGGGAGATATCGCAACGGTTGAGAAAGGTAAAGCTCCCGGTGAAATTCAGCGGATTAACCAGCGGCAGGTTTTCCTAATTGCCGGGAGTTTAGCAGAGGAAGCCAAATTGAGTGATGCGATCGCTCAAACTAAAGCAGTACTAGCAGAGGTGGATTTACCGGATGGTGTCACTATTTTACCCAGTTCTACCGAGGAAACGAACCAGCAATTGCAAAACTCTCTCAAGGTGCTGGGGGGATTGGCAGCGTTTTTAGTATTTGTGGTGATGGCAGTGCAGTACAATTCCCTGATTGACCCCTTGGTGATTATGCTCACCGTACCCCTATCCCTAGCTGGAGGAATTTTAGGGCTTTACATCACCCAAACTGCCATCGGTGCTACAGTACTTGTCGGCGCAGTGCTGCTGGTAGGGATTGTGGTCAATAATGCGATCATCATGGTAGAGTTTGCCAATCAGATTTACGACCAGGAAGGGGTTGACCGCACAACTGCTATTTTAAAAGCAGCTCCCCAGCGTTTACGACCGATTTTAATGACGACTATTACCACGGTGTTGGGACTCTTTCCCCTAGCGCTGGGTATCGGGGAGGGTTCGGAATTTTTGCAACCCTTGGGTGTGGTTGTGTTTTCCGGGTTATCCTTGGCAACATTACTGACGTTGTTTATTATCCCCTGCTTCTACACTCTGCTGCATGGAGGCAAGAAGCCATCAAATCGGCGGCGGCGAGTTGTTTTGGAAAAAGAGAAACAGGCGGTGTAGTTAAATAGAGACGTTGCCTGCAACGTCTCTACTCTACATCGGGATGGAAAAAGGAAGGATTTGGGATTAGTTGGGGCTAATCACCAAGTTCTGATTTAACTTGATATCCAAGTCAGTATCCGGCTCAATCACATACAGATCAACGCTGTTCCGACCGAGGAAGCGCTGGATTAGGCTCAAGGCTACACCAGAACCAGCCCCAATCAAGAGTTCTTCTGTAGCGATCGCGCGATCGCCGGTGACGGCAGAAATGGCGGCGGCGGCGGCGGTACCCAGTGCGGCATTCTTAACGAGGTTGCCAACACTTGTACCTTGACGAATGGTTTCTGTGGTGGTGATTAATTCCGAAGAGGCATCAATGTTCATCTGTTGACCATTCATCACCAGTTTTTCGGCGAAAAACTGAGCACCGTTCTCAGTAGAACGCAACTCACCCACCACTTCACTACCAGCGGGAATTAGAACTCTGCCGTCAGAGGTGGTGATATTGGCATCCACTGTCAACGTTAGCGGTAATTCTTCATCTTCTTTAGCAACTAGAATTTTTTCGCGAATGTACTTCACTGGAATAGTGGTGCCAGCCGGAATTGTAAAATTGGCAAGCATAGAATCAGCGATGTATTGAGAACTAATAGTTTGTGCTTGGTCTTCGCTGACAAGGGCTTGGTAAATGAACGCTGCTACTTCGGCGCGAGTGGCATTCCGCTGGGGATTTAGAAACTTAACATTAGGATAGTTTACGACCATGCGTTCTTCTGTTGCTGCTGCAATCGGAGAACGTGCCCAGTTGGAAATACTGGTTGCATCGTTATAGAAGTTCAGAACGTTTAATGAATTGGCAGAGTAATCCAATCCATTAGCTAAGGAAACTAAAACCTGTTCACGGGGAATATTTTGTTCGGGTCTAAAGACATTACCAGGATAACCCGCCAGAAATCCAGTCGTATACGAATCTTGAATTGCCGAATAAGCCCAGTATCTTGAGGGAACATCTACAAAATTAATTCCACCCCGTTGAGTTGCTTTCTTAAATGATTGATTTGCCTTGCGTAGCATCGCTGCAAACTGGGCACGGGTTACAGGCGCATCGGGTCGGAAAGTGCCATCGGGGAATCCAGCAATAATATCGCGCTGTGCTAATTCACCAATAAACTGATTTGCCCAATAGCTAGATGAAACATCTGTAAAATTTGTACTTTGGGCAAAACTAGGAGCAGCTACCATCATAGGTGCTATCGTCCCAGCGGTTATACCAAAGGCTAAAAATGCTGCGGTTCCAGATTGCCAGGAATGTAGGTTAGACATGAAAGGCGTTCTCCAAGAAAAATCGTTTTCTTAAGTAATTGGACGCGGGCTGAAATGAGATGTTCCTACAATTTGATCGTTAACCCATTCGGGTGAATTAAAGTGCTAAATGCTCGGATAGTAAGGCTTTTTAGCTAATACCAAGTCCTGCCGTGAAGATGTCTTATTCTCAAGGTGAAGGATTAAGAGAGAGCGTTCACTTCAGTGATGTTGCACTTACACGACAGGTTATGTCTTGTGAATGCCACGTTTGAGAAACAGTCTTGGTGTTTTTTCGTCCCGACAAGGGCGATCGCGTTTATGAAAGAGTGTTGGAACATCCCTATCTTTAAAGACGACGGTTGAGCCAGTTAGTTGCCTCGTGATACCAAGTTACATTCAAAGAAGTAAATTTCTCTCCCCTGCTATCCTGCATCAAACCACAACTGAGTATGACATTCTCCCTTGGCTCAACCCCTTAAATCGGAGGAGTGTTCTTTTTGAGTGCGGACTAAGAACTGAGTTATTTCACTACCCTTCCAACTAGACTTGTTGGTCAATCCAGCGGTGGTAAAGTTTTTGAATCGCTTTGAGAACGTTATTGTAGCCAGACTTGGGCGATGCGCTGGCAGGATCGAGAAGCTGCAAGCGTGTTAAAAGTTTAGCTTCCTCGGTGTCAACGTCGCCATCACTGTAAATTAAAGCGCTAATCGATTCAATCAAGCGCTGGTAATCGTCTTGACTGGGGCGAGTTCCCAAATACTCCTGTACCCAGCCATAACACTCATCGGCTGACACGGCTCTGAGTTCGTAGAGTAACGGTTGAATCTCTGGATCTTCGGCAACACCTGATTGCTTGGCAACTCGGTGCAGATAGTCCCGTTCCTCTTGCTGGATTCTGCCATCTATCCAAGCGGCACCTATCAAAATCTTGACTAGCTGTTTGACATTAGAGTGGGTAACCATGACCTTTTCCTATAATTAATTTATGCACCGTTGCTCAATCTACCAGAACTGTAGAACAAGAACGGTAAACTTAGTTCTTAAGTTAACGCTAAGTTTTCTTGAGATGGGGTGTGGGGTGTGGGGGAGCAGGGAAGAACGTTCACTCCTTATGGTTTTGCCCTAATCTCAATTTGACCATGAAGAAACCATCCATGTGATGGCGGTGGGGTAAGACTTTAAGCCAACCTTGGGGTGTGGAGAAGGGAGTGAGGAGGGAATCTGGAGGAGGCGGCTCAATTTGCCAGTGGGGATGGCTATTGAGAAAGGATTGAATGATCGCTTCATTTTCTTGGGGATGTAGGGTGCAGGTAGCATAGACTAGACAGCCTCCAGGCTTTACCCAAGTCGCTGCCTGAGCTAAGAGTTCCTTTTGCAGTACAGAAAGTTCCTGTACCGTCTCTTTACTAGTACGCCAACGAATATCAGGGCGACGGTGCAGTGTACCCAAACCCGAACAGGGAGCATCCAGTAAAACCCGATCGGCACTATTGGTAAATTGGGAAAGGTTACGACTGTCACCCGTATAGAGTTGGATGGATTGTAGTTGTAGCCGTTGGACGTTTTGCTGGAGTCGTTTGAGACGAGAAGCAGCGCGATCGCACGCCCAAATTTTACCGCGATCGCTCATCAATTCGGCAATATGAGTCGTCTTTCCCCCTGGTGCCGCACAAGCATCAATCACTATATGATCAGGCTGCGGATCAAGTAAGTAACTAACCAACTGAGCACTACTATCTTGAACAGTCCACCAGCCTTCACTAAATCCAGGTAACTGTTGAATGGCTCCCGTGCTGCCCGTCAATCGCAAGGCTTGGGGCAAGTGAGGCATTCGCTGCACTTCAACGCCAACCTTTTGCATGGCTGTCTCAACCTCCTCAACTGAGGTTCGCAGGGGATTGACTCGCAGATCGATAGTTGGAGTTTGGTTAAACCACTCACAAAGTTGTTCTGTTTCATCTACCCCGAGCTGTTCTATCCACATCTCGACAATCCAGTCGGGAAAGCTGTGCAAAATACCCAAACGTTGGACTGGTTCTATCGGTAACTGCAACGGTTCGTTTGATGCTGATTTCAAACGTTCATACTGCCGTAGCAATCCATTGGCAACACCAGCCAGTCCTTTAAACCCATTGTCTTTAGCCAGCTCAACCGTGGTATTGACAGCAGCAGACGGGGGAATGCGCTGCTGATAGCGAAGTTGATACAAACCCAGATGGAGGATAGTACGAAAGTCTGGGGCTTGCTGGTGGGCTTTTTTCTTGCCGAGTTGGTTAATTAAGGCGTCAAGGGTTCGCTCTCGCCTAACCGTTCCGTAAACTAACTCCGTCACTAAACGGCGATCGACATTTTGTAATTGAGCAGTGCGCAAAACGCGATCAAGGGCAATATCAGTAAAGGCACCCTCTCGGTGAATATTCCGTAGGGCTAGAAATGCAAGCTGGCGAGGGTTGGGCATTGGGATTAAGGAAATGGGGAATGGGGAATGGGGA
>NZ_JADEWY010000014.1 GCF_015207375.1 Coleofasciculus sp. LEGE 07092 | reverse complement strand
TTAACACCCCCCCTGACTCCCCAGCAATTCCCCCAACGGAATTAGAAATCCGAGTTAAGGTAGAACGAGTTGAGGTGTTAGGCAGTACCGTTTTTTCACCAGCAGAATTACAAGCAGTCGTGGCACCGTTTATCGGTAAAGAGGCGTCTTTTGAAGAACTTTTAGGGATTCGTACTGCTATCACTCGCTTATATACCGATAATGGCTACACCACGTCTGGAGCATTTTTACCCTCTCAAGATGTCACAGATGGTGTCGTACAGATTCAGATTGTAGAGGGCGGTATTGAGCGGGTTGAGATTCAGGGGTTGAAGCGTTTGAATTCCAATTATGTGCGATCGCGGATTCGTTTAGCGACTGAAGCGCCGATTAATCTGCGTCGTCTTGAAGAAGCCTTACAACTGTTGCAAATCGATCCTCGCCTTGATAGGGTACAGGCAGAATTATCGGCTGGCACGATACCGGGTTTTAATGTATTGACATTACAGCTCAAGGAAGCCCAGACTTGGACAAGCTCTGTTTTGGTAGAAAATCGAGAATCGCCGAGTGTTGGCTCAACGGGGGCAACGGCAATCGTGACGAATCAAAATGTCTTGGGCTTTGGCGATCGCTTGAGTGCGAATTATGGCATAACGGCAGGAATCGACAAGTACAATCTCAGCTATGAAATTCCGTTAAATCCCCGTGATGGCACCTTAAGTTTCAGCTATGATCGCAGCAGTAGTGAGATTATTGAGGAGCCATTTTCTGTCCTTGACATTAACTCCAACTCCTCTACCTTTTCGGTGGGTTTCCGTCAACCGATTGTGCGCACACCTACCCGTGAATTTACGTTGGGATTGTCTCTAGACTTGCGCCAAAGCCAAACCTTCTTACTCGATGATATTCCCTTTTCCTTTTCCTTAGGACCCGAAGATGGTGAATCGAGAGTAACGGTTTTGCGATTTAGCCAAGACTGGGTGAATCGTTCTACTAACCGAGTTTTAGCAGCGCGATCGCAGTTTAGTTTTGGTTTAGATTTATTTGATGCTACTATTAATAATACAGGAATTGATGGGCGTTTTACAAGTTGGATAGGGCAGTTTCAGTTAGTACAAGCATTAGGTAACGATGCTATCTTAATCGCCCGTGCTGGTGCTCAACTCTCCTTCGACTCACTCTTACCCTTAGAACAGTTCAGCATTGGTGGAATCGATACAGTGCGAGGCTATCGGCAAAACCAAGGGGTAGCTGATAATGGAATTATTGGTTCCCTGGAAGTTCGTTTACCAATTATTCAGGAACCTGAGGGAATTGGCACAATCGAGCTTGCTCCTTTTTTTGATATCGGCACCGTTTGGAATCATGAAGGTGAAGCCTCTAGATCTCGTACATTGGCTAGTATTGGTTTAGGATTACTCTGGCAGTTTGAGCCTTCCATTTCGGCTCAACTCTATTGGGGAATTCCTCTCATTTCTGTGGAGGATGAAGGAGATAGTCTGCAAGATAATGGGATTACTTTTTCCATTCGTTATCAACTCTTTTAGGTGCTAGTTGATTATTGACTAATATATCTCCTTTCTAGAAAATAATAATAATAGGAAAAACCGGAGAGTGACAGAATAGGGATAAGACTTGTAGTCCATTTCAATGGACTTAAGCTATTAGCCCAGAGTTAAAACTCCGGGCGGGTTTTCGGGTTTACTGACAACTGAGGTCTTTATCATTTTTCAGTCGCTCATCAAAAAGGTCGCTCAACTGACCCTGTTAAGTATTTCGCGGCAAGAGAAAACCAAGATTTAGGTATTGTTAAACAGCCACGAAAACCTAAGTTTAAGTTAATTATTGCACCTTTTCCTGACATTCAACGAGGTTCTGACCAGTTTTTCTTTCCAGCATCTTCTCAAATCCCCTTGACAACTGGCATACAGCCTTAACTTGTCACCAATGACTGAAGATGGCAGAACCTTTGAGGATGCGCTTGCTCAATCCGATATAGCTCTGACTTTTACGAAACGTATGCACTTTGATCCTTCAGGTAATACTCAAACCGCTCCCGAAGTTGATCAACGGTTAGGTTCTGACTCCAATACTCTACTAAGGCGTGACCAAATGCCCAAGCATTCCGGTCGGGTGAACTGGGGTTTTCTAGCAGCAAGAACCAAAGGGAGAGTAAGTCAAAGTTACGCAAGTTAGAGTCTGGATTTAAGAGCAAGAATAGCTCATATGCCATCTGAAGCTTACCAATAACAATCGGCAATTGTTCTACTGGAATTTGCGAGGCTAGCACAGAAGCTAACGTTGGAGAGCCAGTTGATAGGGTAGAAATAAACTGGAGAACAGGACTTTTGAGCAGTGCTGTTAGTCCCTGTGTCGTTGCCATCTGAAAGGTATAGTGATCAATAATTTTGGCAGCAGCGACAGTGCGGGCTTCTAGATTACGCAAAAAGCGGGCAAGCCGGAGTTGTTTAACAGGATCGATTGCATCGACGAGTGCCAAGGATAGTGCGTCTACATTCCAAGACCTTCGACCTGTTTTGCTGTCACCGGTTACAATCGGTAGGACAAAATCGCAGAAGTCATCCAGACGCTCTGCTCGATATTCAGTCGCGTCGCGGATAGATTTTTCCTTAGGACGATCGCCCCATTCCCAGTCGTAGGGGGGTTCCCACTCCCGGATCGGACGCAGACGATCGACTTGTGTGACAATAGCGATCGCAGGTAACTCTTCAACGTCTACCTTCATGTCTTTGAGAAAGTCCGCATCCATTTGCAGGGCTGGATCAAGGGCAGGGGTGACTAATAGCAGCAAATCGGCATTCGTGGCATAGTCAAGGACGAGTTCCCGCAAATCGGCACGGTTGACTTGTTCGTAACCGGGAGTATCCCAAAGCGTCAATGTTTCTCCAGTTTCAGTCTGCCAGTGGTAATTTTGAATCGTATCGGTACTAGGCAGAACATCGACTTCTGCTCGCTCTGCCTGAAATAATGTATTAATTAAACTGCTTTTTCCGGCTCCCGTTCGCCCGACTAGCAAAATATTGATCGGTTTTTGCTCAACGTCTTGAGTGGGTTCAGCTTGCTCAAGGATATCTCGAAGGGTTTTCGTTTTCGCCTTAGGTAACGTTGAGGTGGATGAGGCAACCTCTGAAATCGGCAGAGTGCTACCGCCGTAGAGGGTAATTGCTTGCTGGCATAGGTTTCGCAGGGCAGCTTCCCGCAGCATTTGACCCAAATTGACTAATAGTTGCTGAGTTGCCTGATCGGTAGAACGCTTGCTGGCAAGCCTTGCCACCGCTGCTGCTGGGTTTAAAATCCACTGCCCCCAGTTCCAAACTTTCCAAAATTTACGAGCAGATGGCTCCAGCTTTTGGTAAACTTCGTATGCCTGGTATGCCTGCCCAACCGTAACCTGATTCAGGGCAGGGGATAGTTTTTGCATCCACCGATCCATGTCATCTACTGTTCCTCGAATTAACCCATAAGCTTGGGGAATGTAAATGTTGAGTAGGGGATACTTCACTTCCGGATGGTAGATATGAGCGATCGCTACTACAACCTCCTGGCATCGCTGCCAAAAGGTTTGCCAGTCTTCCCAAGCGGGTGGATCATTTTGTGCCGCTTTCAGAATGTCTTGAAATGAGGCTTCTGCTTTCTTTGTAGCATCATCTCCTGCCAGCAGTCCCGTCGTTTGATCTGAAGCCGATTCTAGTTCTTCACTAAACTCTGCTAATGCTGTTTCTAACTGATTCACCGCAGGTTGAGTCCATTTGACAAGTAACCAACGCCAACCAGCGAAAATGAAAATGAATACACCCCAAATCCAATTAATGCCCCACTGGTGAATCTGCAATCCCGCCGATACCATCACAAACGTGATGATCGAAGCGATCGGGGTTGCTAATATGATTAACTGCCACAATTTTAATCGCACCATTGCCTTCTGCCTACTTTAATTTGATTGCTTATGCGCTATTGTCGATCTAACATTCCATAGTCATCGGCGGGGACAAAGGTACTATTTAATTTATAATTTGGATCAATAGGATTGGGGTCAAACACTTCAGAACCATGTCCAGAAAAATGGAAGACTACCACATCTCCGGGTTTGGATTGCTTGACTAAATGCTCGTTAAATGCATCTAAAATTCCCTGACGGCTGGCTTGAGTATTAGTCAAAGTGAGAATATCATTCTTGTTGAAGCCAAAGCGGTGAATGAGAAGCTGTTGCTGTAATTCAACATCATTAAGACAGCCGTACAAATTCCGGAAGCGATCGCTTTTGGGATAGTCGTTAATTCCGACGAGGAGGGCGAGTTTACGGGGGGTATCTTGTGCCATAATTTTACCGTAGCGATCGCCCTGGCGGATAATATCGAGTTGGCTGAACCCGATGGTGGCTAGGGCGGAACCTGCAAATTGGAGGAATTGACGGCGTTTGATGGGAGACATAGGTTAGTTTAGAGTTTTGTTTAAGTCTTAACCCGCCCAGAACTTAAGTTCCGGGCTAATAGCAAAAGTCCATTAAAATGGACTACAATTATCATCCAGTCGTCTTTAGACGACTTTAGCTTTGAGACAGGGAATAAATTCCCTGGTCTAATTACTGAGCAATCAGCTCTCACACATCCGTTACATCCGCTACCAAAATCCGTTGCCAAATCCGTTGTCCTCATTCCGCTTCACCAATCAACGTAAAAGCTGCCCATTGCAAAGGCTGAGGATATTGTTTCATCGTGGTTAACATCGCCTGTCGTAATGCCTGTGCCTTATCCTGATTTTGTTGCAGATTTTGATAAAATTGAGTCATCAGAAAAGCCGTGGAGTCATCAGGAACTTGCCACAACGAAACCACCACACTAGCAGTACCTGCACTAATTAAAGAACGGGATAATCCCACCACACCATCCCCAGTAATTCTGCCTCGTCCGGTATCGCAGGCACTCAACACCACTAATTCAGCATTTAAGTCTAAATTGAGGATTTCGTCAGCAGTGAGTAAGCCATCATCACTATCGGAAGGAGTGAGGGCGATCGCACTGCCGATTCCTCGGATATCATCGAGTAGTCCGTGGGTGGCTAGATGAATGAATTGAGCGTTAGTTAAACGTTGTTTGATGGCGGTTTCTGTGGCTTGGCTGCCGATGAGGGGTTGGGTATTCAGAAGAGGTGCAATGGCTTTGGCTTCTTGTTCAGCACCGGGAAGGGGTGTGAGGGGTTCTGGGGGTTTGTCGAAGTCGGGGCGCACACTAGGCATTTTGGGATTCCCGACAACTAAGGATTCCCGATTTCCTATTTCTTGTTCCTGATTCTTCTTTCTCTGTTCGCGGGTTAATTGTAGGACTTGAATCGCTGGAGCGGTTAATATAGTATGTTTTTCGATTAGATAGTTACCTTCTTCATCTTGCAGGGCGGGAAATGGCACGAGAAACAGGGAGGATTGAGGCATGAAGATGACTCGTTCCTCTGGGTTCGTGGGTAATAAATCAGCAATGGGTTGGATGAGGAGTTGATGGAGTTGCTGTAATTGTTCGGTCTGGTTTGCCTGGTGTTTTTGTTCAAATCCGGGTCGGAGACGAACGGATGCTCTTTGCAAACCTCGGACATTCATGGCGTCACGGCTGATGTAAACTAGCTCATCTAGGGAAATATCGTCTTTCTGCCACAGGGGTTTGAGGTCAACTGAACGGAAAGTTATTTCACCGGTGGGTTTGATCACCCAGATATAGAGTTCTGATTCTTTGAATTGCTCTTTACCTTCAACCTTAAAAGTATCGGAAATAATCGAATATTCAACCAGAGTGGCGTTTTGCTGTTGGGCAATTTCTTTAATGTTGGCAACGGATGGGGTAACGGATGTAGCGGATGTGGGATTATCAGAATTCCTAGACACACCATCCGTTACATCCGCTTTCAATACCGCTGCCCAATCTGCTGCCAATAAGCGCTGTTGTAATAATTCTACGAAGGCTCTGGCTCTACCCCGTTCGGCAATTTCTAAGGCAGTATCGGTTTTATTTTGAGCAATGAGGACTTGTTGTAAAGTGCGGTAAGTGCTAGCTTGTTTTTCAAAAATTGAGACTTTGAAGGCATCGTTATTGCCTAATCCAGACCGGAGAGATTCCCAAACCCTAATACCATCGAATAGGGTTTCTTCAGCAGCGACGAGATTGCCAGAGTTGAACAGAGCAACTCCTAAATTGTTCAGAGCAGTTCCCTCCCCGTCTCTATCTTGAATTTCCCGTGCGATCGCTAAATACTGCTGATGGTATTCAATCGCTTGGCTGTAGTCTCCTAGGGCATCGTAAGCATTTCCTAGACTCCCCAGAGCATTTCCCTCCCCATGTCTATCTTTAATTTCCTGGACGATGGCTAAACTCTGCTGCTGGTATTCAATCGCTTGGCTGTAGTCTCCGAGGGCATCGTAAGCAAGTCCTAGATTCCCCAGAGCATATCCCTCGCCATGTCTATCTTTAATTTCCCGGACGATGGCTAAACTCTGCTGATGGTATTCAATCGCTTGGCTGTAGTCTCCTAGGGCATCGTAAGCATTTCCTAGACTCCCCAGAGCATATCCCTCCCCACGTCTATCTTTAATTTCCTGGGCGATCACTAAACTCTGCTGATGGTATTCAATCGCCTGAGCATAGTCTCCTAGGGAACCGTAAGAAGTTCCCAGATTCCCTAGTGCTAGTCCCTCACCATCGCGGTCATTAATTTCCCGTGCGATGGCTAAATACTGCTGATGGTATTCAATCGCTTGGCTGTAGTCTCCGAGGTTATGGTAAGTACTTCCTAGATTCCCCAGAGCTCCTCCCTCCCCAAGTCTATTTTTAATTTCCCGGGCGATGGCTAAACTCTGCTGCTTGTATTCAATCGCTTGGCTGTAGTCTCCGAGGGCATGGTAAGTACTTCCTAGATTATTCAGTGCTCGTCCCTCCCCACGTCTATCTTTAATTTCCTGGGCGATCGCTAAACTCTGCTGATGGTAGTCAATCGCCTGGGCATAGTCTCCTAGGAAATAGTAAGCAGTACCCAGATTCCCTAGTGTTAGTCCCTCACCTTGGCGGTTAGAGATTTCCCGTGCGATTTCCAATGACTGCTGGTAGTACTCAATTGCCTGGGCATAGTCTCCTAGGGAATCGTAAGCATTTCCCAGACCCCCTAGTGCCTTTCCCTCACCATCGCGGTCATTAATTTCCTGTGCAATTTCCAATGACTGCTGGTAGTACTCAATCGCCTGGGCATAGTCTCCTAGGGAACCGTAAGCAGTACCCAGATTCCCTAGTGCTAGTCCCTCACCTCGGCGATTATTAATTTCCCGTGCG
This sequence comes from Coleofasciculus sp. LEGE 07092, assembly GCF_015207375.1. GTDB lineage: Bacteria > Cyanobacteriota > Cyanobacteriia > Cyanobacteriales > Coleofasciculaceae > LEGE-07092. The sequence goes on along the minus strand of NZ_JADEWY010000014.1, from coordinate 64,319 downwards.
ATTTCCAATGACTGCTGCTGGTAGTCAATCGCCTGAGCATAGTCTCCTAAGCTACGGTAAGCAGTTCCCAGATTCCCCAGTGTTCGTCCCTCACCAAAGCGGTCAGATATTTCCCGTGCGATTTCCAATGACTGCTGGAGGTACTCAATCGCTTGGGCGTAGTCTCCTAGGGAACCGTAAGCATTTCCTAGATTCCCCAGAGATTGTCCCTCCCCACTTCTATCTTTAATTTCCCGGGCGATCGCTAAATGCTGCTGATAGTATTCAATGGCTTGGGTGTAGTCTCCTAGGGAAGAGTAAGCTATTCCTAGATTCCCCAGCGCTGCTCCCTCACCAAGACGATCATTAATTGCTCGGACTATTATCAGTGCCTGTTGCCAAGACTGTAATGCTGCTTCAAATTGACTAGTCTGAAACTGTTCAATTCCCTGATTAAACAATCGATCCGCTTCCGCTTTCCGCTCCTCCGGTGTCTGCGCCAACACCTGAGACGGCTGAATTAACTGCCAATCGAAACCACTACCCAGCAACCGACTGGGAAACCCCACATCAACATTCAGAATAATTGCAATAGGAACAGTAGCGAGGCTAACAAGACCAAACCTTGAGAAACGCATGGCTCAACCGGGGATAGGGATTGCACTGTATCATTCACTGACACTATATCTCTCACCCTCTATCCCCTTATGCAGTTTTGTACTCAATTTTTTTAAACAATGGGGTGACAAGGAGTCTTGCACCATTCTCAGCAAGCTACACAACCCGCCCAGAGTTAAAACTCCGGGCTAATAGCTTAAGTCCACTGAAGTGGACTGAAATTTTCATCCAGTCGTCTTTAGACGACTTTAGCTATAAGACAGTGGTTTTAACCACTGGCTGACTGGCTTTGCTCTGGCAAATTAGCCTCCCCTAGTTCTAACAAAACATTCCCTGGTGCTTTCGCTCGTCTCAAATTTGAAGTTAATGTACAAACCACAACCGTACTGATGCGACTACGATTGAACGCATTATTTTGAATTACCACATGAGGATGATAATACCCCGGTTCTGAATCTGAAGGTTCACCCAAATCTACCCAAAAGATATCCCCCTGATTGATTACCATTCCCCTTCCGTAATCTGCTGATGATAATGCCGCATCCGACCAAGGATTGCTTGTTCTTCCGAATCTGGAAAATCTGAATACGCCTCATTAATTTGCTCTAGCAGTTGTCGGTTAGCATGGCGACGGATAAATTCTTCTAGTGCCAGTGCCACTAAGCCACTCCGAGAAAGCTTCATTTCACTCGCCAGAATCTCTGTTTGCTCAAACAAAGATTCTGGCAGTGAGATAGCCATTTTAACGTTTGCCATAATCTCAACTAGAGTGAGGTACTCAAGATCCCCGACTTCTTCAAGAAGTCGGGGATCTTGCTTAGACAAAATTCACTCCTCTACATCTGAACCCGCTTGCTGCACAATAAAAAAGCAGCTATTATACTCCGTTATTGGGGCAGGATTCCGGGGGTTGCCCCACATACTTTTGACAATCGGCACAGCGTGCTAACTCCTCAAACCGAGGTTCAGAACCGCTAAACACAATCCGCATATCCTCCGGTGAATCATTGCGAATTTCTACCACTGTCGTACCAGAAACCGTCAAACCACTGCGTCCCGGTCGTTCAATTTTACCAGCCCCTTGCGCCTTCGCCTCAGCAACCATGGACTGTGCCAACGTTAACTCTACCGCTGATGCCAGTTGATGCTGGGGATAGTCCTCTAAAAACCGCTCGTACATCTCAATGGCATTGGTATGGTCGTTACTGTTTCTAACTGATTTACCGCAGGTTGAGTCCATCTGCCTTCTGCCTACTTTAATTTGATTGCTTATGCGCTACAGCACTTTCCGAGTCGGTGTGATATAGTTCCCCCCTTGGGTTCGGGGGGTTAGGGGGGTCAAAATGTACTTCACGCTCGTTGTAAACCGCTGTATTGTCGATCTAATACTCCTATATCTCATTTTTAAACAGCTAATGATCGAACCCATACCTCGTACTAATCAAGCTGACGTTTCCCTTCCTTCATCCTGGAACTATGAGGATACAGTCAAGCAGGTTGAAACCATTATCGAACAAATAGAAGCTGGCGAACTAGAATTGGCAGACGTATTTGAACAATTTTCTACTGCTGTAGAGTACCTGCGCCAATGCGAAGCTTTTCTAGCACAGCGACAGCAGCAGATGGATGTGTTGATTGAGACATTAAAGGATGAGTCTGACTTTTAATGATGTCGCAGGTTAGATGCCTACGCTACAAGATAAGGTCTTAGCTTAGTTTAAAGAATTTAGGAGTCTTTAATAAAATGCCAGAATTACAAGAATTATGGCTAAACCGAGTTTCATAATTTTCATTAGAGAAGGTGCGATCGCCCTAAAAAAATACCCAAACATTTTCGTAGGGCAGGTGTCTCGCCTGCTCCACGAGATTTGGTTTAACCAACAAGTTGAAGTCCAACGTGTTGGTTAAAGGCGTACCAGTCTTGTTGAAAACCTTTGAGTTCTAAATCTTTTAGGGTAAATCTGATGTGAGAGTCTCTAATCGGCAATTTAACGGTGTTGTAAGCATCTGGCTTATCAGTTAACAACATCAGTTCAGTCCCGGCGGGTATCTCTTGCATGGAATCTGGAGCAAGATATGCCGATTGAGTGGGTGCTCGCTTGATAACCGTGTCTACATTAAAAACTAATTTTATCAAACCACTTTTAAGTGGAAGTGTTTGTCTATAGACTGTCATTTTTACGACATCTTTTTCAATTTTTTGGGATAGCATTTGAGTAACACTTTCTACAGGTCTGAGGGGTTCTCTCGTGATTTGAACGTGCTTGGCAAAAGCATACCAGTTCATGTTTGAACCTTTAATGGCAATATCTTCCAAACTCAGACGGATGTGGTTGGTGCTATCGGGAGGAGTGTAGGACTGAAGGACAAACAACGTGCCTGCGGGTACCTCTTGAAGCTGATAGCTAGGCAGCAAACTGGATTGAATCGGTTCTCGTTTGAGAACAGTATCTTGTATAATGAGCATTCGGACTAAACTGAACATAGTAGATAGTTCTCCTAAAAATTCAACACATTTTAATGAAGAAGAAGAAGTGAGAAGTTAGAAATTTTATATAGCCTTTCCCAACTAGTGAAGTCCATTAAATTGTCTTACCTATTCCCTATTCCCGTTCGGCTGACGCTCACGGCGAAGCCTATTCCCTATTCCCTATTAAGAGATACTGCCGCGCTTGCGGGCTTCTTTGTAGGATGTTCCCACATTTCTTAAACCCGCACGAATCATCTGCTGTTCCAAGAGGGCAAAAAAGCGGATGCGATCGCCACCGCGCACGACAGCTTGATTGTGCGCCTCTGCCAGTGCCACTGGATAGCCATACCCTTTATAAACCTGGGCTAGCATTAAACTCAAGGCTTGGTCGAACAAGGTGGAATTTTGCGCTACCCATTCGGGGACTTCCACACGGGCAATTTCGGTTCCCACATGAACGTAGCAGAAATAGATGCGGTGTTCGCTGTACAAGTCTAGAATGCGGGCGGAACTGCGAAATAAAGGACCACGCTGTCCGGGTTGCAGCAAGCTTGCCCATACCAGTGCATCGCGCAAGGGGTCAATTACCTGACAGGGTAGCTTATCGGTGAGGTGAGCGCAATAGGTCGTGCAGTCGGGGACTTCGTGAGGGCAAGCTTGCAACCGCAGAAAGTTTAAGGCTTCGCCACTGCGGGAGGCACTCAGATAGCCCATCAGGGGTACGTTAACGGCGCGTAGCTGCTCCCAAGCCTCTAGAATCGGGGGTAGAATGCGATCGCGTGCCTCGGTGGGTAAGGATTCGAGAAACCAGTAAATCAGCGAACCATCTACCATTGCCAGATTAGGGATGCCAAAGTGAGCACCGGGGGGATTGACCCAACGACACGCCATTTCTGCCAACATAGACACTTCAGACGCCGTGCGGCGATACCCCATCCATTCCTCGGTGCGAATCCCCCACTGCCGCGAAACATACAAGTCTTCCGGTCGGTAAAACACTTCAGGTAGGTTATCGAGTAGGGGGTGCAAACTTTGCCCGTAGTGCAGCATTACCCGACCCACATTAATCAGGTAACAGTAGGCAATTTCGTGGTGAGATGGGGAAATTTGTGACCCATCGGTGGCGAAAACGGTGTGGCTGTCTGGGGGAGAATTCAAATCTAGGCGGGTGTCTAGGGGTTCAACGGGGGTGGCGGCGGTAAAAATCATGCGATCGCGCCATTGCTGTTGAAATGCGACTAGTTCTTCGCAGCGTGCCTGGGTTTGAAATAGCAGTCTGTTTGCTAGTTCCAAGCGTTGGCGACTCGCAGCCGCTTCCCCTCTCAGGTGCTGGCTGATGCCGGGAATTTGTTTTGCCAGTTTCGTTAAATCCAGCATTTGATGCGCAGGTAAGTTGGGTGGGGCAGTCCTTGAGGAACAAATCTTCAACTCAGCATAAACCAATCAAAGGAAAAAACTCATTATTAAAATTAAGTACTCAGATAGATATATAAATCAATCAATAACGCTAACATTAATTTCATAAATTTTTAGAAATGAGGTAAAACAGAGAACCACCCAATGCAGTCACCTTTCCCAGAAAGGGAGTGACGGGATTGGTTGCTGATATGCCTCCAAAGGGAAAATTATGTGGATAGAAAGATTAGCTAGGTTTGGATATACCGCTAAGGGGATCGTCTATGCGATTATTGGTTGGCTGGCGGTGCAAGCGGCATTCGGGAGCGGAGGCAAAACCACGGATAGCAAAGGCGTTTTGACAACGATTGCCCAGCAGCCCTTTGGACAATTGTTGTTAGGATTGCTAGCCTTTGGTTTGATTGGGTATGTGGTTTGGCGTTTTGTACAAGCCATTCAAGACCCTGAACATAAAGGTCATGATGCTGACGATATTGTAAAACGTATTGGTTACGCGATTAGCGGTTTGATTTATGCGAGTCTAGCCTTTACTGCCATTCAGATCATCATTGGTGCAAATACTGGCGGTGGCACTTCTAAACAAACGTGGGTAGCACGCCTACTCGCTCAACCGTTTGGTCAGTGGTTGCTTGGCGCGGTGGGAGCCTTGATTATCGGTTACGGTTTCTACGAATTCTATAAAGCCTATAAAGCCAAATTCCGGAAGAAGCTAAAGTTGCACGAGATGAGTGATAAGGAAGAAACCGTGGCAACCTATGCGGGTAGAATTGGCTTGACAGCACGGGGTATTGTTTTTATAATCACTGGTTTTTTCGTGATTCAAGCTGCACGCCAGTACGATGCTAGCGAAGTGCGAGGAATCGATGGAGTTCTGCAAACCCTGGCAAGTCAGCCTTACGGTCCCTGGCTGCTAGGAATTATGGCGATTGGTTTAATTGCCTACGGAATTCATATGTTTGTTCAGGCGCAATATCGCCGGATTAAGACGCAGTAGAGATGTTGCCTACAACCTCTTTTTACTATACCGACCAATCGGCAAAATCTCGGGAAAATTGAGAAAGGGACAATAGCTGAATTCTGGAATGATTTGTAGCAAATTCGCGGTGTGCTTGGGTATTGTAGCCCCAATCTGCCAAGTAAAGTCTCACATCTTTGAGGTCAGTTTGCTGTTCTACAGAGAGGAGGGTTTGGAGTCGATCTTCAACAAACCAAAGAGTTATAGATTCACGGGCAGATTCTTCTAGAAGTTGTCGCAAAGTTTGAGGTTTGGGACGCTTGATTTCTTTGCCAATAATTCTATCTTGAGATAGTTGAACGCCTTGTTGTTGTAAAAGTTGCTGGACGAAGCGCCCTTCTTTAGTTGTGACGATGAATAGCTGTGTGGACGTTTCTAATGTTTTCTGCACTCGTTCAATTACACCGGGATAGAAGCGGTGTAGTTTCAGCCAACCCTCTAAATCAGTAGCAATCCACTCATCTCGAACAGTGTCTACGCGCTTGCCGAGTTCGGCGGATTGCAAGTGTTCTGATTCTGAAAGTTCTTGAACAACGGCTGACCAATTTTGCAAAATATTAGTGTCTGACACTCCCAGAATCAAGGCTCGAAGTAAGACGGGCATTTCCCAACCGCTTTCGATAACCGGTCGCAGGCGACAGAAGCTGAGTTCTAGGTGAGGGGGTGGGGTTTGGTTGTCGGGTTGCCAGATTTGACAGTAGGTGCGCCAGGAGGTTTGAAAGTATTCAAGGAGTCCGTCACAGAGCACACCGTCAAAGTCGAGGGACAGAATCGTGGGGGTATCGGTTGGCATAGCACTAGAGATTTAATCTCGCTGTCTATCATCGCACGCGGAGGCGATCGCGCTTGCTCTAGATCTTAATCAGCGTGCTTCCACGCCTCAAGGGTGGCAATTCCCACTTTCAGATAGGAATTATCCAAAAATTCTGCGATCGCTTCCCGCCAACCGGCTTGTAAAGCATTTAGGAATCGTTCTTTACAAGGGGGAGTAATCGCCTCCGTCACAAATGCTTTTTGCTGTGCCTCGGTTGCGGTTGGGTTAGTTTCCTCAAGTCGCTTCAGAAGTTCCTGAAGTTCTTTGGCAGCTTCGGCAAGGGTTTGCCTTTGCCAATGGCTTGCCTTGTGTAGTTCCTCTAGCAACTGCTCGGTTAGGAGTTGTGCATTGGTTTCTGGCAAAGTTTCCGGAGCGGGGTGGCTATCAGCCGTTTGAATAAGGAAGGGTTCGGTTTTTCCGTTCACGTTCATGGTAAAAGCTTCCTAGAATAACACACTACGACAAACCTTCAGATAAAACCGATTATCGGAAAGGGTTGGGTGAAGGGGTTGCTCAATCTGCCTACGACTCGACTGTAGATGCCACGGAGCGTGAGCAAGTCATGGGTGTGTCAGTTTGAAAGCGATCGCTTTTTCATCGAAAATCGGGACACTCATCTCCTGATGGCATTAGCGCTGTTAATCTTTGCTGTCAGGGAATTTGAACACGTTTTCTACCCGTCCCATCAAAAGGGTTTTAGCACCAGCGCCAGTAGACGCTCTGCAAAGTGGCTTGAGTGAGACAGCCAAGAGCGAATTGAACGATTTGTTGAAAATTTAGTTAACTTATCTGTAGGGGCTAAGTCGTTTTGAACAGTAGCGTCCCAAGCCGCATTTAGTCGTCTCGAACAGATAATGGTTGATGAGAAAGCTCCATCATTCCCGCCAGCAGGTTATTGCAAACCTTTGTGGGTATCCGTCTTTAAATAGTTGGATGACTCCTGGATTGAAACCATGCTGCTGACAGATGAACTGCTGCTGTATTACAAACGCTGTCGGCGTCGGGCGTTTCTGGATCGTTACGGCGATCCCACTCAACAAGATGCTCCGCAAGACTTTCTGCTGAAACTGCGGCAGGATAGCTTTGCCCATAAGCAAACGGTGTTGGGGATGGCAGAACCTCAACCAACCCATTGCCAAGAAGTAAGCCATTCGTTACAGTTGGGGATGGCAGAACCTCAACCGACCCATCGCCAAGAAGTAAGCCATTCGTTACAGTCAGTATTACCTCCAGGCATTAATCTTGAAAATCTCCGCTCACCCAATTACCCCAGAAATGATTGGGGAGCAGGAGCTAGAGCCACCGTAGAATTGATGCAGCAGGGAACGGACTGCATTTATCAAGGCGTGCTACTAGTACACGAAGCTAAGGACATAACCTTAGTAAGCTGTCCTGACTTGTTAATCAAAGAGCCAGGAGAGTCTGAGTTTGGGGATTGGATGTACGTTCCCCTGCGTATTAAGTTTGGCAAGCGTCCCAAGGCAGAATACCAACTCATCGCCGCCCTTGATGCCCAACTCTTGGCAATTAACCAGAGGGTTCTACCGACGATTGCCTGGTTAATTTTGCGCCGTCAAGAGAGTTATGCGGTTAAGTTAGAAAAATGGCTGCCCCTGATGCAGGAGGAATTAGGGAACTGTATCGAAATCTTGCAGCAACACCAAGAGCCAGAGGTATTTATCTCCCGTCAGAAATGCAGTCTCTGTCATTGGTATAGTAGCTGTTATGCGATCGCTCAATCTCAGCAGCACCTTTCTTTGTTACCGGGCGTTACCCCCAACCGCTACCGAGATTTACAGTCACTGGGCATCAAAACCCTAGAAGCCCTTGCCGAAACCCCAATTAGGACTCTAGAATTCCTCTTTGGTGATCAAATCGCCGACGATTTGGTGCAGCAAGCGCAAGCAACTCTACAGAATCGAGCCATTCTACGGCAAAGGCGTAATGTTCCTGTAAAAACACCTCCCCTCGAACCCCTCTCAGCTATTTCAGAGAACGGCTGTTCAGTGAGTTCAACTCAGGAGCCTACTAATGATCAGCTATCCCCATTGTTTGACTATACTGACACCATCCCCACCGCTTCTGTCGAGCTTTTCTTTGATATTGAGGCAGAACCTGACCTAAAACTAGACTATTTGCTGGGTATCTTGGTGATTGATCGCTCTGCGAATACTGAAATGTTTTATCCTTTCCTGGCAAAACACCCCCAGGAGGAAGCCTCCATCTGGCAGCAATTTTTAGATTTAGTTGGGCTGTACCCCGATGCGCCCATCTTCCATTTTTCTGACTACGAAGTGGAAACAGTCAAGCGTTTAGCCAAACTTTACAACACACCCCTCGAACTTCTCGAACCCCTGCTTTCTCGTTTTGTCGATATGCACCAGCGAGTTGTGAATACGGTTATGTTGCCGGTAGAAAGCTATTCCCTTAAAAATTTAGCTCGGTGGCTAGGCTTTGAGTGGCGTGACGCTGGGATTACGGGTTCTCAATGCGTCTGCTTATACAATCAGTGGTTGAAAACGGGCGATCGCTCTTTCCTGGATGCCATCCAACGCTACAACGAAGATGATTGCCGCGCTACCTACCACCTCAAAGACTGGTTATTTAGTTTTTTGCAAGAGCATAGTCCCTTGTAACCGTACAATGCAAAGTTATGCAAAGATTTCTGAATAAATCGAAAATAGTTATCTATATTACAAGTTTTCCTTATAGGTCAGTGTTAGCCTAGTAGTACGGGGGCTTTCTCAGTTATTTAAACTAGCGGAAGCCCTCGATGAACTTTTAAGAGGTAATCCCTATGCTTCCCACGTTCCTCATTCTTTTGGTAAGCGCAATTGGTAGCATCTGGTTGTCTCTGCGAGTGTCTCACGAGGTTTCCCGCGTTCTTGCCGTAGGCAGCGCTATTTTTTGCTTAATTTTCGGTTTTGCTACAGCACCGTGGCCCATTCAACTATTGATTTTTCTGCTCATTCTCGCTAGTGAGCGGTTTTATCCCTTCCGCAAAACAGCTTTGCAATTCGTGAGTCTTTCAGATACCAGAAAACGCTAAATTCATCTACCTAAGAGAAGATAATTTTTTCTCTTCATAAATGTTTAAGATTCAATTAAAACCCCTAGCTCCTAGACTGGGGGTATTTTAATGGAATTGCCTTTTACCCACCTTTTGCATCCTCCAGTGTCATACTACGGATTGTCGGGAATAGGGAATAGGGAATACTAGAAAACCGCCTGAAAAATTTTTACAAAATAAGCTGTCTACCCAAAACCTTTTTTGCTAAGGTTTTAAAGCTGAGTTGTTCTATGCAGTCAGTTAGTGCTTAAGCTACTATCACCCAATTCTGCCGCTAGCGATCGCTCGCGTAGAGAAACGCAATGGTTCTTCGCCTTTTTCCTCGCCGCTCTTTTCCTATGGGGCATTTCTCTCGGAAACGTACCCCTACGCGACTGGGATGAAGGTACTCGCGCCCTTATTGCGAGAGAAATTTACCGCACAGGTAATTGGCTTTATCCTACTCTTCAAGGAGAACCCTATCTCCTCAAACCCCCCTTAATGGATTGGTTGATTGCCCTGAGTTACAAATTAGGCGGTGTTGGAGAATTTACAACTCGCTTGCCAGTAGCCTTCTTCTCCGCTTGTGGCGTTCCCCTGCTTTATGGGGTAGGGCGAAAACTATTTAACCAACGCCTACCTGCTATTTTTAGCGCTGGGGTTTACTTAACCCTGCTGCCAGTAGTACGTCACGGGCGTCTAGCAATGCTAGATGGTACGGTGGTAACGTTTTTTCTGCTGCTGCTGTTGTGTTTGCTCAATGCCCGTCAGGATCGGCGCTGGGCGGTGGGTATCGGCATTAGCTTGGGATTGATTGGTTTCACAAAAGGAATCTTAGTGATATTGCTGAGTGCGATCGCTCTTTTATTTCTCCTAGCAGACAGACAACTGGGATTCTCAGACAATAAGAATCTTTTACCCATTCATCATTCATCATTTTTTTGGCTCGGTATTCTTTTGGGTGGTGTACCTATCCTTGCCTGGTATCTTGCCCAGTGGCACTATTACGGGGTAACCTTTTGGCAAGTGCATTTTCAATCTCAAGGGTTGAACCGCATTTCAAAATCCGTTGAAGGGAATAGCGGCTCTCCCTGGTACTATTTATTAGAATTACTCAAATATACGTTTCCGTGGTTGCTGTTCTGGTTTGGAGGATTGCTTTTAGCTTGGCAGAACCGCCAGAAAACCTGGGGAAAACTGGTGCTGATTGGTACGGTTGGGTATCTGGGAGCCATTTCAGTCATGAGTACCAAACTACCTTGGTACATCATGCCCTTGTATCCCTTTTTTGCTCTCGCCGTCGGCGCTAACCTAGCATATTTTTGGAAAAATAACAAGAATTATCCGCGAATTCTAGTCGGAATTTTGGGATTTATTGCAGTTGCAGCATTGGGAGGATGCGTTTACTTTGTCTTAGCCGATCCGCAAGCCGTTTTAATCGTCATGGGTATAGTTGTGGCGTTGACAATGGGTTGGGCAGCATGGCACGTCTATCAGCACAATCGAATGTTTATCCCGATTTTGCTGGGGGGAATGTACGTGGCGCTGACATTGTTGATGCTATCTCAATCGTGGGTTTGGGAGTTAAATGAAGCCTTCCCAGTGAAACCAGTCGCGGCTTTAATTCGATCGCAGACAGCACCTGGAACCGCTATTTATACCTCGTTTGCCTACAGGCGTCCCAGTTTAGACTTTTATAGCGATCGCCAAATCATCCCCCAAGACACCCAAACATTGCAAGAGTTGAGTTCAACTCCGGCTTACTTGCTTCTGGATGACTCGACTTTGACAACATTACAACTGAGCGATCGCGTAGCCTTAGGTACGGCTGGAGGCTTTACTTTGATTGGGGGGGAGTAAATTGAGTTCCCCAGAATTTGGAGAGGCGAATGCCTAAGTCCAGGTTATTCTTAAAACCCCCGTAGGATAGGCATCTTGCCTGTCCTAACTGGTACAAGTTAAACGTCTTTTTGATGCCGCACTTCTATAACCGTGTGAACATTACCCCGTGGGGTAAAGTCGCCTTTAATCGTTACCTCTAAGGGGTCGCAGGCATCCACAAAGTCGTCTAAAATTTGATTGACAGATTCTTCGTGAGAAATATAGCGATCGCGGTAGCTGTTGATATAAAGTTTCAGCGCCTTGAGTTCCACGACTTTCTCGTTAGGAACATAGGTCACGTAAATCGTGGCAAAATCCGGATAACCGGAGAACGGACACTTGCAAGTAAATTCTGGCAAGGTGATGTTGATATCGTAGCGACGCCCAACACGGGGATTGGGAAACGTGATTAATTTGCCCTCAGCGATTTCCCGTTCGCCGTATTTCATCTGAGGTTTTTGACTTTCTGAGGATGGGGATTGCTCAATAGAAGGGTGACTCATAAATAGCTTGATCTAATTAGATTCCCAGTCCGGACAATTTTCACCATCCCAACCGTAGGGATGCATACCGCAGACTAACAAATTACCGCCGTAGACTTGACCGTGGTAATGGTGACACCCTATACAAGCTGTATTTTGCTCTGGGGTTGGTTCTACCGGATAAGTAAATAGCTGGTCGGTTTCGCCTGTGATATCTTCAAACTCAAAATAAATTTCAATAATAGGCTCAAATACATCCTCTAAGCACTTATCGATTTCTACGCCAACCGTATGATGCCATTCCTCAGTCCAGTCTTCAACGACTTCATTGATCTCCATGAAAAACTCATCAACTCTATCAGCGAATGAGTCGAGGGTTTCAAATAGAGTTTTCGACCACTCTTCCATAATTGGAACTTTAATAAACAACTGATGATTATCGAGCGATCGCTCTGGGGAGATGAACCAACCCAACAGCCATGCTAGCTGGAGCGATCGCGGTAATTCACTAGTCTAGTCCAAGATAGCAGCCCTTCACCAGTCTGCTTACGTTGAGTTTCAATCTTAAACCCAATGACTTACTCACGCTTGAGCCGACGCAGTTCATCTTGCATCGCTTGCACTTGTTGACGCATAGCCTCGACATTCTCCTCTTTCGTCGAAGTCGGCTCTTCATCGTCCGAGATAATTTCGATAGGGCGCGGTTCTCTAGGTGTAGAGTTTTCCTGAGAGGGTTGAACGGTTTGCGTTTGAGCCTGTTTCACCATATCATCAACCATTTTGCGAGCTTCCTCGGTTGTGATCTCGCCCCGTTCTACAAGTTCATCGGCTAGCTTTTGCGCTTGAACCCGTAGTTCTGTCAATGCTCCCCCAGCTTTTTCATTAGCATAGGATGCTAAACCGACGCCGAGGTAAAACGCTTTTTGAACAAGATTTCCAAAACCAGCCATGACAACGGATGCTCCGAGAACTACGCAACTACCCTCTTCCAGGATACGAGATGAAGTGGGAAAGATGCCTACTTTTCTGAGGCAGACTTCCAGTGCAGCATAGCAAAAGGAAAGTAACCACCTCTTTTCAGGCAGGAGAGTAGGGGCGATATTGAGCGGGTTAGTGATTTCACCTGAAACCTGAACTAGTTGCCTGGTGTAGTGTTAGAGGCTGGCTTCACCTAGGTGCTTTACGCCATCCATTGTCTATCGCTTCTGATTCTGTACAAAACCATCTCTCTCCCTTGATCGGATCAATGATTGTGGATTCGTAATCCTCTGCTCCTGGAACGTGATAAATTTTGTTTCCCGTTTCAATAGAGATATTGCCTTTGATGTTACATCCTGGTCTTGGAACGGATGTAATTAGAGGAGGAGAATTGACAGATGTAACTAGAGAGGGAGAATTGCTACCAGTAAATTTCTCGAAAAGAGCAATAATAGCCAGGACAGAAACCGTGATAACCGTTGGAATTAACCCAAAGCTCTTCTTTTTTAGCTTTTTCGGCACAGAGCTAGATGCAACTCCTTCAATTGAAGCATTAGAGGCACGAACTTTTCCATTGGCTTCAGTTGTTAGCTCATAATAAATAGCATCTCCAACTCTCGGACGGCGACCTGCTCCCTTAAGCACAGTGATATGAAGGAAAACCTCTCGCGTTCCAGTATCGGGTTTTATGAAACCGAAACCTCTCTCATCCTTCCATTTTGTCAGAATACCTCTATATTTTTGTGGATTCATGTCATAGGGTTTAAGCCTTAACCCAATTCTAGTCTGGGCTTATCTCCCCCGTCACTATCCGGAATCTTCTAAAGTTCTGTGCAAAAATCGAGTATGTCATCATGGCAATGCCTGCATTCTTTCGGTAAACCCCCATGAACTCGGGTCTCGGACAAATAATCGGTGGACGCTACAAAATCATCCGTCAACTCGGACAAGGCGGGTTTGGGACGACCTTTGTTGCCCAAGACCAGCATTTACCGGGCGACCATTATTGTGTCGTCAAGCAACTAAAACCGCAAGCCACCGACCCCTTCACCTTGCAAACAGCGCGGCGTCTATTTGAGACAGAAGCGAAAATGTTGCTTCAGTTGGGACACCACGAACAAATTCCCCAGCTTTTTGCGTATTTTGAGGAAAATCAGGAATTTTATTTAGTACAAGAATTCATTGAAGGGGATGACCTCAGTCACGAACTAACACCCGGAAAACGCCTCAGCGAAGACCAAGTAATCTCCTTATTGCAGGACATCTTGGAAATTCTCGACTACGTTCACCAACATAACGTCATCCACCGCGATATTAATCCCCGCAATATCATCAGGCGCAAGTCAGACGGCAAGTTGATTTTGATTGATTTTGGTGCCGTCAAACAAGTGAGTACCCAAGTGCAGCAGGGAAAACAGACAAATTTTACCGTCGCAATTGGCACTCCTGGCTATCGTCCCAGCGAACAAGCCAACGGCAATCCCCGATTGAGTAGTGATATCTATGCGGTAGGCATGGTGGGAATTACTGCCCTGACGGGTTTAGAGCCTAATGAACTGCCAACTGACCCGGATATGGGTGAAATTACCTGGCGGGATCGGGCATCAGTTAGCCCCCAATTCGCTAAAGTCTTAGACAAAATGATACGCTACGACTTCCGCGAGCGTTACCCCTCAGCCGATGCCGCTTTACAAGCCCTCAAGGATTTAACCCAAACAACCAACGCCACCGTTGCCTTACCTCCAAAACCTGCCGTTACTCGACCCAAACCCATCAAACCTGTTCTTTACAAGGTTTTAATTGCCATCGGTGCGGTGGGTTTAGTCGGGACGGCAACCGTTTTTACCGTCAATTGGATTAACTCTGCCAACGCTACCGATTTGTACAACCGAGGTGAAACGCTGATTCAGTTAAAGCGGTATGATGATGCGCTTCAGGCTTACAATCGAGCTGTGGAAATCCGACCGGACTATACTGAAGCTTGGCAGGGTCAAGGGGATACCTTTTTGGCGTTAAAGCGTTATGAAGATGCCCTTGATGCTTATGACAAAGCCATTCAAATCCAGCCAGATTATGTAGCAGCTTGGAAAGGTCGAGGCAAGGCATTTGATTTGTTGCAACGGTACGAAGAAGCTATCAATGCCTTTGATACTGCCTTGAAAACTGAACCCGACGATTTGGACGCTTGGGAAAGTCGGGGCAATGTACAGATTAAGTTACAGAGATATTCTGCCGCGATCGCGTCCTTTGACCAAGCCTTAGACATCCAACCCGACTATTCCCCAGCTTGGTATCAGCGTGGCTGGGCTTTGCACAATCTGCGCCAGTACGAAGATGCTGTCAAATCCTACGATAAAACCCTAGAATACAAACCCGACTATTCCCCAGCCTGGTATCAGCGCGGCAACGCCTTTATCAATTTACAAAAGTACAAAGAAGCGGTGGACTCTTACGACCAAGCCGTTCAGTTCCAGCCTAACTTTTTCCGGGCTTGGTACAGTCGGGGTAGTGCTTTAAATAACTTAAAACAATATCAAGATGCTATAGCCTCTTTTGACCAAGCCATTAAATACCAGCCGAACGATTACGAAGCCTGGTACGGTCGTGGTTGGGCGCTGCACCAGTTGCAGCGTTACGACGAAGCGCTGAACTCTTACGATAAAGCAACTCAGTTAAAGTCTAATTCTGACCCAGCTTGGTACAACCGAGGCAACATCCTCTATATCTTAAAACGATACCAAGATGCGATCGCGTCTTACAATCGAGCCATTAGCATCAAACCCAGTCACTACGAAGCGTTGTACAGTCGCGGCAATGCTCTGTTCAACCTCAACCAATACCCCCAAGCCATCGACTCCTATGACAAAGCCTTGCGCTACAAGCCAGATTACCGAGAAGCGAAGGAGGCAAAAAACCAGGCACAGAGCCTGCTAGATGCCGAACGCAAGCGGGCAGAAGAGGAAAAATCTGCCAAAAAGCCTGAAGAATCGGAAAAGGCTGAAAAGCCACCAAAAGACCAAGATTGGTGATAACTGCCCCTATAAGCTGCTTTAAGGCAGTCAGCTAAAAGTTTACAAGAATTCTGAACTCCTGAACCCCTGTATTTTTTTTGGTCAAAGAATGGTAACTTCGGTTACATTCGGTTACATTAGAGTAAACGTACCAAGATGCCTCTAAATAATACCTGATTACCGTTCAAAAGTCAGCAAATCCCGATTTTCTTCAGAAGAAGTTTATATTCACCCCTTATAATCAGTACAGGATTCTTATCCTCTGCTAACAGTTCTTATAGAACAGTAACAAACACCATCAGCGAAAACTCCTTAGTGATGCCTCGCATTCTCGTAATCGACGACGATCCTGCAATTTCAGAATTAGTCTCCATCAATCTGGAGATGGCTGGTTATGATGTTAGTCAAGCATCCGATGGTATCAAGGGTCAGGCACTAGCGCTGCAAATCCAGCCAGACCTGATTATGCTTGACTTGATGCTGCCCAAAGTTGATGGCTTCACCGTATGCCAACGGCTGCGGCGGGATCAGCGTACTGCTGAAATTCCGGTACTGATGTTGACAGCCTTGGGGCAAACTCAAGATAAAGTAGAAGGCTTTAATGCCGGTGCTGATGATTACCTGACCAAACCCTTTGAATTGGAAGAAATGCTGGCACGGGTGCGAGCCTTACTGCGCCGCACTGACCGCATTCCTCAAGCAGCCAAGCATTCGGAAATTCTCAACTATGGTCCTTTGACACTAATTCCCGAACGGTTTGAAACCATTTGGTTCGAGAAGACGGTTAAACTCACTCATCTGGAGTTTGAACTCCTGCACTGCTTGCTTCAGCGCCACGGTCAAACAGTTTCTCCCAGTGAAATTCTCAAAGAAGTTTGGGGTTACGATCCTGATGATGATATCGAAACCATCCGCGTACATATCCGCCACCTAAGAACTAAGCTAGAACCTGATCCCCGCCATCCCAGATACATCAAAACGGTGTACGGTGCAGGATACTGCCTGGAATTACCCACGAATGAGGAATTAGCCACCGAGGTAAACTCCTCCGCTGCCCAGTAGAAGGAAATGGCAAATTGCCACATTGCACGAAAGCTGGTAGCGCAATGAAAATTGGCACTCCTCACGCCTAAAGGGGTGAGGATTCTTTCTTCGCGGGGATTTCGGTGAATTTACCCTCAGAAAGCATTTTTACCGTGTGTCCCACGGCTGCAAGTCCACGAATGCAGACTACTTGTGCGGCTGCTACATCTCTATCGGTCGTATAGCCGCTTGCTACTCCGGTCAAGTCATGCTTATTTATCCATTTTTTCTTTTAGTTTAAGTATGACATGACTTTTTGATACTGGTATGTAAGTGGAAGCAGTTGTTCTCATCAGTATTGCTTTAGCTTACGGCAACCTGGGACAGTACCTACAAGCGTTGGAAAATTATCAACAAGCCCTAACCATTGCCACTGAAATTGGTGACAAGGCAGGAGAAGATAGGATGCTCAACAATATTGGAGAAGTTTACCGCAACCTAGTGGGCTGTCAACCTTAAGTTGACGGGTTGAGACTGACGCGGAGAAACGAAGATTTTTGAGCTTTACTCTTCTCCCCAGCCCCTCTGCCTCCCCACCTGTAGGGCAGAGGACTGTAACGATACAATAGGGTCAGCAACACAGAAACGTACAGCTTATTAGAGCAACTGACAATAGAGGCGTCATTTGCGATTAAACTTTAGAAAAATCGCGACCAATCAGGAACCCTATTGTCAGCAGTACATGGGATAAATGAAATCGTTGAGTAAGTTGGCACCAACAGCGAGAGGAGATAAAAACACGGATGGGCAAGGTAGTCGGCATTGACCTAGGGACAACAAACTCCGTGGTAGCGGTCATGGAGGGCGGCAAGCCGGTGGTAATTGCCAATTCAGAAGGTATGCGGACAACCCCTTCCGTGGTTGGTTTCAGCAAGGATGGGGAACGTCTCGTCGGACAAATGGCACGCCGCCAAGGGGTACTCAATCCCCAAAATACCTTTTATGGGGTCAAACGATTCATTGGGCGCAAGTACACCGAACTCAATCCAGAATCCAAGCGAGTTGCTTACACCGTTCGCCGCGATGAGGCGGGCAACATTAAAATTCGCTGTCCCCGCCTGAAGAAGGAATTTGCCCCCGAAGAAGTTTCGGCGATGGTTTTGCGGAAGTTAGCCGATGAAGCCACTCGCTACTTGGGGGAAGATGTGACGGGGGCAGTGATTACCGTCCCCGCTTACTTTAATGATTCACAACGACAAGCGACGCGAGATGCAGGACGAATTGCGGGGTTAGAGGTTCTGCGCATTCTCAACGAACCCACAGCCGCAGCCTTAGCCTATGGCTTAGATCGCCAAGAGAGCCAAACAATTCTCGTTTTTGACTTGGGAGGCGGCACCTTTGATGTCTCGATCCTGGAAGTCGGGGAGGGCGTATTTGAAGTTAAATCTACCAGCGGTGATACCCAACTCGGAGGCAATGATTTCGATCGCAAAATCGTTGACTGGCTAGCCGAACAGTTTTTAGAATCTGAGGGCGTGGATTTGCGACGCGATCGTCAGGCACTACAGCGACTGATGGAAGCGTCAGAAAAAGCCAAAATTGAGCTTTCAGGGGTAGGAGTCACCGATATTAACTTACCCTTTATCACCGCAACCGAGGATGGACCCAAGCATCTAGAAAGCCGACTCACCCGCCCCCAGTTCGAGGGACTGTGCGGAGAATTGGTCAGTCGCTTGCGCCGTCCCCTCAAACGCGCCCTCAAAGATGCAGGCTTAACACCCGTGCAAATCGATGAAGTGGTATTAGTGGGAGGTTCTACCCGCATTCCCCTGGTGCAGCAACTAGTACGCAGCTTTATTGATAAAGAGCCGAATCAAAACGTGAATCCCGATGAAGTTGTGGCAGTGGGGGCGGCAATTCAGGCGGGAATCCTCAGTAATGAAGTGAAGGATGTCCTGCTTTTAGATGTAACACCCCTGTCCTTGGGACTGGAAACCATTGGTGGGGTGATGAAAAAGCTGATTCCCCGCAACACTACCATCCCAGTCAGGCGATCGGATATCTTCTCTACCGCTGAAAACAATCAGACGCTGGTAGAAGTTCACGTCCTGCAAGGGGAACGGGAAATGGCTGCGGATAATAAGTCTCTAGGGCGGTTTAAACTAACGGGTATTCCCCCAGCGCCGCGAGGAGTTCCTCAAGTGCAGGTGGCATTTGATATTGATGCCAACGGTATTTTGCAGGTGACGGCGCTTGATAAAACTACCGGTCGGGAACAAAGTGTGATGATTCAAGGGGCGTCTACCTTGAGTGAATCCCAAGTTCAGCAGATGATTCGGGAAGCCGAAGAATTTGCCCAGGAAGACCGACAACAGCGGGAACGGGTAGAAAAGCGCAATCGAGCTGACACTATCGCTAATGACGCGGAACGGCAACTTAAAGAGGTGACGCTGGATTTTGGTAGCCAGTTTGCAAGCGGTTATCGACGGAAAATTGAAGCCTTGGTACAGGAACTCCGTCAAGCGATCGCCCGCAACGATGACCGTGCCATCGACCGCGCCCAATCCGACCTTCAAGATGTTCTCTACGAACTCAAGCGCGAGGTGCAACTAGCCTACTCTGACGAAGAAGATGATGACTTTTTTGGTTCCATTCGCCGCGCCTTCTCTGGAGAGGATGAACGAGAGCGGGATCGGTATCAGTATCAGTATCGAGAGCCGGAGCGGGAGCGGGATACCCGCCGCGATCCCTATCAACCCTACGACTACGGTGTTGGGACGGGTGGATACACTCGCAAGCGATCGCGTCCTGCTCCTTTAGAGAATGATTGGGATGAAGAGGATGATGACTGGTTCTAAGGAGTCAGTAGTCGTGCGTCATGAGTCATTTGTCTTTCACTAACATCGGTTTTGAAATAGGGAGTGGGGAACAGGGCATTAGGATTTTGATCCTTCGTTATGAGCAATCGCCCATGAGAGACTGTTTTGAGAATAGGAAGAGGAAATACACAAAAGGTTCAGGGGAGAGTAGTTTTCATGACTTCGTTGTGAGTGACAGCTCATGATGACTAATGACCCATGACCCATGACCCATGACCCATGACCCATGACGAACGACAATGCAAAACTTTCGGAATTATTACGAGATTTTAGGAATCCCCGCAGATGCAACCGGTGAGGAAATTAAGAAGGCGTTTCGGCGGCTAGCGCGGAAGTATCACCCGGATGTGAATCCCGAAGATAAAACCGCTGAGGAAAAATTTAAGGATATCAACGAGGCGAACGAGGTACTTTCTGACCCCACCCGGCGATCGCAGTATGATCAGTTTAGTCAGTTTTGGAAGAAGAAAGGATTTAATCGTAAAGCCCCCAAAGCAAGCACAGCCAGAACTGCATTCAGTCGTAACGGCACAAGTCGCACCTATACCGAGGAAGTTGATTACAGTCAGTTTGGCGATTTTAACAACTTTGTTGAGCAACTTCTTGGACGCCGTCCACCTCGTACAGCCACCACTACTGAACGCACGGGCGTTCGGGTTAGCTCATCGGATTCCTTCCGACCGGGAACGAGCAAAACTGCTTACACCGTTAACGCCCGTCCCACTCCCAAAGACGTGGAAGCGCGGCTGACGCTGCCGTTAGAAAAAGCCTATGAAGGGGGGTTCGAGCGGATTCGCTTGGAAGATGGGCGATCGATAGAAGTAGAGTTGCCTCCGGGTATGGTGACGGGACAGCGAGTTCGGCTCAAAGGTCAGGGCATTGCAGGCGGTAATCTCTTTTTAATTATTACCGTGGCACCCCATCCCTTCTTTCAGGTAGACAGGTCTGATATTGTTTGTCAGCTACCCGTGACGCCAGCGGAAGCTGTATTGGGAGGACGGATAGAAGTGCCGACTCTCGATGGTAGGGTAAAAATGAATGTTCCCTCAGGAGTCCGGTCAGGTCAGCGACTGCGCCTTGCTGGTAAAGGCTACCCGATTGATGGGGTACGAGGTGATCAGTTAGTGGAACTTCAAATTGTGGTTCCCAAAGATCCAAATCCGCAAGCGAGAGAACTCTACGAAAAGCTACGAGAGGTTGAGAATTTTAATCCGAGACGGAGTTTGCCAGTTTAGGTAGTAGTTGAGCTAATCAAGCATCCCAGTCTTGCCGTAACTCAGCCAATTCTGATTTTGGGGCTTAAGGTGACAATCGGTAGGTGTTTTCTGAAGGGGATTGATTTTTGGGGCTGCATTCCTTATTCCACAAGGGTTTGCAGCTTTTGCCTTTTAAAGGAGGGTGTCACGGCTTCTGAAAGCTTTGCTATGAATAGATTTCAGGCTATTTTTAAATTTACTCTTGTCAAGCTTTGGCTCTGGAATGCTATTATAGGGGGAGTCTGTCACCAATGCACCTTGAAAACTGAATACAGCAAGGGTTCTGGATGCCTGCGGTTTAAACTCCACTTAATCCCTATCAGGGATTGAAACTTTTTAAAGGCAGCGCAAAGAACCACTCACCAATGTTTAAACTCCACTTAATCCCTATCAGGGATTGAAACAAACTGCACGGGATACTCCTCCCTTTGGATTAGCAGGGGGATTTGGTAAAATCTCTTGACATCAGAAATTTTGAATACCAGTTATTAAGCCACGACAGACACCCGTGAGAAAATCTAAGTCAAGGGTATTAATGCGATCGCTCGGCTGATGGTAGTGAGGATTCCGCATAAACGCCGTGTCCGTTACCATCATTGCCCGATAACCCCGATCCCAGAAGGGAGAATGATCACTCAGGCGGGTAGCGCGAATCATTACCCCTCGATTCGGTACAGGCAACCACTCACTAGGAATTCCCACGTTCCGAATACTGCGATTAAGGCGTATCATGTCGGGGATTGTGGATAAATTACCAATCAAACCGATAAAATTGCCGCGATTGGGGTAAATGTATTTCAGTCCCGGTGGATAGCGTTGTGAATTGGGGGTTGAATCGCAATAGCCCAGCATTTCTAAAGAAAGCATCAAGCGCAGGGGTTGCTGTTGTTGCTGTAAGTAGGCAGCATATTCCGAACTTCCCAGCATCCCGTATTCTTCCATATCAAAGGCAACCAGTCGAATGGGATGTCTGAGCGGTTGGGTAGCAAAGGCTTTTGCCAATTCCAGCAGTACAGCAACGCCCGTGGCATTATCATCAGCACCAGGGGTTCCAGGTACGGCGTCGTAATGAGCACCTATCAAAATCGGCGGTAATTCTGCCTTATTCCCATTGAAGGGAGGTAAATTAAGGATTAGATTGAAATGAGTTTTTCCCCGCACTTGGAACTCGTAGGTTTCTACTGTGCCCCACTGTTCTAGCTGTTGGCGGATGTATTGCTGGACGTAAAAATGCCCAGCCGTTGCCAGATAAGGATCGCGATCGCGCACCACTTGAGTCAGGTGTTCGTGTAAGCGTTCCTTTAGCTCCAAGGTCAACTCCTCCGACTAGTGTGCGGTGTGCGGGTAACGCGATCGCTCTATTCCTCCTTACATAGTAGATGTCCTTAGGGGATTATCCACAACCGAATTAAACCTCTTTTACTTCCTTTTTCGACGGTTTGTGATGAAAGCGGATTCCCAGAAAGATGTCATAAACAAAACTCAGGAAATCTTTGCCCTTTAGCAGTCCCAGAGATTGGTGACAGCCTTTTTCTTCTAAAAGAGGCTTGGTTGCGCGATAGGCTGGCTGATATTTGTACCAGGGAATGGAGGGCCACAGATGGTGAATCAGGTGGTAGTTTTGCCCCATAATCATAATATTGAGAATGGGACTCGGATAAACTCTGGCATTTTTCCAGCGATCGCGTTCTTTAAATGGGCGATGGGGCAGATAGTCAAAAAACAAGCCCAAGGCTAGACCCACCACTAATGCTGGTACAAACCAAAAATTCATGATGTAGCCCAAAAAGTCGTACTGACAAGCCAGATAGATGATGCTTGCCACAAATAAGCGACTTAAGAACCATTCCAACAGCTCGTACTTGCGCCACAACCGACGCTTAAAGAAAAAAATCTCGTGATAAAAAAAACGAGCGGCAATTAGCCATAGAGGACCCCCCGTTGAAACAAAGTGATCCGGGTCGTTTTCGGGGTCGTTAACATTGGCATGGTGCTGCATGTGGACTCGCGTGAATACTGGGAAGGCAAAGCCCAACATCAGCGCACTCCCATGACCCATCAGCGCATTTGCTATGCGATTTTTGTGAGCGACATTGTGAGAAGCATCGTGAATAACCGTTCCTGCCATGTGCAATGCCAAGACGTTAATGCCAAAGCAGAACGGCTCGTACCAATCCCACAACCAATATCCACAGGTTGAGAAAACGATCAAGGCGATCGCTACTATGAACATTAGTAAAGTTAGATTAAAGTCATCGGGAGGACCCAGAAACTCTCTGGGTACTGTCAGCGGCTTTGTGGCCTCCGACATCGTTGTCTTTGCTCCTTATCTAGTATCCTTTGGTAGTATAAAGCTTCTTAACGACATGATAAAGATTTGTTGACATTAACCCATTTAATCAAACATCAGCAAACTGATTAATATCAACAGGCAATCTTTTTAAAGTCAGCTTTTTGTGGTAATAGAATCAGGGTAAATGGGGAACCACTATCCCAATGCTTCCGTCTACGGGTTAAATTACCCCCGACCGTCTGCCAACCCCCAACGGCGATCACTCTGCTTTATCGAGCTAAACCCTGGTAGCCGCAATCCCAATTAAATACTGAAGGATGGATTCTATGAGATTCTCGCAGTATACTCCCAAATCAGAGCGAATGTCTTTATTAATTAAAACCCTTGGTTTGTCAGCCAGTACTGCAATTTTCTTAACAGGCAATAGCGCCTTTGCCGCAAACGGCTCCCAAACATCCACTGATGTCCAATCCCAGCTATCCCCTAAAACTACATTAGCTCAAGATACTCAATCTGAAGCCAATGACTCCGATGCTCCTCGGTTTACCTGCCAATTCGTGGATGGGGAGTATAGTGTGATGTACCATCCTGAAAGCCAACCCGGTCAAACTTATCCTTGGGCAACTCCCAGTGCTATGGGCGGTGGCTGGTCAGCAGAACGGCGCTGTAACGAGATCAGCAGGCGTCTAGAATTTTACCGCTCGGATGGCTTGCTAGAAATGCAAACGGGTGTCGAAAACAATTACGATATCATCTGTGTCACCACCCAGAAAAATTCTGCCTGTCAAATTGTGCTGACCGTGCCTCCCGGTCAAGATCCCCAGCAAACCCGCGACCTTGTGTTTGAAAACTTAACCGTTGCCGATAGCGGTGAGCAAACCGATGCGGTAGCAACGTTTGTAGAAGGGGGTAGGAGTTCCGAGTTAGTGAATCAAGTGTTAAATGAGGGGCTATCTGCTTTGGGAATGGGCAAAACCCCGATTGGGCGTTCCGCCGATAGCATTAACCTACGACCGTTTTTAGACCCAGCCGACGGTGGCACAGGTACCCAGTTGCGTGGGGGAAGCCGGGTGCGTTCTAATCGTCGCTTAGACCCCAATAATTTCCGTTGAACTGGTTGCTGTTGCTCGTGCAAAAACAGAAGAATCTAAGAAATCATGGTCGTTGAGAATCTCAAAGAGGTTTACGGCTGCTTCTAGCAAGCAGGCATGACCTGAGTGAGGTAATACCAACATCTTGGCGTTGGGTAGGCATTCAACCAGGTACTTGGCTTCTGGTAATGAAGACCATAACCGATCAGCAGCACTGGCTATAACCAAGATGGGTTGAGTCAAGCGTTCGAGTTGCCCTTCGTCAACATTAAACTCCTTCAACATCGACAAGCGCCAATTCGCGGTTTTTGCAGGCACAGAGCGCATGGCATCTAAAAGGGCGCGGCGATCGCTCGGGGCTAGCTTGTCTAGTGAGGCTAAAAAGGGTAAAAATCCTAAAGCGGATAGGCTGTAAAAATTGCCTGGTAGCCAGCTAATCAACGGTGATCCCCACAGGAACCAAGGTTGCTGACTGAAGGAGGTTGCTGGATTGCTCAGAATAATTCGGTCAAACAGATGAGAAGCTCTCAGTGCGACCTTTAGCGCCAAACAGCCCCCAAAGGACTCCCCACACAGATACACTGAACGAGAAGGGCGCTCGGTCAATTCTGCTTCAATGAGGTGTATCACCTCGTCGGTGAGGTCATCCCAGTGGTTGAGATCGTCGGGAGGAATTGCCAAGCATCGAACATCAAATGCTTGGGTTAAGCCTTGGGTCTGCGATCGCAACAACTGACCCGTTCCATCCATCCCCGGTAAAAATACGAACAAGGGAGACTCGGGTTTTAGTTCTCCCGGTGTCAGAAGACAAGGATGACTCGTTATTCGTACCATTATTATCGTTCCATTCAATCGCGAAGTATCAAACGAGATTGTTTGCGCACCAAATCCTAGGTTGCAACGATCCTCGCCCTAGTTAATCTTTCTTTACGATACTTAGCTATTTACGGGTTTGACAAACTGCTTCAGGGACTGACGGCTCTCAATGCATCTCAGATAAAGCAGCCGCGATCCCCAATATTGAGAATTAATATCTTTTTTAGAGTTATTTCAATTTTTTTAAACAACCTTGAGTAAGGTTATGGAATTCTTTGTAGTAATTGATACGTTTTCTGCTAAAAATGCTAAGTAAAGCCGAGTAGATTTATCGACGAGAGTTGGTACTCGTAGCCGTACACTAGAATTTAAAAGCGAATTGGCGGGAGGGTGTTCTCATTAATAAAGATATTCTGCAATTTCATACTGTTTGCGGGTCTGTCATGCTAGGTTCAGAAGAGCTTACAATTGTCGCACAAGTATGCGGTCATGGCTTCCTAACGGAATATAGTCAGAAAATGAGAAAAATTCTCGATAAAACCCTCAATCTAGAGGAGTTGATCGAGGGTTATGGTACTGAGGCGATTTGCTACGACTTCCTCAATGGGACAAAGTTGAGCCAAGATGGGGGCTTTCGCGAAATTCGTTTTAATAATAGTGTGAATACTGATCTTGTAGGCGATCGCGGAAACTGGCTCAAGGGAATATTGGATAAAGCGAACAAATACTGTAGGGCTTCAGTGTCGGCTATCCCAACTCAAGCAATTTTAGGGGAGCACTCTCCCAATGCCATCCGTCTAAAATTGAGGGAGTGGATTGCGAAAGCTGACAAAGCCCCAACTTTTAGTAAAGGTTGCTGCCAGATATTGATCCGGACAGAAGCTTGTAACAAGTTTTTGGACGACCAAGTACTCTGGAACTCCTATAAGCAAGGGAAACAGCAATCCGTCGATCAGGTATTGTACACAATCTGGGAATCAGTTAGACTAGCAGCTTATCTACTCTCACCGATTATTGCCAATATCAGCACCGCTATTTACCAAAAGCTAGGCTATCCAATTGACATTTACGAAAAAGCTCTCATTAAAAATTCAGCAACCTATCCGACTCACGCTCTATGGGGGATTTTTCCCTCTAAGCAGAGCTTGGATACGCCAAAACCTGTTTTTTCGCGATTGGAGTCAAGCTTAAGCTTGTTCCGTCGCCTTCCACACGAGATTAACTGACGGGTTACCCAAGGTGGAAATTGTGGAAAAAGGAGGCATCTACCGTTTTTAACATAAAAAACCGAGGCATAACAATAATGTTGAATAACTTTAATACTGATCCAATTTTTACACCTGAACAAGTTTTAGAAAATCGCGGTCGGGTAGCTATTTTCATTGACGGTTCAAACTTGTTTTATGCTGCCTTGCAACTGGGAATTGAAATTGACTATACTAAGTTGTTGGTTCGTTTAACCGCAGGTTCAAGATTGCTGCGTTCTTTCTTTTACACGGGCGTCGATCGCACTAACGAAAAGCAACAGGGCTTTTTGCTGTGGATGCGCCGTAACGGTTATCGAGTTATTGCCAAGGATTTGGTACAGCTACCCGATGGCTCGAAAAAAGCCAATTTAGACGTAGAAATTGCCGTAGACATGATGGCACTGGTGGGTTCCTACGACACCGCCGTTCTTGTCAGTGGCGATGGTGATTTGGCATATGCCGTAGATGCTGTCAGCTATCGGGGGGTTCGGGTTGAGGTAGTGAGTTTGCGTTCAATGACTAGCGATAGTCTCATTAACGTTGCAGATCGCTACATCGATCTAGATCAAATCCAAGACACTATCCGCAAGACACCCCGACAAAACTACACCTACCGTCCATTGTCCGGTATCGGCATGATGGACGAACCAGAAGAACAATCAATGGGTCATTAGTAACTAGTCATTAATCATTAGTCATTAGTCCTTCAAAAGTTGATGACTAATGGCTGGTGTCTGGATTCAATACAAATTTGTCCTCAATGATTTTGAGTTTCAAAAATTTTTTTGCTTTCAGTTTATGTCTGTTGGCACTGACTTCCCTATCCGCCTGTCAGTCTGACCGCCGCACCGCTAAGAAGCTAGATAAAGATACGTCAGCAACGGAAATTGAAGGAAGTCTCGTCTTTAACAATGTCACCTTAGATCAGTTTGATGAAAAAGGGCATCCTCTATGGCGAGTCAAAGCAGAAAAAGCCACCTACATTAACGATAAAAAAACCGCTCTGATTGAAAAGCCAACGGGGGACTTGTTCCAAGATGGCAAATTGGTTGTGCAAGTGTCAGCCGATAGCGGTGAAGTTCAAGAGGATGGGAAAACAATCCTGCTGAAAGGGAAGATTACTGCCACTGACACCCGCAACGGCACTGTATTCAAGGGTGATGAGCTGGAATGGTATCCTCAGGACGATTTGTTAGTGGTGCGCAACAACTTGAAAGGCATCCATCCTGAACAAATTGAGGCTTCGGCAAAAGAAGGACGCTATATCACTCGCAAGCAGCAAGTGGACTTGAAAGGGTCGGTTACAGCACTTTCTAAAAACCCGAACTTGCAGATGAAAACAGAACATCTGGTCTGGCAAATCAAAGAGCAGAAATTGATTGGAGACCAGCGATCCCGGATGGAACGATACAAAGACAAGACTGTGATAGAACGGGTAGAGGCAGATCAGTCTGAGTATAATCTGAAAACCAAGGTTGCAATCCTCAAGCAGAACGCTCAATTCACATCCGTAGACCCACCCGTTTTGATATCTACCAATTCAGCTATCTGGAACTTGAATACTGAAACGGTACTTTCAGACCAACCGGTCAAAATTTTTCATCAGAAAGAGAACGTCGTACTTACCGCCAATCAGGGTCAGGTTGATTTGGAGAAAAACGTGGCTAATTTGACAGGTGGTGTTCAAGGTGTTGGCAGTCGCAACCAAGCTGAACTCTACGCCAATCAAATGAGGTGGGAGATTCCAACTCAGAATATCCAAGCTTCGGGGAACGTAATTTACAAACAAATTGATCCACCCTTTAACGTAACGGGTGCGACGGCAGTGGGTAAACTTCAGGATCAAAGTATTGTCGTTAGCAGTGGTGCTAGTGGAGATAGAGTGGTAACGGAATTTATTCCTTAACTCACATTTTGCACCATTTAAAATTACTCACCGACAAAAGTCTAGTGCCCTCACCCCCACACCTCCCTTGACTTAAGTCAAGGCGCTTTCTCTTTACCCATCCTACAGTGAGCATAGATGAGGAAAAAGGAAACCTGACCTATGTTTTGCAGCCAGTGCGAACAAACCGCCGGAGGACAAGGATGCTATCAGTGGGGTTCCTGCGGGAAAAGCCCAGAAGTCGATGCCCTGCAAGACTTGCTGACTCACTGCCTGCGAGGATTGGGTGAAGTGGCAATCCGCGCCCGTCACTTGGGTATCTCAACGCGCAACGCCGATGTCTTTACCTGCGAAACGCTCTTTTCTACCCTGACTAATGTAAACTTCAACCCAGAGAGCTTTGTCAACTACATCCATCAAGCGATCGCACTGCGTGAAGATTTAAAAACTCAAATCCAGTTAATCGCCCCCCCTGTAGACTATTCTGATTTGGCATCCTTTGAACCACCGACTACCCTAGACGGCTTAGTCCAACAAGGTAGAGATATTGAATTTGACTTTATCAGCAAAGCCGCGAAAAACGTTGATATTTTCTCCCTGAAACTGACTATCATTTACGGAATCAAAGGAATCGCTGCCTACGTCTACCATGCCCAAGAACTGGGTCAAGAGGATGACCGAGTGTATGCCTTCTTCCACGAAACATTAGCCAATCTCGGACGCCAAGATCTCAGCCTTGATGACTGGGTAAGCATTGCCCTGCAAGTCGGTGAAATTAATCTGCGGGCAATGGAACTTCTCGATGCAGGTAATACTGAAACTTACGGTCATCCCATTCCCACCCCTGTTCCTCTCAATGCCAAAAAAGGCAAAGCTATTTTAGTATCAGGTCACGACCTCAAAGAACTTGAAGAACTTCTCAAACAAACCGTAGACACGGGTATTTCTATTTATACTCACGGCGAAATGTTACCCGGTTTTACAGACGATGGGGAACCGCGCCAAGTGATGACCGGATTTGCGCGGAATGCGGTACTTAGTGTTGCAAGTGACGTGATTGACGCAGTTAAGAAGGGAACGATTCGCCACTTCTTCTTAGTCGGTGGTTGTGATGGTGCTAAACCAGTCCGCAACTACTACAGCGAATTTGTCGAAAAAGTACCGAACGATTGTGTAGTTTTGACGCTTGCTTGCGGTAAGTTCCGCTTCTTTGATAAAGACTTGGGAGATATCGGTGGTATTCCTCGGTTAATGGATGTGGGTCAGTGCAATGATGCGTACTCTGCTATTCAAATTGCTTTAGCCTTAGCGAATGCCTTTAAGGTTGATGTAAATCAATTGCCGTTATCCATGATTCTTTCGTGGTACGAACAGAAAGCGGTAGCCATTTTGCTAACCCTGCTGTATTTGGGAATTAAAGATATCCGCTTAGGTCCCACACTGCCAGCTTTTATCTCGCCAAATGTATTTAAGTTACTGTCACAGAAGTACAACCTCCAGGCGATTACTACACCCGATGAAGATTTAGCAGCTTGTTTGGGTTAGTGCCAATGAGCAAAAAATCAGGGATTGGACGGATACCCAAAGAGTTTACCGTCCAATCCCCAGCTATAAAGACTGTTAGTCTAAAAGGTCTAATCCAGTACCTCAAAGGACTTTATTTCCAGCACCGGACCAATCATGGCAACAGTCATAATATCCTCTCGTACTTTTCCTTTTACTGTTACTTTCAAGTTAGGTTGCTGTAACTCAGATGGAGCATCTTTCAATTCGTAGGTTTCCCCCGAATCTGCAACTAATGCCCAAGCACCCATCCCCACATCTTTGTGTTCGATGACGCCAGTGATATTAACGCTCATGCGAATTTCCCCTCTCTTTTGCTAGCTAAGTAAGCAAGTCCAAAGCACAGGACGGCATTCGTCATTAAGAACACACGCGCCATAATGCCACTCCCCAGCCACAGAACGCTAGGAGACATCACCGCACTTACTGCCAAACAACTGGCAACACCTAGCGCCGAACCAATTGCTACCCATTTCCATTGCGGGTGTCCCAGGAATAGTGCCACCAGAATAAATGGAATCAGCACGCTAGCAAAAAGTGGGTTTAACACAGCGCTACCTTGAACCGCCGTACCCAGTTCAGGAATTGAACTGCCCATCACCCGGAGGGGCCACTGAGGTAAGTCAAAGATATAGAAACCGCGCAGGAAGAACAGTCCCGAACTTCCGGCAACTAAGCCAGCGCTTAAACTCCAGCCAAAGGACAGGAAATTCCGCAAGAACCAAGCAAGTAGGTAAGAACCCAGAACCATCAGAACCTTGGGCAGTAGGGCAACAGCACCGCCGTCAATCCAGAACCGCAGATTCAGATAGCCGTTATCCTGCAACCAACGGAAGAAATCGCGGAAGGTAATTTGTCCCCGTAGCGCCAGCTTCACTGCGGCGGCGGCATCGAGGTGCCCAGAACCAAAGTGATTCAGGGAGTCATTTTCAATGCGGCGGCTAGATTGCTGGAGAACTTGAAACACTTCATCCGGTTCAGTGATACCACTGGCTTTCACTAAAGCTGCCACACCAGCAACGTGGGGAGCTGCCATACTAGTGCCTTTGAACCCCAAAAAGACGGCTGTATTGGTTTTTGGATCGATGGTATTCTGCACAATCTTACCAGCTTCGCTGCCACCGGGGGCAGAGATATCTACTCCAGCACCAAAGTTAGAGTAGGGGGCTTTACTCCCGGCTGAATCTAGTGCTGAAACGCCGATAACGTGGGGATAACGGGCAGGATAAGCGGCAGCATTTTGGTTAGCGTTTCCGGCTGCGGCGACGATAACAACTCCTTTGGAGTGGGCGTAGTTAATCGCTTCTTTCATCAATTGGCTTTCACCGCCACCGCCCAAACTCATGTTGATGACATCAGCACCGTTATCAGCGGCAAACTTAATGGCTTCGGCAATATCGGAAACTGTACCGCCACCACTGGCACCCAAGACTTTTAAGGGCATGAGGGTGGCTTCGTAGGCTACACCCGCTACGCCGTAACCGTTATTAGTGGATTGGGCAACTGTACCAGCAACGTGGGTGCCGTGACCTTGGTCGTCATTGGCTTCGACTCGGTCGTTTACAAAGTCGTAGCCTTTGACAAACTGGGTATCCTTTAAATCGGGAACGGGACTAATACCGGTGTCGATTACGGCAACCGTTATACCACTTCCCTTGGTTTCATCCCACGCCGACTCTGCATTAATGCTGCGCAGGTTCCACTGCTGGCTATAGTCGGGGTCATTAGGGACGAAAAAGGCGTTGTAGATGTAGTTGGGTTCAATATATTCGGTTTCTGCTGATAGTTCTGATTTTTTCAGATTGCGTAGTAATTGCTTATCGCCCTCCAGAATGTAAATATTGTCAGTAGTGGAAAATTCGCTATTGAGTCGGGGAGTGACGCCGTAGTTTTGAGCGATCGCACTCACCTGTTGGGTAATCTGAGACGCTGGGATATCTTCCCGAAAGTCCAGCACAATGGATTCATATTGTCCTTGACTGGCTAAACCCTTAAAGTTAAATAGGGCAAAGCCCAGGGTCAATACAAACAAACACAGTAAAAAAAGCTTTCGCATGGCAACTCATCCGCATAGTGCGCCAGTTTGATCACTACGATAACTTATTGTTCTGTTCTCAGGGTTATCAGGAGTATGAGCACTCAGCGAAAATCTGGTAAAATGGCTGAGGAGCTTATTGTTCTGTTCCGAACCTCGCCGCCTTATCCTGCAAGGATTTGAGCAATTTTTCCGACATCGATTTATCAGATACAGGGGAGCCAAATAGCTGAACTTCGCAAACAGCCCCTGGAAAACAGGCAGTGTATCAATCAGATAATTCCAGCATAACCTCTAGAATAAGCCTATAAACGTGATTCATCTTCAGTTGACACCAGGGGCGATCGCTACTCGATAGTCCTTATCGACTAAGGTTAAGCTAAACACGGTTGGGCGAGAGCGTAAGAATTTAATCAAGCTAGAATCGGCGTGAAAATTCTTCACACTTGCATCTGCTGTTATCTGGTATTTAGATAAAAATTCTTTCTTCAGGTCGTTGACCACTATAGCATCTGTCCCAGACGCTTTAGTTAGTTTTGCGAGTATTTTTATAAGAATCTTCTCTAATTCCTCCTCTAAATCAATCTTACTTTGAGCTGAGTCAACTTCTTTACCTGTAGTTTTTTGTGATTTAACTGTTTTCTTTTTCGCTGGAGTACAAACTGTCACTTGATAGTCTTTTCCAGACTTCTGTAGACTCAAAACACTACAGGATTGCAAAAAACTTAGAAATTTACTCCCCAAGTTTAAGCTTTTCATTACTTTTGTGATTGCTTGTTTATACTGCTTGTGAAACTCAGTACCCACATTGGAGATAGGCACGTAGTTCTGGCTAGAGTTTACCGTTAATGTCTTCACAATTTGGATTAATGCCTGTTCTAGCTCTACTTTTGATTTAAGATGCGGTAAAGGTGGCTCTGGAGCTTGAGATTCTATAGAGGCGGCAGAATTATCTTCAAGGGTCGTATTAGGGTTTTCAACTTGAAAAATCGTAACATATAATTCTGAGTCATCAGACAGTTGATGAATAACAAACTCATTGGGATAATCGATAAAAATATCTCTAGCTTTTTTTCCAGGGAAGTGAGTCGATACAACTTGACTGATGGTTATATTGTGCTGAGTCCGAAATCGAGTGGAAATTGTAGAGAGTTTGATCCAAGGATTCACTGTTTGAGTTTGTTCTGCTTTGATAATATCTTTGAGCTGAGTGATAAATTCCTCCAGAGATGGAATTGTAGGCAACGGAGTTAAGGAATGGGTTTTGGTTTGGTTGGTTTTGCTGTTTAAAACCGTTATGGTATCCCTCTGTTTCCGGACAAGGTACACCGTTAATCCATGAGTCTGAAGGGTGTTGTAAAGATGGGTCATAACCCCATCTGACGAACAGACTAACACTTCTCGTGCTGTGGGATAATGAACGAAAATCGAAGACCCAACCGTCGCCATTTTGACATCAGCACTATCCTTACCTGGGGGAACGTGAATGAGTTCGTACCCGCGACTGTGGAATTCGGAATCTTTCTTTCCTAGGCTGCGCCAATTGGCAAATGCTACCTTTATTTGAATGGGATAAGTGCAAATTCCTGCTAGGAACTTTTCGGTTTCGATATCCAGTTGTAAGTTTTCTGCATCCAGCAGCAGGATAGCAATTCTGGGGGGAGGGCTGGCTACAGGAGACGGGGATGCGGTAGGTTGAATTAGTTGGGCATCGACTAATCCGTTTGATGTCGATTGACTTGGGTGGGGTATCGAGGCATGAATTTTTGCCACCAATTCCCCAAACCCCGGAGTTTGGAAATAGTTTGGGACGAGGAAAATTTGCAGGAATCGTCGTACCTTAAGAAGTTTGGCATCCCAGTCTTCAACCTTATCCAGTTCTGCTTTCAGCTTGGTTGAGATAGCTGATTGATAACGGGAATTACACCACTGGATGTTCCTGTATTTTTCATGCAGAAGTTCCGGTTGCTGCTGCTGAATATCCAGGATGGTTTGGTAGACCCAAAGGCTAATTTGGTCGATAGCGGTAGAATGGTTAGCCAACGGTAAGCTTGAATTATCTGACATATCACGACCCACACAGGGGGTTTATCACAGGTGCCGTCACATCTACTAATGTGACGTGGGGATGTACCGAACGCGAGGAGTTTTTGAATAACATCTGCTGTGTTGCCATCTCTTGTAAAGTGTTCCCTCGACAACCACTCACGATCGCACCCGCTTATGAGTCCATAATAAGAGGAAGACAAAGCTTTACTTTAAGGTTATATCTCGTTATTAGAGGGAATCTCAAGGGTTTGAACGACTAACCATTCGGGTAGACAATTGCTCCAGTTTTGGACAGAAACAGGCGAGCGTGCATTAGACAATTCTTGTTGAACAATTCTGGGAATAAGCACCTGCCCGTAGAGTTGAGGCAATAGCTCAATTTCACCAATAAGCAAGAGATAACAAATGGGCGACGTATCTGACACGACAATCATCGCGTGTTCAGTTTTTCATCAAGAGTGTAGTTGCTCATGAGTTTGGCGATCGGCTTCAAAGTCAGCTTCATTGTAGTGTAGCTCAATGCCTTTGGCTTTTAGGAATGCATCAACTTCGAGGCGGGTAGGCATCTTTAGTAGCTCTCGCACTTTGCCCACACTGATCGAGCCTTTACTTCTATCATTGTATTGTTCTCTCAGAGCATCACAGGCGATCGCACCCACTTATCAGTCCATAATAAAAGGAAGACAAAGCTTTACACATCTTAACCATGGCGAGAGATTTGCGGACATTCATCAAGCTTCTAGAGGAACGGGGACAATTACGCCGAATTACAGCGCTAGTTGATCCTGATTTAGAAATTGCCGAGATATCCAACCGAATGCTGCAAGCGGGAGGACCTGGGCTACTATTTGAGAATGTCAAAGGGTCATCCTTTCCCGTCGCCATAAACCTGATGGGAACCGAGGAACGGGTGTGTTGGGCGATGAATATGGAACATCCGCAGGAGTTGGAAACTCTTGGCAAGAAGCTGGGAATGCTGCAACAGCCAAAACCTCCCAAGAAAATTTCTCAGGCGGTAGAGTTTGGCAAAATTCTATTTGATGTAGTTAAAGCGAAACCAGGGCGGGATTTTTTCCCCGCTTGTCAGCAAGTAGTGGTTGAAGGCGATGCCCTAGATTTGAATAAGCTATCCCTGATTCGCCCCTATCCCGGTGATGCTGGGAAGATTATCACGTTGGGGCTAGTGATTACAAAGGATTGCGAGACGGGTACGCCGAATGTCGGGGTTTACCGCCTGCAACTACAATCGCACAATACCATGACGGTGCATTGGCTATCGGTGCGGGGTGGGGCGCGGCATTTGCGGAAAGCAGCTCAGAAGGGGCAAAAATTAGAAATTGCGATCGCTCTCGGTGTCGATCCGTTAATTATCATGGCAGCCGCTACCCCAATTCCTGTAGACCTCTCCGAATGGCTGTTTGCCGGACTTTACGGCGGTTCAGGAGTGTCACTTGCCAAGTGCAAAACCCTGGATTTAGAAGTGCCAGCCGACTCAGAATTCGTCCTAGAAGGCACAATTACACCAGGGGAAATGATGCCCGATGGTCCCTTTGGCGACCACATGGGATATTACGGTGGGGTAGAAGATTCGCCTTTAATTCGCTTCCACTGCATGACCCATCGGAAAGACCCCATTTATTTAACCACATTTAGCGGGCGTCCACCGAAGGAAGAAGCCATGATGGCGATCGCGCTTAATCGCATTTATACCCCAATTTTGCGGCAACAGGTATCAGAAATTGTGGATTTCTTCCTGCCGATGGAAGCCCTCAGTTACAAAGCGGCTATTATCTCTATTGATAAAGCCTATCCCGGTCAAGCGCGTCGGGCAGCTTTGGCGTTTTGGAGTGCGTTGCCCCAATTTACTTATACCAAGTTTGTGATTGTCGTGGATAAAGACATTAATATCCGTGATCCGCGTCAGGTGGTGTGGGCAATTAGTTCCAAAGTTGACCCAGTGCGAGATGTATTTATTCTGCCGAATACACCCTTTGATAGTTTGGATTTTGCTAGTGAGAAGATTGGATTAGGGGGACGCATGGGGATTGATGCAACCACTAAAATTCCCCCCGAAACTGAACATGAATGGGGTGAGCCGTTAGAATCTGACTCGGATGTAGCCGGGATGGTTGATAGACGTTGGGCAGAGTATGGCTTGGATGATTTGGAGTTGGGAGACGTTAATCCGAATTTATTTGGGTATGATATGTAAGACTTTCTGTACCTTACAAATTAGGTTTTTGAAATGTCAAGGGAAGAGTGGGCAGTTACTAAAGTTAGGATATTGAGCATCAATCTGATGGGCTTTTTGGGCAATCCGGTTAAAAAAGAAGTTAGCAAGCTTTAGTTGCCTAAAAATATTCTGCGGATCAGACAGATGAGTTGTCGGTAGTTTTTGCCCTATTTCTTTGAAAACTAAACCAATCGGCACATTGATTTCATCCTGAAGTTTGAGACAACGAATAAAGAATGAATTAGAAGCAGCAATGAGCGACCCCACACCGCCTCGAGCTTGTCCCCAACCAATGTAATAAAGTCCCTTGTAGTCATCGAGAAACGAGCCACCATAACATTTAACGACCGCTCCTTTGACACGTTGAAGTTCCTGAGGTAGAAATGGATAGGACACATAATAGCCAGTTGCACAAACAATTAAGTCAAATTCTTCACAACTGCCATCAACAAACTCAACTTTGCCACCTTTAAGCTGGCGTACAGCAGGCTTGGGAATAATACGACCATGTTTGATATAGTAAGGCACCTCATTGTTGATAGTAGGGTGTTTATCGAACACTCTATGGTGCGGTTTGGGTAAACCATAGTCTTCGTGCTTGCCAAACGTCAGGCGCATTATCCCGTAAGCCATCAGTCGCTGAAACCATTCTGGCATCCACCATTTGATCAGATCAGCAGTTGGAACTCCGATAAATGTTTTAGGAATGAACCATACCGATTCGCGCATACTCAAAACGCACTTAGCTCCTACCCGCGCGGCTTCTGCAGCAATGTCACAGGCTGAATTACCACCACCAATCACCAGAACTCGTTTACCACGAAGTTGATCAGGTCGTTTGTAATCTTTGGAATGGATAATCTCTCCGCTAAATTCTCCCTCAAATTTGGGAAAACGTTTGCACCAGTGATGTCCGTTGCACACTAACACCCCTTTGTAGATTCGTTGTTCTCCATTCGCGAAGGTAATTTCCCAGAGGTTGTTTTCGATGGGTCGCACATAATTGACAGTACGATTGAGTTCAATATGCTGACGTAAATCAAAATGATCAGCAAAAGTATTCAGATAATCCCGCATATTCTGAGCGCTGGGGAAGTCAGGATAATCCTCCGGCATGGGAAAATGAGTAAACTGGGTAATCTTGCGGGATGAAATGATATGGGCGGTTTCGTAGACACCGTGATACCAATTGCCACCGATATCATCACTCGCATCAACTTGATCGTAGAGAATACCTGCCGCTTTAAGGGCTTGAGCCATGCCCAATCCCACAAAACCTGCCCCCAGAATTAAATGTTTATCAGTGGTATCAACCATCTGTGGAGTTTGAAGAGAGTTACTGACCTGCACCACTTTTTTTACTCCTGGTTAATGCATTATTAATCCAGTCTAAGAACTGGGGAGAATATCGTTTGAGAAGATGGACATTTTTAGCGATCGCATCGGGAAAAACGTGTAGTTGATTGCGAGCAATGCCTTGAATCGTTTCGCGCATGACGTTCGCTGGATCAGTTACCCAATGTTCTGGTAAAGTCTGGCTCCCCTCAGCGAGTGTCCCATATCGTTCTGATTGCAGAATCGGGGTGCGGCTGAAAAACGGATAAACGGCTGTCACCTTGACGTTATAGTCCTTGACTTCATTGAAAAGTCCTTCGCTAAACCCCCGTAACCCAAACTTGCTGGTTGCATAATGAGTCAACCCAGCCGGAGCTACCCAGCCAGCTACCGACGAAATATTGACAATATGCCCTTTTTTACGCTTAATCATATCAGCCGTAAATAGTGCGCTTAACCGCATCGGTGCCATTAAATTTACTTGCATCAGCCGTTCCCATTTTTCGGGCGGCACTTCATCCATGCGACCAATTACCGCGATTCCAGCATTGTTAATCAAAACGTCAACGGGAACGCTTAGTGCTTTTACCTGGTGATAAAGCGCTTCACAGCCCTCACGAGAAGCAAGATCGGCAGCTAGGCAACTGACTATCTCACCTGTTGCGATTTGGCGCTGAATGACCTCTGCTAATTGGTGTAAAACTGCTTTATCGAGATCGGTTAGGATTAATCGGCTACCCGCCATCAATAACTGTCGGGTGAGTTCCTGCCCAAAGCCACCGGCTGCACCGGTAATCAGCACCACTGCCTCGCGTAGCTGAGTCATACAAAATTCACGCAACATTCACGCATTCAAAATTGTAAAACTTAATAGCGTCAAGCTTTGTAGAAATTTTTCCAAAGCAAGCTGAAGGTGCAATAGAAGGCAGAAAGAATAAGAATTTTTATGGGCTTTGGTGTAAGCAGTGTATGCTCGACTACTTAGATCAAATTTTAGGTGAACTGAGTGCCTGCAAGAGTAACAGTGACCAAGGCACTTTAATATTCGGTACGAGCCATGAGTATTTTCTGAGGGCGGGTAAAGCAAAGGGGAGCAAGAAACGCAGAGAGCGTAGGGATGCAGGGTGATTGCCATCTTTGTCTACCAGCCCATAGTGTTGAGCCAGTTCAGCCACAATCTGTACCCGACCTGTTCGCCGCATTACCGTTGAGTCTGCTGCTAGCGCGGCGATCGCTCGTCCTGTTAGCAAGGGAGTTTCCCAGTTATAACCCTCTTTGATTGCTGAGGTTTGTTGATTAGCAGTATCGGTTTCATCCATTTCTGCCACTAACTGGGAAATATGCTCAGTTCCTACAATACCGGGCCAAATGGAGAGCGAAGCGATGTTATGCTGCTTGAGTTCAATTGCCATATCCGCCGCCAAGCGATCGCAGGCTGATTTACCCGCACCGTAGGGAACCCCAAAAATGTAAGACAAACCCCCCCAAGAGGAGATGGTGCAAATGAGTCCTTGCTGATGCTCACTCATCATTCGAGCCGCAAAAACACTGGCTACATAGTGGCTGCGAAGCCCCACATTATTGCAAGCATCCCAAAAGCTAGGTTCACACTCCCAGAAGGGCTTGCCATGAGCGTCACTTAATGCTTTTACCCCTGAGTAAACATTATTAACCAGTAAGTCGAGCTGTCCCTGTTCGTCTTGGATGCGCTCAAAGAGTAAACGCACTTGCTCATCGTCACTGTGATCGACTTGAATGGGAATGCAGACACCACCCGCTTCCTCAACGGCTAATTGGGTATCCTGGAGGCTCCCTGATATGCCATTTTCGGAATTAGCACTCTCAAGTGTGCGACCGGTGATATATACCGTTGCACCTGCTTCACCGAGTCCAATCGCAATTCCTTTGCCAAGTCCTCGTGTTGCACCTGTGACTAATGTGATTTTGCCCTCTAGGTTTTTCATGATTGTTTTATTCTCGGAGAAACCTCGAAAACCCAATCAGTACGGTAAAAACACATATCAAACTCTGCGAAGAAATTCATCTGTCCAAGTATAAAAGGGAAATCTATTGCCATTAGTCTCTGGGTGTCTATCGACTTTTGCAAGAGGTCTATTTTTACTTTAAGAGATTAGTAGCTCCTGGGGACGCACGATTGTAATGCCTGCTGAGGCTATAAAATCGCTCGGATTGAAGGTCAGAAGATGTGTAACTCCATGTGCAAGCATGACTGCAACAATACGAACATCATGAGTACGCTTACCCGTAACTCTATTGACTGTGACTAATTCCAACCAATTTGGAAAAATCTGCGATGATTCTTCTAACAATGGAAAGCGATTGAGAAGTTGGTCTATGGTACTTCTCGTCTCTTCTACAGCCCAGCCTAAACCATTTACTTCAACGGGTCGCGTAGCAACAACCCAAAGCTCAACAAGCACTTGTGCTGTCAGAAAACCTTCGTCTCCTTGAGAGAGTAAACGGGATATTGCTTCTGTTGCAAGATTAAATTGTACGTCAGAAGGATTACAGAAACGCAAAACAACATTCGTATCCAGCAGGTATCTCGTCATTCCTCATAAATACTGTCACGGCTGAAGGCTTTATCTAGCAGGCTTACACGGGTTTGAGGAAGCTGAGAAACCCACTCCCGGAAATCCCTAGCTCGTTCTGCTGGTGTTGCCCTCTGCCAAAAAGGAGCAGATGATTGGGCAAGATTCGCTTGAAACTCAATAAAGGCGATGAATTCAGCAATCTTCTTGAGTTGGTCTTCATTCAGCTTGTCTAATTCTTGCTTGAGCTTTTCTCGCAGCATAATTGACGGTTGTGCAAAAGCAAATTTTCTCTATCGTAACCGAAGCAATTGGTTACAGAAGCTGTAATAGCTCAAAGCTGTATAAGCCATCTAGCTGTGTGGTAGCAGAGAGTTGCTGCTGTACCAAAGTGTTAACTTGTGGGTCGGTCTGTACTGTTAATTTTACTAGAATCCCGCAAACCTATACCCATAATACTGCCTCCACCTTTGGCTTTAGATAGACGCATCGCCAAGGCAACCTCTGGTAATGTTTTTCCGTATCCTATGCTGCTAGTCAATCCAGTTGTCTCTTTATAAACCCTCTGCAACTCATTAAGTAAGCTTACTTTATAACATGATTTGAAAAGAATATTATCCCCTTCAGCAAAGAGAACACTGTTGTGATCTTTGGTTTCCTT
Organism: Coleofasciculus sp. LEGE 07092; assembly: GCF_015207375.1. GTDB lineage: Bacteria > Cyanobacteriota > Cyanobacteriia > Cyanobacteriales > Coleofasciculaceae > LEGE-07092. The sequence goes on along the minus strand of NZ_JADEWY010000014.1, from coordinate 23,688 downwards.
ATAGATCAACTTTTTCAGTGTATTAATTGCCCCATATACTACTCGACTTCGCTTCCGCACTTCGTCTTCATTTGACTCACCAAACGCTATGTCTAAATAGTCACCAGTGGAATCACCATCAAAACCAAAATAAAAAGTGGTTTCATCTGTTTCAGCGGGAGTCTCAAGAACCTGAATATCTACAAGCTTGCCATTTTGGTCTAAAAAAGCACTGAGCGTTTTAGTCGTAAATTGCAGAAATGCAAATGCCAACTGAGATGATAAACGAGACTGAATAGCTGTTATTTCCTTTGTTTGCCCATTTTCGGGAGAAGGATGAACAACATACTTACATCTTGTTGCTCTAGCTCATGATAGTAAAGGCTGGCTTGCTTGTTCCTAGTTGCCAGATCACTAGAAAAAACGATTTCCAGTGAGTATATATTTTCTATGTCAAGTACGTAAGCAAAAACAGCAAGGATAGATTTAAGAGATGAAATACCACCTGTCAAATCAATATAGTTTTGTGCATTGTCAATGGGATTAACAATTGTTCGTAGTTGTTCTACAAGATCTCTAAATCTATCAACATTAGAATCCTCTATTTTAGTTACATGATGCACCAGACTGGTTGAAGAAATACTGTAGCGACCTAGTGCTTCTTGCCAGGATACCGAACTAGCTGTGAGAGCTTGCAGTGATTGCTCAGTATGAAAAATATGTACTTGGCGAAAAGTTAGCTGGCTATTTTGTGTATCGCTTCGAGCTTGAAGAGTTGCCCGGATGATAACATTTATCATTGCAGGCACATTTATGTTGCCTGCCAAAATTAATTTAAAAGTTTTCTGATAAACGTTCATTCTTGCCTATCAAGCTCTTGTGTCCGAGTTCATGTTCTGTCTGACACTGTAGCAAGCTAACGATTTGTTTGACTACTCCACGTTGAAATCACCCATGGACAACAAAATCAACCACATTCTCTAATGAGCCAGTGCGCTTGTATACTTCCCGTTGCCATGTGACAGCGTTCCCTTGCTGCATTGTTTCATGTGCGATCGCATAAACTTTATCCCATTCTCCAAATTCTTCAAGTGCCGACGCACAAACTCTAACGTTGGATAACGCTCAGAAAGACGCCAGTCTCAGCAGATTTGCGTTACTTCCTGAATAGTGTTGGTGGCGATGAGCGATCACTTTATCCCTTCACCAGGAATGGAAAAGCTGTCATTACCACAATTCAAGCCGTCGTTACCAACGTTGAAGCTGTTGCTACCAACACTCAAGCTATCATAAAGAACCTTTAAGCTGTCGTTACTAATGCTGAAGTTGTCCTTATCATAGCTCAAGCAGTCGTTACCAACGTTGAAGCTATCGTTATCTAGGCATCATGCCGAATAACCTGTCTATCTTAGTCCGCTTAACATAGACGGTTGTGCGGATGCAAGCTCAAGAACCTAAAATATATACAACCCAAATTCATAAAACCTTCGCTAATCCTGACTTATGCGTAAGTCCTAACTTTTGACACATATCTCTGCTAGTCATAGGAAGACTTCAACGCCCAAGCCAGAAAGCGTTCTGTATAGTACAACGCCAACTGATTACTCACTCCATTAAAAACCGCATCAAAAGAATGTTCAGCCCAAGGAATTTCTAGCAAAACGGCACGATTTCCCGTTGCTTGCAATTGCTCGTAGATCTGGCGTCCAAACTTTGCCTGTACTAGATGATCGCGACCCGCATACACCAGTAAAGTAGGAGGAAGCTCTGGTTGAACGTAACTGATAGGAGAAGCTTGTCGGTAAACCTCTGCGAGTTCGTCGGGGGTTCCTCCCAGAAATGTCCGCAGTACAGCACGAGTATCGATGGGGTCTGGAAAGGGGGGGTCATAATATCCCTCAGTGAGGTTAACCGGTCCGTAGTAGTTCACCACTGCCCGAACTGGAACTGCATCTAGACGGTACGCGGCTATCATGGCTAGATGAGCACCTGCCGAGCGCCCCATCAGAGCCATTCGCTCAGTATCAACTTCTAACTCTTTGGCATGGATTTGAATATAGGATAGAGCCGCCTGTACATCCTCCAGTTGAGCTGGAAAGCGATACTGGGGAGCATGGCGGTAATCAATTGCCACCACTGAATAGCCTTGTGCTGCCATGTAGCGGTTGAATGTCTCGTTGTTATCGGGAGTACCAGTTCGCCAAGCTCCACCATAAATTACGATAATTGTCGGATATTTCCCAATGGGCAACGGTCGATAAACATTCAGCTTGAGTTTCACCCCGTCCGGTTTGGCAAACAGAATACCCCGATCAATGCGAACCTCCTCTATAGAAATTCCCCGAAAGGCATCTGCCAGAACAAGGGGCTGGGTACGCATTGGTAGCAACTCAGATTGAGAGACTTTTGTCAAGTAGTCGGTTCCCAATACAGTCTGCATCTCGGCAGCAATCCGTGCATTCGCCGCCGGGAAATGAATCAGCGGCAACACACTCAGGAGCAAACCGAGCAGGCTACAGACTAGGGCAACATTGTACAGCCAGCCTTCATGCCGTCTCAAGATAACTAGTATTAGTGCGATCGCATTGACACAAACCAGCCAAGGACTCACTTCTGGCGCACCCACTCCCAGAGGCAGTATCGCAAGCGTAGGAGCTGGGACTACAATCGAGAGGCTCAGAAATAATCCTACCGCACTCAGGAACAAAGGGATGAAAGGCGAAGCCAGGAACACCCCCAACAAGGTTAGTCTTGTTTTGCCCGGATTTGGTTCAAGTGACATCGACCTTTCGCTTACCAGGTAGGATCACTATAGAGATTAATGGTTAGCTGCTCGGAACCGGGAGGTACGGAACTGATACAGGCGCAAATGGTGCCGCCCTTATCCAGTTCTACCTCACAAGCATGGCAGGAACCCATTAAGCAACCTGTGGGAATGAAAACACCAGCACGTTCGGCTACTTGAAGTATAGGTTCTCCTACTTCAGCCTTAACGATAATATCATCAGGTAAAAATCGAATGCTAACAGTCATGAGCGGTTGTGGGTGTCTATCCTGATCGCACAATCGAAAAGATACCCGCGTCAGTTTTTCTGAGAGGGTAAAATTGGGCTTAAATCTAAATTAGCCTCTACCTTAGTCGCCACGGAATCTAAGAGAGCTTCTCGCTGTTCGCGGTAGTTGGGAATGCCAGTGGGAAGAGAAGATAAGCCCCGTTGGTGTCGTAGTTGATTCAACCAAGCACGCCGCCAAGGTCCGTTGTCAAACAATCCGTGCAGATAAGTACCCCAAATCGATTGACTCACATCAACAATACCTAAACCGGGGTCATCAAACAGCGGTTTGTAGGCTGACCGTTTTTCTGCCGTTTCCAAGTCCATGAGTCGGGAGCGTCCCTGATGGATTTCGTAACCCGCCACAGGCAAGCCAACATGAGGGTAGTTGGAGGTCACCAATCGCTGACGAGCGACTTTATGACCAACAAGCAGTGTTTTTAAGGGCAACAATTCTAACCCTTTATATTGTCCGGCGTGACCTTCAATCCCTTCTGGATCAGCGAGAACTTGACCCAGCATCTGGAAACCGCCGCAAATTCCCAAGACGGTTCCGCCAGCAGCGGCGTAGGTTTGAATTTCTTTTGCCATGCCGCTTTTTTGGAGAACCATTAAGTCGGCAATCGTGGTCTTCGTCCCTGGAATAATTACCGCATCTGGATATCCCAAGGATTGGTTTGGGGTGAGGTATTTGACGGTGACGCTAGATTCAGATTCTAGGGGATCAAAGTCGGTAAAGTTAGAAATGCGGGGTAGCCGAATGACGGCAATAGTAATTTCAGTCTCCTGCTTTTTTCTAACCAGACGATCAAGCAGGTCAAGGGAATCCTCAGCGGGAAATATCTCCTCCATCCAGGGAATCACACCGACAACGGGAATGCCTGTGCGTTCTTCGAGCCAGGTAATGCCAGATTGCAGGAGCGATCGCTGTCCCCTAAATTTATTAATCACTACTCCTTTAATTAAGGCTCGTTCTTCTGGCTCCAACAGTTCCAGAGTGCCGATTACATGAGCAAATGCTCCACCGCGATCAATATCCACCACGAGTAGGGTTGAGGCATTTAAATGCTTTGCCACTCGCATATTAGTCAAGTCACGGTGCTTGAGGTTAATTTCAGCCGGACTGCCAGCCCCCTCACAAACAATCAGATCAAATTCATTACCGAGACGGTGCAGTGATCCGACAATCGCCTGCCAACCCCGATCAAAGTACTGCTCGTAATAATCTGAGGCACTGACTTTACCCACAGCTTGACCCATAAGAATGACCTGGGATGTCATGTCTCCTTGGGGTTTGAGTAAAATTGGGTTCATTTCCACGCAGGGCGTTACGTCAGCCGCCCAAGCTTGTACTGCCTGTGCGTATCCGATTTCTCCTCCATTGGCGGTGACGTAAGCATTCAACGCCATGTTCTGCCCTTTAAAGGGTGACACCCGCCAGCCGCGCTTCGAGAGAATACGGCATAGAGCAGTAACAATCAGAGATTTTCCTGCGTGGGAGGTTGTTCCCACGACCATAATGGCTTTCATAGTGCAGGTTACGAGTTAGAAGGGGGTAGGAAGTGTAGATAGAAGCCACCCTAAAATGATGCAATCAAAGGGGCGATCGCAACCGACGGTTTAAAGCGTTATAGCACCGATCCCAAAGAGATGGGGGAGGCAAGATATTGCCTTGGTTTGCCCATTTTTCTACAAGTTGGTGTCCTAAAGGGGTTAAGCGGAAACTATCGGTAATGCCCTGACCGTCTACTTCTCGTCGTAAAATTCCAACTTGAATCAGCCACATCAAGTTGCCTTGCACTGCCAATTCCGACAGAGGACGCTTGATGTAATGGCGATTAACACCCTCTTGACCCGCGATCGCCTGTAGGGAAACACTCCTCGAACCCATCGCCGTAAACAAAGGCAACTGAAACGGCAAACAACGTAAGGCTTGCTCGGCACGTTTGACAGTGCGGACGGGATATTGGATGGACTGGGCGCTTTGGGACTGATTTGTAGTCATCACGGGCGGTAAGGAAATTAAAATCATGCTGATCCGCGATGGTATGCTTCTATCTTACTGACTCGACCCAAGAAGGCAACCTCCCTATCCTCTCAGGGTTGGTTTTGCCAGAATACCTGGCAGTTATTAATCCATAGAAGCCACATCGGTATTAATCACTACATTTTAGAGCCAGTTAAATCGTAATTCATTGTACTATTTAAAAGTTAAAGCTTGCATTCGTATACTAGACAGGAAAGACAAATTTATGGCTCTAAACGTTGGTACAGATGCCCCGGCATTTACTGCCAAAGACTCTGAGGGCAACACTGTTTCCCTGTCAGACTTTGCCGGAAAAACCGTTGTTTTGTATTTTTATCCCAAAGACGACACCCCTGGCTGCACCAAAGAGGCTCAAAGTTTCCGAGACAAATACGCAGACTATCAAGGCAAAGACATGGTTGTACTCGGTGTCAGCAAGGATGATGAAGCATCCCATAAGAAATTTAAGGAGAAGTTTGGGCTGCCTTTCCAACTGCTCGCCGATCCAGATGGAACCATTATCAAAGCTTACGATGTTGATGGCGGCGGTTACGCCAAGCGCGTGACTTATATCATTGACGGCAATGGCAAGATCTCCCATGTGGACGAGAAGGTTAAAACTGATTCTCACGCCCAAGATATCTTAGCCGCCATGAGTTAAGGCATCTTGCCAGAAATACCTGTAGGGGCACAATCTACCGTGCCCTTACCCATTAATACGACAGTGTTGGCGAATCGGGAAAAGCTAACCCCCTCCCATAAAAGTGAAGAGGGTTGAGCCCTACCTCAATTTGCTATTCCGGGAGTTGTAGATGGAGTCCCCGGAATGGCAGGTTGTGAATTGCCCAACCGCTCTAATTGCTGACGTCGATACTCGTCGATAGAAGTGTCTAAGTTTTTTTGAACGGTTTCTTCATCCAATTCGCCTGTACCCAGTCGGAGGCGATGAATCCAGTCCAGTGGACTTAAGCCACTGCCATCAGTCTGGCCCGTCAAAGCATCTACATCATTTGACCGATTCAAATCTTCTAGAGGATCGACAGTTCCTGCAGATTGAGCTACAGCAGGTTGAGATACTATTGCCGAGGTAATAGCGATCGCTGCGGTTGAAACGGCAATACCCAAAGCAATGGGAGCTAGCAGAGTTGAGGTCAATGCAGAAACAAGGGGAGTACTGATTTTCATGGCAGTTAATGGGGCAATGAGATAGGGGAACTCAATGTCTCTATTTAAGCAAATCGACGGCGAAGTAGGGGTCCAATTGCTAGCAATGCGACGACAGTAAAGCCTAGGAGTATCAAAATTGACCCGCCCAAGTTCACTGACGCCCAAGGAGCTTGCATCACCACACTTCCTAAAGACCACTCACTATTGAGGTAAAGGTAGCGAATCGGTTCAATAGCATAACTTAGAGGATTGAGGCTTGCCACGACCTGCAACCATCCTGGCATGAAGGAAAGCGGTGCAAGGGCAGTACTGGCAAACAGTAAGGGCAAGTTAGTCACAAAAATAACCGCAATCAGTTCAATGTGACCGGGTAGGGCAAACGCCAGCCCCAGACTCAGCGCCGTCACCCCCAAAACCAGCAGGAAGACAATCAGCGCGATTGTAGCCATTCCCACTAGATTGGGTAATCCTGCTCCTAGAAAAGCACTAGCGGCGACAATTACGACCGTTTGAATAAAGCTGAGGGCAACAATGTAGATGGCAGAAGCAGCAACAATGGAAAACCGCGAAGCTAAAGGAGCCACCAGTAAGCGGTTAAGGAAACCGAATTCTCGGTCGAACATGACAGGCAACCCAGCATTCAACGCGCCTGCGAAAGCCGTGAAGACAATCACGCCAGCACTGAGAAATTGCCCGTAGGAGAGGCTCTCACCAAAGAGTCCTTTTGGCGCATTTTGAAATAAAGCTCCGAATAATACGAGCCACATCAGCGGTTGAATAATCCCAGCAATTAGGGTGGAAGGACGCCGTTGGAGTTGAATGAATAGGCGTTTGGTAAGAGCCAGGGTTTCTTGGACGAACTCGCCCAAACCAGCTTTATCGCTAACTGAAATCTGAGTCGCTACCTCGGGTTGCCAGTTAATTTCGGATTTGGAAGGAGTAACTGTTCCACTCATAGTGCTTCTTAAATTAAGTCCTGTAAACAGTAAGAGTTGACTGCTCTTATTTCATACTTTGCTTTTTCTCTGCCTTGAGATCGCGGGTTCCAGCGGCAGCGAGTTCGGCATCGGTTAAAGTCTGACCTGTAGCCGCAAGGTAAACATCATCTAAGCTGGGTCGTGATTGAGCAATTCCGAAGATCGGCAAACCTGCATCATTCAGGGATTGCTGAATGGCTGTTAAGGCATCGCTTTGGGGTTTCACGACTAAGTTTAGAGAGTTACCTTGAGCTGTATTGACGATTACTTCTTGCACAAAGGGTAAAGCTTGAAGCATATCCTTGGCTTTCTGGGCTTCCTCCACGGGTGAGAACTCACGGATGCGCAGCGTGATGCGATCGCCTCCCACCTCGTCTTTTAACTGGGAAGGCGTCCCTAATGCAATCACGACGCCTTTATCAATAATTGCCACCCGGTCAGCCAATGCATCAATTTCTTCGAGATAATGGCTAGTAATCAACACGGTAGTTCCCGCTTTCTGCAATTGGCGCAGGAAATCCCAAACTACGACTCGGCTTTCAATATCCAGCCCTACCGTTGGTTCATCTAGCACTAAAACATCGGGTTGGTGAAGCAATCCTGCGGCTAAGTCCAGACGCTTGCGTAAACCACCAGAATAGGTGCCAGTCTTTTTATCAGCATAATCCTGCAATCCCAGTACCTCAATTATTTTAGGGATTCGCTCTTTCGCAAAAACGCTGGGGAGGTGATAGAGCGACGCTTGCAGTTGCAATAACTCTCGACCTGTGAGTACTTTATCTAGAGCAACCTCCTGAGCGACATAGCCGAGGCGTCGCCGCGCTGCTCTGGGATTGTCAATAACTGAGATACCAGACACCTCAATTTTGCCAGCATTGGGTTTGCTTAGGGTACACAGGCAGCGAATGGTTGTTGTCTTACCCGCACCATTGGGACCGAGTAACCCAAAAATTTCACCGGGTTCGACTTTGAAGGAGATGTCCTTGACGGCTTCGACATCACCGTAGCGTTTTTGCAGGTTCTCGATTAAAACGGCAGGAGCCATATATAGTTATCTATGCCTGAATTGGCTACACAAATCTCAACAGTCTTTACTTTCTTATATTAAGGGGTTCGTCGCGAGCCAGCGCATTTAAGCTTTATGCGCATATTACCTTTTTTGTCAAGTCTAATTTTTGGTCAATGGCTTACCTAGGTGCGGGTGCAGTGATTCAGGCTCGTGTTTGTAGAGTTATACTCAATAATTCTCTAATTTTAGCTCCGTCCGTTTGTACAAGCTCTCACTGAAATTGTAAATTTTCAGTAAAGAGCCATCTTCTCTCTGGACAATTTGCAGGCACTCTGATTTTTTTAGGTTCTGCCACCGAATTAAAAAAAGTTTTGTTAATCCTTTTAGCCTTAAAAAGCCCGAAAGCCTTGGGGATAAAATCTTCCTTGATGTGATGCCGTTCTGCAAGCTAATATTGAAGGGAAACTATAAATTTTTGCAAGGATGGCAAAACGCTCTAGACCAAGAGTAGATAAGGTATACCAATAGTCTAATAGTCTAAGGCAGGTTTAGAGCTTATTTTAGAAACTATGGGTTGCTATTTGCATTTTGGCAGGATATAAATCAATAAGAGGGAGTTAAAAATTTAAAACTACAACCGTTCGTTGCTAAACTTTCTCTAATTAAAGAAAGATAGATAGAGTTCCATTAGCCAACAAGACGTTATAACCACTTTTTAAGGAATTTATTGTTCCTGTCACCTTCTCACTAAAGCTATTCATGTTTTCCATTTACATCCTGACCCACAACGAAGAGATTGATATTGCTGCCTGCATTGAATCGGCACTACTATCGGATGATGTGGTTGTTGTAGATTCTTGTAGTACAGATCGCACAGTGGAAATTGCCTCGCGCTATCCCGTCCGCATTGTGCAACATAAGTTTGAGAGCCACGGTAAGCAGCGTACCTGGATGCTAGAGTCTATTCCCACCAAGCACAAATGGGTCTACATCCTAGAAGCTGATGAGCGGATGACCCCAGCCCTATTTCAGGAATGTCTGGAGGCAAGCCAACGCCAAGAGGCTATCGGTTACTATGTGGCGGAACAAGTCATATTTCTGGGTAAGTGGATTCGCCACAGTACTCAGTATCCCCGCTACCAAATGCGCTTGTTCCAAAAAGGGAAAGTCTGGTTCACAGACTATGGTCATACCGAACGGGAAGTGTGTAATGGCTCAACGGGTTTTCTAAAAGAAACTTATCCCCATTACACTTGTAGCAAGGGACTATCGCGCTGGATTGAAAAGCACAACCGCTACTCTACCGACGAAGCGGCTGAAACTGTGCGTCAGTTAGAACAGGGAACTGTCAATTGGCGGAATTTGTTCTTCGGTCACTCCGAAGTGGAACGACGACGAGCACTCAAGGACTTATCTCTGCGCTTGCCGTTTAGACCCCTGGTGCGTTGGATTTATATGTATTTCTTTCTTGGGGGTTTCTTGGATGGGAAAGCTGGAGTTGCTTGGTGTACGTTACAAGCGTTTTACGAATACCTGATTTTGCTCAAGGTTCAGGAAATGCAGCAAATGCCGCCATCGGGTATGGATAGAGTTCATTCAGTGGCGGAGGCACAAGCTGAAAATGTTCCGACGAAACAAGTTAGTAGTCTGCCTGAACGCCAGCTACTGGTGTCCCCCAGTCAAAGACTGACGTGATTCAAACATTCAAGCATTATGGACTAGTTTTCAGTGTAAGACTGCCTTTGGGTTGAAAAAGTGCGATCGCTTAGTGAACTCATCCTGATTCCGTACCTCTGTTAAGAGTTGAATCTCTGTTTGGACACGTTGGAAGTTGCTTTCACATAGCCAGAGTTGCTTGTTGCAAGTCTAGAGTTTCTCGGCTACCAAAAGGATTGGGTAACTGTGGCGATCGCTCTTTTGATGGCTCTAGAATTTTTTGGGCATCGTCTGAGGCAATTTATTTATAACGGAAGATGGCAATTCAGCCTTTTATTGATTAAAATACTATATACTAAGGAAGAAGCGCTTGTACGAGAAGGACTCAGACAGGTTCTGCAAAAAGAAGATTAGTCGCAGAACCCATAGCTCGATTGCAAGGGTCTATCCCTGTATTAAACGTTATACCTTTGCAGCAAGTACTATTTTGGAGTGTGGCAGTATCTAAAGTATCTCCTCAGCCGAGTTAGTTGCCTCAGAAGGGGAACCGTTGAGGGAAATCGGGAGTAAGATTCTTTGCGGTAGTTCTTGCCACCTACTATAGGGTAGCGTCTGATCAAGAACTGGTGTCGTACTTCAAGTCACAATCACTTGCAAGGGTATTGATACTCAAACCGGGAAAAAGTTCAAGGTTTCCGGAGCCACTCGGCATTGGGGTGTTCTTATCTACTAATTGGTACGCTATCCAATTTCAGCCCCCATTTGCGAGACTTGCGATGGAAGACATTAAAAATACAAACTTTAACAAAACAACCGTTGACGATAGAACATTCCAGCCCCATCTGATCGTTCAAGCATTAGCATTTACAGCGATCTTGTACTTTACCGTGGGTGATACATCACCCAATATAGGAGGGGCAATCAATCCGTTTCTTGAGTCTGAGGTTCAGTTATCAGCAACCGTTGGTCATGCCGTGTTGCAGCATACGGCACAGCATTCACGGATGCCTCCTTCTAATCTTCGTGTGGTGGATGCTCAACCCCATACTTGGCCCGATAACTGTTTGGGATTGGGGTATTCTGAGGTATCTTGTACTCAGATGCCAGTCCCTGGCTGGCAGGTTGCTGTAGCTAGCGGACAACGACGTTGGACTTATCGGACGGATGTATCGGGTTCGGTAATCAAGCTAGAAGGCAAAAGCGTTTCACCCAGCGAATAAGCTACCCAGGTTGCCTCAATACTGGCTTTAAAAACTTCCCCTAAAAAACTACCATTTCCCAACTTACTCCGGCTATACTACATAAAATAATCCTCTTTGGTATAAAAAAATACATGGAGTACTGAAAGCGAGTTTTGCACAGATAGAAGTTCTCGCGATCACAAAAGTACTCCTCTCATCGGTCTGAGAGGAAAAGTTCTCCAGGGAAAAGGAAATTGAAAAATGACTTGGGATGAACGTTTTTATGATGTCATCGGATTTGGTGACGAAGTTCCCGGTGTCCTAGCGCTTATTGCTGCGGCTAGAGAGTATCGCCGCCGGACATTGAAATACCCACGAGTCCTTTTAATGTCCAAAGGCAGCAAATATGAAGGTGTGGGCGGTCATCTAGTCAGAGGGGGACTTGCCTATCTCGATCGATGCCAGGTTTCAAAAGAGCTGCAAAAATCCCATGGCTTGGATACCTTTGGGACACCCTCCACACTCTACAAAGAATTCTTACAGCGAGCCGGTGTTGTCTCCATTGCCCTTGATCCCCGCAAGGCGGCTGCCGCTCTTCAGCGGATGATGCAAGAGGCTGGGGTTGCTCTGATCCGGGACGTGAAGATTGAGTCTATCTTAAAAGAGGGTCAGAGGATAGTCGGCATCCATTTAACCCGAGGTGAAACCTATTCGGGTCAGCAATTTATCGATTCTACGGTGAATGCCGAGTTAGCACAAGCGGCTGGAGTCGATAAACTCATGGGATTTGCAACCTTTGGCTTGCCAGAATCGGAACTTCCCGTCACTCTAGTCTTTGAAACGGAAGGACTTAGCGTTACACGGCTCAAACAGATAGAGCAAGCCTATCTCAAACGCTTTACCAATCTGGCTGATACCCAAGCTCAGGACTTTCTGAGGCACGCTACTGCTGGGGATTCCCAACTTGCTGAACGACTCCGGCAGGATATGGTCGATGCCAACGGCAATCTCAAAACTATGTGGGTAGGCAAGGATTACATCGACATCCGCTCTCCAGCTCTATCCGTAGCCTACCACTCGTTCCGGGGCAAAAAGTTATCCCTGGCTGAAAGTGGTGTCATGCTAGACAAGGGCAATGTTGCGATACTGCCAGATGGCAGGCTGTCGTGGAATGCTCTGTTGTTTGCGGTTAACGGCACCCAAGCCGAGGAACTTGCCCGAGGAAGTGCCAAGCCGACTCAATCGATGCTAGACGAGATGGCATTTGTCCAAACCTGGATGAAGAGTATCGGCGCGTCTTCTATCCAGCCTGCATCCGAACTTTACATACGACACGCTGGCAACGTCACAGGAGTTGTAGAACCCCTGACTGGCTCAATGATGCTTGCAGGTGGCGTCCCGGCTTGGGAAGCATTGGGAACCTTTGCTTATCATTTTGATGTACGAGGTGGTATTCCTGGTATTGGTATCAAGGCTCATGCTCAAGGGTTCAAGAGTGTTAGTTTCAGTGCGCCTGTTTTCAACGTTGGCATTCGGCACGCCCAAATTAAAGAGGTTCCCAACTTAGCCGTCGTTAGTCCGGCTTCTGGATTTGGGGGGTTTGCCTCTGCTGCGGGTAGGATTGTAGAATTTAACGCAACAGTTGGGCAGGGCTTGGGCATCGCGGCGATGATTGCTCTTCTCAGTGGCAGAAATCTATCAGAGGTATCCAGCCTGGAGGTGAGACAAGTTCTCACACAGACGGGTCAACTTCCTCGTGTCTTCGGAGTAGCTCAAACGGTGGAAGCCACTAGACTGAGAGATTTTGAGACGGTTATCGTTTGATACCCAATTGCCTTGAAAATCCCCTTTTGTACTCTGAAAGTAGAGACGTTGTATGCAACGTCTCTACAAGATGTCGGCTGAATTTAATCTCACCCATTAATCTGCCGATGCGTTGGATGGCTGCCAATCCTCTGACACATCAGGGGGTTCTGCTGGCATGGGAAAAAGCAATCCAAAGGCTGTCTGACGCTGCTGTGGTGTTTCAGTGCTGTTATTCCACAAGGTTTCGTAGAAGAAAAACGACACACCTGCAAATCCCCGCTGCCGGACTGCCTCAACTTGCTTCTTGATTTGCGACAGGGAAACGGGTTTCTTGTTCAACCCACTCAAGATACCGATTCCAGTAGGGATGTGACGGCGTGCTGCTGTAATTTCCGGCTGCTCTAATTCTGAAGTAAAGGTGTTGAAGTCGTCTCGATAAATCTGCACGATTAATTCTTCTACCAAGCCACGCCGTTCCCACTGATGCCAGTCTGCTAAGGCGAATTCGTAGGAGTAAGGCAGCGGATTGGGAGAAACGGAGAGGATAACGTCTTGCTTGGTGTCTTTAATTGCCCGGAACAGCCGCGTCAGGTAATCGGTAATTTTATTAGCCCGCCAGCGTACCCATTCGGGATCATTGGGGTTGGTTGGGGGTGCTTTGCCTTGGTGGTCTTTTTTGTACAACTCTACCGTGAAGTCGTCATAACCAAACTCTACTGGCAAACCAAAGTGATCATCGAGCTGGATGCCGTCCACATCATAGTTCCGAACAATCTCGACGACTAACTCTTGAATGAATTGCTGTACTTCGGGTTTAAAGGGATTGAGCCAGACGATCTCTTGCAGTTTTCTATCCTCAGCTTTTAAGCCGTTGGGAACCTGAGTCTGAGTGCCGTCTCGCTTTTGGGTGAGCCAATCTGGGTGGCGTTTGGCTAATTCAGAGTAGGAGGGACTCTTGAAGCCAAATTCAAACCAAGGGATAACTCTCATGCCGTTTTGATGCCCCACCTCAACTAGTTCTTTGAGAACATCTCGCCCCTGCAATCCCCGTTCTGGATCATAGGACTCTTTCTCTAAGGGCGTCGATATCTGCGCTTCGCGTCCGATAACCTGTTTGGCAACCTGACTCGGATAGAGAGTGTATCCCCAATTCCAAACGGTAGGATATACCGTATTGAAATTTAGTTCTTTGAGGCGTTGCAGGGCACTAGTGGTTTTTTCTGGGGAAAAGAGCACATCACTATCAATATTTGTCAACCACACCCCCCGAATCTCTTCTGTTAAATTATTCGTTGGGGTCTTCGCAGTGGCAATATACTGGGATGGCACTAATGCTGTTTTTTGGGTCGCTTGGCACAAAAACGTCGCAATCTCAGCTCTACTTGCCGTTTGATTGGGGTTAAATGTCCGGACGTTGGGGTAATTGACGACGAGCTGGTTTTCTGTAGCGGCTGCTATTGCACCTTGGGAATAGTCGGGGATTTGAGCCGCATCGGTAAACGCAGCTTGTAATGTCTCCTGGTGAGGTTGAGTGGGAACGTACTTCAATCCGCTTGCTAGGGACACCAGCGCTTGTACGCGGGGGATATTTTGATTGGGCTGAAAGACACCACCGGGATAACCCGCCAGAAATCCGGTTTGATACGCCTTGCGAATAGAAGTACTTGCCCAGTGGCTGGCTGGTACATCCGCAAATTTTCCACCCGTGCGTAACTCAGATGCATCGGCGAAGGATTGACTTAGCATTGCCGCAAACTCAGCCCTCGTGACGGGTGCATTTGGCTTAAAGCTGCCATCTGGGTATCCCCTGACGATCTGTTGCAATGCCAACTGTTCGATGCAAGGTTTTGCCCAATGCCCTTGGATATCGTTAAATGTTATTTGAGAGTAAGCTGCCGTTGGTTGCCAGATTGCGGCGAAAGCACCCAGTAAAAACAGGCAAACTAGCCAAGCCTGATGTCCAAAAGTACGGCTAAAAGAAACCAGCCCATCTGCCCAAGCTGTCAACAAGCGTTTTAGAAATCGTTTCATCGTTATTGAATATACATAGGTCACTATTGACGCCAACGCCTCCAACCAATCGGGAATGACTGGGATAGTCGGAGAAAAGTTGCTGTCTTGGCGACTGTTGTCCGTTTTCGATAGCAATCAACCATTTTTCTGGTTCTCCTTAGTCTTCAAGAATCTCCTCTCTACTCGTCCATTTAAGCTTGACAGGCTACTACTGCCCACTCCTTACTCGAATTTTTTACTTTTGGAGTGTATGCTTTGGGGTTAGAGCTTACCAGCTAGCTGTTACCTGAACTTTCCTTAGGTTGAGGGCTAAGGACGTTAGTTCTTCTTGAGGGTAATTGATAGTTGTAGATTATCGGGTCATTCAGGTTCTTGATAGCTTTGAAAACCAAACTGTACCTTTGTGCAAAGGTACGTCTGCTTTAAAGAAGAGGCGATTTGTAAAATAGTGGTTAAGTAAGGGATGAAGCTGAAAGCCCGGTTTTTTTGAGAGGGAGAACCCAGTGCCTCGGCTGCCCTCCTGTCTTAATTTTTTCTTTACAAACACTCTCTAACGGTTCCTCCAATTTCCTCCCTATCTGTTTCTCCAAGCCTGTCCCCTTGAAGTTAGCAGCGTTGCTGCTGAACTGCTCATCCACAAAAAAGCGGCGAACCCTAACCTAATGTAGCGTAATTGCCCTCTGGAGTTAGGTGACATTGGCTGACTTTGAGGATTCTCCACCAATACAGTGGATCTGGATGGATCAACCCTTAATGTTAAGTTTTATGACAAACGAGAGGATTGTAAGGCGATCGGACTGTTTTTCTATATCAGCCGACCTAAACCCATACTCTAATCTGATATTAAAGATTAGAAATTGTAAATCGAGCTGTGTTGAAAAAAAATGATAAAAATTTAAGAAATTTTAAAGAAAAATTAAATTAATTTAGTACAAATCTTCTACTATTTTCCTATGACCAAACACACTGAGTTAAACGATGGGGATTGCCCAGCAAATAACAAAGCACTGGAAAGGCTGATTAGAGCTATCAGTATGTCTCAAGGTCAATTTTCATTGATTTTAGTGTGCTGCCAGTGCTCACCTCAACCGCTACAAGTGTTAAACCAGCTCCAAGAACTCTCCTCATTACCCGTTCAAGGTGTGAGACTACATCCCTCTGTAGACACCCTATTTACCGCCGTGTTCACTTCCCTGGAAGAGCCACCACCACCAGCATTAGTCGTTTTTGGTTTAGAGTCCGTTGTGGAAGTTGATCGGGTGTTAAATGCCACCAACCTAGTCCGTGATGAGTTTCGCAAACAATTTCCGTTTCCTTTAGTGCTGTGGATTAATGATGAGATTTTGCAAAAGCTGATTCGGCTGGCACCAGATTTTAAGAGCTGGGCAGCTAACCCGATTCGGTTAGAGCTTCCTAACAATCAGTGTCAAAAACAAACATCTAGAATGGTCTGTGTGAATGGATAATAACTAAAAAGACCAGAGACTCTGTTCCTGGGCTTTTCATGTTGATACCCAGTTAGCATTCAAAGAAGTAATTGATCTCTCCCCCGCTCCCCAACTCCCCGCATCCAACCGCTAAAATACAATTCTGACTACAACTGAATAACCTGCCGTGCCAGTTACTTGAAATTCCAAGCTGCGATCGCTAAACACCCCCATCCCAAGATAAAGGCAACTCCCCCAAAGGGGGCAATGGCTCCCGCCCACTTCATACCCGTTAGACTCATAGCATACAAACTACCTGAAAATAGGGCAATACCAACGATAAACGCCAACCCTGCTGTTACCAGCATCGACTGGGCAGCTTCAGCACGACTGAGTAACAATGCCACCACTAACAAAGCTAGGGAATGGTAAATTTGGTAACGAGTACCCGTTTCAAAAATGTCTATCGCCCGTTCGCTCAACTTTGCTTTCAAAGCATGGGCAGCAAAGGCTCCCCCAGCAACAGCAAAACCGCCCAGAAGAGCAGCAATAAATAGAAATATCCGAGCCATCTTGATCTGGTTTATAGCACTTATACTCTGCACCGTCATAAACTGAGCACTCAAGTCAGCGAACAGCAATCAGCCTTGAGCGAACTGCTAACCGCTGATTACTGTTCTATAAGAAAAGAAAGTAGTGAAGCATAACTAACTAGGGCTTTGTTCGAGTGCCTCTAGACTTCTTACACTGCTAGCTTTTCAGGAAGATAACCCAACTCTTCTAGTTTTTGTAGGACTTTTGCCACACTTTCGGACAATTCTTCTAAGTCAGTGCGGCATTCAACCTCTGGGTTCAGTGGCGATTCGTAGGGATCATCAATTCCGGTAAAGCTCTTAATTTCTCCAGCACGAGCTCGCTTGTAAAGCCCCTTAACGTCACGCTCTTCACAGGTGGCGAGGGGAGCGTTGACATAAATTTCAACAAAATCTCCAATTCGCTGGCGTACCTCTTCCCGAATTTCCCGGTAGGGAGAGATCGCAGAGACTAAGACAATCACGCCGTTCCTGGTTAGCAGGTGAGATACGAAACCAATGCGGCGGATGTTTTCATCCCGATCAGCTTTACTAAAACCCAATCCTTTGGTTAGATTCTCACGAACTATATCTCCGTCCAAAATTTCCAGGTTGTGTCCCTTCGATTGCAGAGCCTCCGCTACGGCTCGACTGATAGTGGTTTTCCCTGCACCACTCAAACCTGTGAACCACACTGTAACACCACGCTGCTTCATGAATAATTGTCTCCTGCTAGTCTCAAGTATGCTTTACTAATTAAGACTCATTCCATCTGAGGATGCCAATGAACTGGGTGTAAATTGTTCTCCTCTAACCTCTTAGAAGGCACTTTACTTGGTGGAACTGAACCCTCACGCCGAGCTGACAAGTTAAAAATAGTCTAAAGGAAAACCCTATACTATTACCCAATATCACCAGCCACTTATTGTAAAGAGTTTGTAAAGATTATCAATAACTGTAAAATGCCACACACCATTATAGGTAAACACCTGCTCAGACAGTTGACTACTCTGGTTGAAGGTGTAAATTGATAAGATTGCAAGTTACAGTCCCTAAAAACCGCTCCCAAACCTCAATCGATCCATCTGCCATTTTAAGGAGAATCGACCCTTGTCTCGTCGCTACCTATTTACTTCCGAATCCGTTACCGAAGGTCATCCTGACAAAATCTGCGATCAGATTTCCGATACCATCTTAGATGCGCTGCTCACTCAAGATGACCGCAGCCGTGTTGCAGCAGAAGTCGTTGTGAATACTGGTTTGGTACTTATTACTGGTGAAGTCACCACCCAAGCCAATGTTAACTACATTGACTTAGCTCGCAAAAAAATAGCTGAAATTGGCTACATCAACGCCGAGAATGGCTTTTCAGCGAATAGCTGCGCCGTTATAGTTGCCTTGGACGAACAATCTCCTGATATTGCCCAAGGTGTCACGACAGCCCAAGAAAGCCGGGAGGAGATGAGTTCCGATGAATTAGACGCAATTGGCGCAGGGGATCAGGGTTTGATGTTTGGTTTTGCCTGCAACGAAACCCCAGAACTGATGCCCATGCCCATTAGTCTGTCTCATCGGTTGTCTCGGCATCTGGCAGCCGTGCGCAAATCGGGGCAGTTACCTTACCTACGTCCCGACGGCAAAACCCAAGTCACCGTCATCTATGAAGATGGCAAACCTGTTGGAATCGATACCATCTTACTTTCTACCCAACACACTTCTACCATTGGTGATATTACCAACGAATCGGCTGTGCAAGCCAAAATCAAAGAAGACCTTTGGGCAGCAGTGGTTGAGCCAAGTTTTCGAGATATCCATATCAAGCCTGACCAGCGCACCCGCTTCCTCGTCAACCCTACCGGTAAATTTGTGATTGGTGGTCCTCAAGGGGATGCAGGGTTAACAGGTCGCAAGATTATTATCGATACCTACGGTGGCTACTCGCGCCATGGCGGTGGTGCTTTTTCTGGCAAAGACCCTACGAAAGTAGACCGTTCTGCTGCCTATGCCTGCCGTTATGTTGCTAAAAATATCGTGGCAGCAGGTCTGGCAGAAAAATGCGAAGTTCAGCTCAGTTACGCGATTGGTGTCGCTCGACCCGTTAGCATCATGGTAGAAACCTTTGGTACTGGGAAAGTAGATGAGGATCAGTTGTTGGAACTAGTGCAGCAGCATTTTGAACTTCGTCCTGCTGGAATCATTCAAAGCTTTAATCTGCTCGAGCTACCCAAGTTACGGGGCGGTCGCTTCTATCAAGATACTGCGGTCTACGGTCATTTTGGACGTTCCAATTTAGATCTGCCGTGGGAACAGACTGATAAAGCCGAACAGTTGCGAGAGGCTGTAAAACCACCACTTTCAGTTTCAATGAGATGAAAAATGGTATAGCAATTCCTATTTAAGTGAAGTACATTTAGTTTTCGTACCTACTCCCTGAAATTCAGAGCCTTTGTACCTCACCCTATAGAGAAATGTAATAGATCGATGAGTTTCTGCCGTTATTCCTATCAGGAGAGCGGCAGCTTTTTTGGCTATATGACAGTTGGAGGGCGAAATGTGGGTGGGAAGTCCCTAACTGCAAAAATAACAGAGCGCTTCTAGTTGAGCATCAACGATTGACTTGGATGACGTTGAGATTAATGAGTCACTGTTATCAGGATCAGGCTGTGCCTTGAGGCTATCCTGCTTGAGCTGAACTTCAGAAACTTGGCACTCTAGAATTCTGGATGGATTGTTTGCTAGCAAAGAACAGGACTTATGCATTCGCCCCGCTAATTCTCCCTTGGTTAGAAAGGAGGGGGGAACCCGATTTACTTCCCCCAAGGTTGGGGAGTTTGGGGGGCTTTCGCAATGGTGTTTGCGTAAGTCCTGAGAATTGACTTTAGCATTTGCAGCTTGAATTAAGCGGTTAATGAAGTTCATGCCTGTGCTCTCGGTATCAAATAATAGATTTCGCTTCTATTTTGCTTTTCAGCCGCAAATTCCATAATCCGAACCCTTCTGAGCAAGATTTCGTGAAGAATCCGACAATTTTTGTAAAGATAGAGCCTATTGGTAATAGCTCTGAAATTCCTGAATGCACCTCAAGGCGTTGTGTGTTCAGGTAAGAGGCTAAGTCGTTTTAAATATTTTTTTCTGATTCCCTTGACTTTATTGCTATTTTTATAAAAGATAGGAGAGTTAGCCTGGATTTGTTGGTAATTTCCGGTTTCTAAAGCGGCTATTCCTGTGTAATACATGACATACTTTAGTATTACTAATTTTCCTAATGTATTACACCAGAAAGTAGCAGATGAGCACCTGTAGTTCTGAACTTTTAGTTGTGGATGCACCGGAAATTACTAACTTTTGTGCTTTGAATAAACTGAGCTGTGAGTTTCTGGATAGCGTTTTTTGAGAGCTGCTCTGATGTCGGTTGCCTATTGGTATCGCAACTTTGACTAGTGCCAAGTCATTGGTCACAAGAGATAAGTAGGTCGGCACGAATAAAGCGAACTATGTTGCCAAACTTAAAGATGCTTGAAACCCTTACTAATAAAAAATGACGACCTTTACCCGTTAAGTGGAACCAGTGCCGACCTACTTACTCTCGCATTGAGAATTCTTCACACACCGGGTGCCGTCCCCTCCGCCAACCCATCCAAATACACCGGAGGGAGGTGTATATCCCTCTTCTGTCTAAGTAGAGGTGACTTGCTGCCAATAGTTAATGGCTGTGTCAATTTGACCTCCAGCCATTATTCACAGAAACAATGTACTTCACTCACTCTCGGCGATCGCGTCTGGATCAATACCCAAAGAACGCAACCTGGCTACCAACAATTCATTACGCTGTCGTTCTTCGTCTAATTGAGCCTTTGCTGTTTCTGCCTGCTGGCGTTCTTGTTCGGCACGTTGGCGTTCTTGTTCAGCACGAAGGTGTTCTTGTTCAGCACGCTGGCGTTCTTGTTCAGCACGAAGGTATTTATCGCTCTTTTGTCACTCTGGGAAGAGTATAAATCTGTTAAAACAGGCTGTGAGCTATGAGGATTTGGTCATGGCAGATGTTAACGTGACTGAATATTTCATTAGCGATCGCTCTCAATGAGGTATTCCCACAACCTCACCCGTTCCCTCAATCACATTTCCGATAGTAGAAGCCGCAACACCTTGGGACTCAAACCAACTACGAACCGACTCTGCCTGTGCTGGCGGCACGAGTACTACAAAACCAATACCCATGTTAAAGGTATTAAACATCGCCTCAGGACTAACCTGACCTGCTTCAGCTAACCACTGAAAAATGGGTGGCACTACCCAGCTCTTTGCTTCAATGCGAACCGATTGATTCTTACCGAGGCAGCGTGGCAAATTTTCTGGCAACCCTCCACCTGTGATGTGCGCCATACCGTGAATATCAATTCCAGCACGCAGAGCATCCAGAACGGGTTTAACGTAAATCTGAGTGGGTGCTAACAAAACGTCACCTAGGCTTTTGCCTGCCAGTTGTTCCGGACAGAAGTCCCAATTTGAGCGGCGTGCCTCTTCTCCATAAGCACTGCCACTCGGTAGGGTTTTTACTGAAAACTCCTGAACAATTTTCCGCACCAGACTAAAACCATTACTATGAACCCCCTGACTCGCCAAGCCAATGGCTACGTCTCCTATCTGTACCTGAATCCTGTTGAGCAACTGGTTCTTTTCAACAATACCCACGCAAAATCCCGCCAAGTCATACTGCCCTGACTCATAGAAACCGGGCATTTCTGCTGTCTCCCCTCCTAGCAAAGCACAACCTGCCATGCGGCACCCTTGAGCAATACCAGACACAACTTGAGTCAGTTGCTCGGAGTTGAGCTTGCCCGTTGCCAAATAATCTAAGAAAAATAGTGGCTGTGCTCCAGACGTCAACACATCGTTGACACACATCGCTACCAAATCGATGCCAACGGTATCGTGGCGGTTGAACTCTTGAGCTAGCTTGAGCTTTGTGCCAACGCCATCGGTTCCCGATACTAAAATCGGTTCGTGATACCCCGTCGGTAACTGGAAACAACCACTGAAACCACCCACTCCACCTAGAACTTCAGGTCGATGGGTGCTGTTTACCAGATTCCGAATGCGATCAACAAACGCTCGACCTGCTTCGACATCAACACCAGCTTCTCGATAATCCATTGAAACAAATTAAGGTTGTGAGCTAGAGATGCTCCGATATATTTTACCGCTTGCTTACTCGCTAAAGTAGCAGTCTGTGTCAGCAAATTTCCCAAAAAACAACCAGTCAGCCCCTAATAAGAGATTGTAGAAGCAAAACAAGTATTGTAAACTTTTGTTAAAGTTAAGTGGTTTTTCGGAGGAAGTAAAAACGCTGCAAGCTTTGCTGGACAAAACATTGATGCCAATCAACAAGCGTAAAGTTTTGATAAAATCTTGTGGGTCTACCGAAGATCACCGATCCCCAACCCCGAAACTTCATGTTAGTCTGTGGCAGTTCAGAAAAATAGCTCGTACTCGTTTCGGGTTCGTTCTATATTTTCGCATTTGAGTTCTCTATGCACTACAACCGGAAACACTAAACTCACCTAGAATTCCAAATGCTTTTGAAAACAGGCTTATGAACCAACGAATTTGGAGTGGCATTACCGTTACTCTAGTGACAACAGCCCTCGGTACAGCACTATTGAATCCTGCCCAACAAGCGATCGCAGTTGACCCAGATTCCGAGGGCAACTCTTCTCCCACACAGATGCAGGAGTTATCAGCAACTCCCACTCCGGCATCAGAACAAGCACAGGTGGAGCCGACGGAAGTCGTGAAAGTGGGAGAATTTCAATCACAGGCGACTGAAGAAGAAGACGTCGTTGCCAAAATTCATGCTTACGAACTAGATGGACGTCAGGCAGCCACCCTCTACGTCCGCAGCATTCCCGTCCTGACGTTCCTAGGCTATCCAACGACAACCGCTAACGATACTAAAGTCGGAGAAACGGCTGAAGCCCCCTTACCTCAATCTCAACAAAAGGTAGCAGGTAACTCGATTGCAGCCAATAATCTGCCGATGTCTAGCCAATCTAATGCGGCGAATGGAGAGAGCGGAAATGATGCCGTTTGGAGAGCTACAGCCATTGCTGCTCAACTCAATCAACTCCATCGGGATAACTTAGATGCCGAAGGGATCGCCGTTCGCTGGAAAGCAGACTGCAACTGCTACAGCATCAACGTACAGGATCAGGAGTTAGTGCAAATCAACGAAAACACGATCTTGCCAGACACCACAAAAAATCCAGCAGAAGACGCCCTGCAAGCGACAAATCGCCTCCGCCGACTGATGGGCAACGCTCCCCCCTTGCGCGAAATTGCAGGCAGACCAAAACCACCAGTGCGTACCGTTACACAAGTTGCCATCGGTCCGGTTCGCTTTCAGATTAACGGCATCGCCTCTTGGTACGGTCCTGGCTTCCACGGCAATCCTAGCGCTAGTGGTGAGCGATACAACCAAAATGCTCTAACCGCTGCCCACCGCAACTTACCGTTTGGAACCAATGTACGGGTGACAAACTTAAACAACGGTCGCTCTGTGGTTGTACGGATTAACGACCGAGGACCCTTTATAGGAGGTCGGGTGATTGACCTTTCAGCAGCAGCCGCCAGAATGTTGGGAATGATACAAACCGGTACGGCTCCCGTGCGTCTGGAAGTTTTAGATACTTCACGTTAGAGTATTCCAAGAAAAAGATGATCCAAAACCAGGGATACTGAGAGAGTAATTAGTGTGCAATCTGCTGTATGTCTTCAGAATCGTTAATCAAACTAAGTGATAGTCTTCGGTCGTTGTACATCAAG
>NZ_JADEWY010000217.1 GCF_015207375.1 Coleofasciculus sp. LEGE 07092 | reverse complement strand
CCCCTGCACCCCCGCTAGTTTACGACTTCAACTTTGTCGCCTTCTTTGAGGTAGGCAGCGCCTTTGACGATGACGCGATCGCCTGGGGATAAACCGCTTTTGATTTCCACGCGATCATTGGATAGCATTTCTCCCATTTCTATGGGTTGGGCTTTGACTGTGTTATCCGGTTGCAAAACGTAAACGCTTGGATTGCCTTCTGATTGAGGAAGTACTGCTTTAGCGGGTATGGTTAAACCTTCGGCGGCTGAGGTGGTGATAGATGCCCGTAAAAACATTCCGGGTTTCAATGATGCTGTTGCGGGTAAATCGATCTTGACTTTTGCCTGACGAGACTTCTCATCAACGATCGGGTCAATTTCTCGCACTTTCCCAGATAGGCGCAGGTTGCTGTCGGCGTCAGAGGTGATTTGCACGTTCTGTCCGGGGGTAATTTGCGGCAGTTGGGTTTCGGGTACGTTGGCGATGAGTTCTAAACGTCCGTTTTCGATAATTTTGAATAGTTCTTGGGATGAGGAACTGACATTACCGACACGGGCATTACGTTCTGCTACTTTGCCGCTCACTGGAGCCAATACCCGCGTATCTTTTAATTGCGCTGTCAGCGACTGCACTTGGGCTTTCGCTTGTGCGAGTTGGGCTTCGGCTTGAGTAATAACCTCTTGGCGAGGCCCTGCTTCTAGTTCTGCAAGTTGTTGTTGGGCTTCGCGCAGGCGGGCTTGGGCTTGTTCGAGTTGAGAGCGGTTGCTGCGTTCTTGGTTGATGATTTCGTCGAGGTAATCGCGGGCAATTGCTCCTTCTGCTTGTAGCGTTCGGTTGCGTTCCACCCGTTTTCTTGCCAGTTCTAAGTCGGATTCGGCTTCTTGAACTGCAGCTTTGGCGCTTCTAACACTTTCTTGAGCACGAGCAATTTCCTCTTGCCGCGAACCCGCCCGCAGTTCTGCCAGACGCGCTTCGGCTTGAGCAACGGATGCTTGGGCTTGATTAAACTCTGCCTGGAGAACAGCATCATCTAGGCGCACCATGAGCTGTCCTGCTTTCACCGATTGCCCTTCCTTAACTAGCACTTGCTGAACCTGCAAACCCGTTGCCTGGGGCATGACTGGAATCATCTCAAACGCTTCAACGCTGCCCGTAGCTTCCAGAGTGCGGTTAACGCCTTGAGTTTCTACTGCTGCAACGGTAACGCTTTGACTAGGGGCAGGGGATGAGGGAGTTGGGGGTTCAGTTTGAGGAGCCTCTGCCTGTTGAGAAGACAGGAAGCGAGTGCTGCCCAGTGCCAGCAGGATACCGATGCCGATGCCGAGGAACAGCCCCCGTCCTCCAGAGAGCCAATTCGGTTGGGGTTTATCGGTTTCGGGTATTGGAGATAAGGTTGCATCTTGCTCAATTGGAGCAGGCGGAGATAAGGCTGCATCCTTCTCAATTGGAGCAGGCTCGGCAATGCTGGCTCCATTTAACTGAGATTTGTCTCGATCTGGGGCTGTTTGAGTCACGGTTGTTTCTCTATTGCTGGTCGAGCTGGGGCGTCTTTGTAAAGAATGGTTACTTTTCTTATTATTACTTATAAATCACCGATCGACTTCTAAGGAGCGTCTGGCTTGACTGGGTTTCTAAAAGACTGCGATGGTAGAACGCACATCCACATCTGAAGCGATCGCTGCGTGGGGTAGCAATTCAACAAATATTTGCACTGTTTCTCTTCTCAGAGTACAGCAGGTCGGAGAAGTCAGACTTCACCCGTTTGACTCATCCGATTGGGTGATTATTCTCAATTATTTGATAGTTGAAAACTGCCAAAGCTTTACAATTTAGTTTAAAAATAACTAACGAAAATTGCTAATACAGCTTGCTGTATTCTATACAACTGAGAACCACTATTTTTTTAACCTCTAGTCTCTTTCTTCATCCCCACCCTTACGCCAAAAGGAATTTTGTCCGACTCCCAATTCTTCTTTGCTCCGTCTTAAGTTTTTCCAGAGAACTTTGATTTGGGTGTATGCCTCTTCTGTATCAACTTTACCCGCCGTTTCTAAATTGCAAATATAGCTTACTCGTTGAGCAAATTCCTGTAAATTTGCATTAAAAACTACGTTTTCTGGCTTAACTTCACCGTGATAACGACTGCGAGGATATAAAAAATCGCTTCGATCGGTCATAGTTATCTCCTTGTCTTATAAAATCTTTTAACTAACTACCAACCTGATACCTTTTATAGCTATCTCTATGTTCACTTAAGTAAAGCTACTTAGCCATCCGTGGTTTTACGGAATCCTTTTGGTGCCAGCCTTGATGGGTATGAAGCGATCGCGTTTTACCCACCTAACTTCTCTGTGAAACACTGGCGTGGGCAAAGTAATGGTATACCTAGCAGCATAGCTCAATGTTCGTCTAATGTGAATCGTTCCTTCGGGTGATATGATACGTGCCTGCTTAAATCAGTTACCAGCGATGAGTTATTGATAGAGTTTTACGGAGGAAATCCTGCTCATGTCTGTTCAGCAAAAACTCTACGAAGGCAAAGCCAAGATTCTTTATACGACCGAAGACCCAGAAATTCTGCTAACCCACTTCAAAGACGATGCCACTGCCTTCAATGCCCAAAAGCGCGGTCAGATTACTGGCAAAGGGGAAATGAACTGTGCTATCTCCTGCCAATTGCTCCAACTCCTCGAAGCCCAAGGGATTCCCACTCACTTCGTAGACCGACCCACACCGAACCAAATGCGGGTTAAACGTGTGGAAATCTTGCCTTTGGAGGTCGTCGTCAGGAACATTGCGGCTGGTAGCCTCTGTCAACAAACTGGGTTGCCCATCGGTAAAGTGCTGCCGAACCCACTGGTGGAATTCTATTTCAAGAACGACGAGTTGGGAGACCCCTTATTAACTCGCGATCGCTTGTTACTTCTAGAACTGGCAACCCCGGAACAGCTCGACCATCTCCAGCAGCAAGCGTTGCGAATCAACCAGGTACTCACAGCTTTTTTCGAGGGCTGTGGTATTACTCTAGTGGACTTCAAACTGGAGTTTGGCATCAGTTCCAATCAACAGTTACTTTTAGCGGATGAAATTAGCCCCGATACTTGCCGTCTATGGAATCAAGCCGAGACAGACCCTGACCGCCGAGTCATGGACAAAGACCGCTTCCGTCGCGATTTGGGGAATGTAGAAGATGCCTACCAGCAAGTTCTAGAGCGAGTATTAGCAGCATCATCCCCAAGCTAAAAACAGTTAAGCGAGTTTGTTGAAATCCTGGTATTTTGTCCTTTATCTATGACCAATGACTGAGCTGTAGAGTTATGCAGATGGCTAACTATCTGTCGGTCAGTCCAGCTCTTCAATGAGCCAATTGTGAAAAGCAGCAGCAGACATTGGACAATAGACAACGGACAAAAAGCGGATCATTTCCCTTGCAATCAATGTGGTGTGTGGACGTGTCAAAAGACCTGAGGACAATGCGCTTATCTCCCCTTTTATCGGCAGTTTTTGCCGCAACTGCTAGTATCGGTTTATCTAGCCCGACTTGCGGACAAACGGTTAACTCAACTCCTCTCAATCCAGAGCCAACTGAAACAGCAAATGAGGCTGAGGCAATGTCGGAGGCGGATTCAGCCTCTTCCTCTGAACCGATTTACGTCAACCAAGATGCTGTTCCTGTTGAAGTTGGCTCGGCTCGGTTAAACGAGGTTCAACCCGCAACAACAACGGCTGCTGGAGCCAAGACGATTGTGGTGCCAACCGTGCCAAATATCGAATCTCCAACGGCTCAAGCTCCGACACCGCAGCCTAACGAGCCCGAACCCCGCGTACTTGTATCGGAAATTGCCATCGATTTCCAAGACTACACGGGTCCACAAAATCAACTGGAAGACATAATTTTCCGAGCCATTGAAACCCGACCAGGACTGGCAACCACCCGCTCTCAATTACAGCAGGATGTGAATGAGGTTTTTGCCACAGGTTTCTTCAGAAGTGTGGATGTAATACCTGAAGACACCCCGTTAGGTGTTCGGATTACCTTTGTTGTAGAACCTAACCCCGTACTGCGTCAGGTTAACGTCTCCACCGTACCTCCAGGAGCTGAAGAACGGGTGCTGCCTCAAGAAGTGGTTGATGAGATTTTCAACGACCAGTATGGCGAAATTCTCAACCTGCGCGACTTGCAAGCAGGCATTCAAAAGTTAAACGAATGGTATCAAGAGCAGGGCTACGCCTTGGCTCAAGTCATTGACGCTTCAGAAGTAACTGATGATGGTGTTGTGACTTTGGCAATCGCAGAAGGGGTGATTGAAGACATTGCCGTGCGTTTTCTTGATGAAGATGGAGACCCCATTCTCAACGAACAGGGAGAACCCATTCAACTGCTGACCGAGCAGGATGAAGCGATGGGTGGTCGCACCCGTCCTTTTATCATTACGCGGGAGATGCAGTTAAACCCCGGTGATGTCTTCAATCGTCAGACTGCGGAACGGGATTTGCGGCGCGTTTTTGGTCTGGGGATTTTTGACGATGTACGGCTATCCTTTGCCCCCGGTACTGACCCACGCCGAGTCGTTGTGGTTGTGGATGTCATTGAGAAAAATACGGGTTCCCTTGCTGCTGGTGCCGGGATTAGTTCGGCTAGCGGACTGTTTGGTACAGTCAGCTATCAGCAGCAAAATTTAGGGGGTAACAATCAGACCTTAGGGGCAGAATTTCAGTTGGGCGAACGAGCCTTACTGTTTGATCTTCGCTTTACAGACCCCTGGATTGCCGGCGACCCCTATCGCACTTCTTACACGCTAAATGCCTTCCGGCGGCGGTCTATTTCCCTAATTTTTGATGGCGGTGATCCAGAGGTGGAACTGCCCAACGGCGATCGCCCGCGTGTGGTGCGTACAGGGGGGGGCATTAACTTTACCCGTCCTTTATCCAGAGATGTCTTTACTCGCTCAGAATGGACAGCATCAGCAGGATTAGAATATCAACGGGTTTCTATCCGTGATTCCGATGGCGAACTCAGTCCAGATGATGAACTGGGCAATGACTTAAGCTTCAGTGGCGATGGCAAAGATGATCTATTTACTTTGCAATTTGGTGCTGTGCGCGATCGCCGGAACAGTCCCCTACGACCTACATCTGGTTCTCTACTGCGATTGGGACTCGAACAAACGGTGCCGATTGGCAAAGGTAGCATCCTACTGAGTCGCCTGCGGGGAAGCTACAGTTACTACATTCCTGTAGACTTCACCGACTTCACCGCAGGTGCCGAAGCTCTGGCATTCAACGTTCAAGCTGGTACAGCGATTGGAGACTTACCACCTTACGAAGCCTTTTCCCTCGGTGGCAGTAACTCAGTGCGGGGTTATGAAGAGGGAGACGTAGGGGCTGGACGTAGTTTTATCCAGGCAACGGCTGAATACCGTTTCCCTATTTTTTCCTTCATTGGCGGTGCTCTATTTGTGGACTTTGCCAGCGACTTGGGTACGGGTGACGACGTACCCGGTGAACCTGCGGTAGTGCGCGATAAACCCGGCACAGGTTTCGGTTACGGAATTGGAGTTCGGGTACAGTCCCCCCTCGGTCCCATCCGCGTGGATTACGGTTTTAATGACGAAGGTGACAGCCGCCTCCATTTTGGAATTGGTGAGCGATTCTAAATGACAAACTATACCTTGAGATCTCCGTTTGAACGTTCTGGTATCGGATTACACAGCGGCATCTTGACAACTGTGAAGGTAATGCCAGCTTCTCGCGGCGAGGGACGCTATTTTGTCCGGGTTGATCTACCAGGAGCACCTGTTATTCCAGCACGAGTGGAGGCGGTAGGGGGAACAACACTTTCTACAGAATTGGGGAATGGGGATAAGGAAACTAAAGAAAATTCTTCTAATCCTCAATCCCCAGAAGCGACAGTGCGAACGGTAGAACACTTGTTGGCTGCACTGGCAGGTAGTGGCATTGATGATGCTCGAATTGAAATTGACGGCTCAGAAGTCCCACTTTTAGATGGTTCGGCACTGGGTTGGGTTGAGGCAATTGGTGAAGTGGGTGTCGTTGCTGGGGCAGAGG
>NZ_JADEWY010000216.1 GCF_015207375.1 Coleofasciculus sp. LEGE 07092 | reverse complement strand
CCCCTACTCCCTACTCCCTACTCCCTACTCAACGTCACAGTGGGCGGTAAACTCGATAGTTGATTTGGGGGAAGATATTGTCAATTTCTTCTACTTTTTCCAGCCAACCGCTGTCAATTTTGCCGATTTTAATGTCATCGTAGAGCTTGTTGAAGCGCTGCAGGTGCGATCGCGTCCGCCGTACTGCATAAGGAACCATTGTTCCTGTACGCATGATAAACGCCCAGTCTGACGACTGTGCCAGTAGCAACTCTCGCGCTGCCTGATTCAGTGCTTTCCACCCCAGCTCATCGGCAGGTTCCTGATATGCCAATTCAATCATCCGCTCGGCGGCTTTATGCAGGTGCGGGTAAACCCAAGCATTCGTCTCATTGAGCCAGTATTCATGGAACCCTTTGTAGCCCCAACTGGATTGCGAGGGCTTGCAGACTTGCTGGGTGGGATTATTCTGCAAATAATCTGCCAGATGGGTCATCTCGTAGGTATTCTGATCGTACCAAGATTTGCGGAACAGGTAGTCTAGGAACCAAGGACCTTCATACCACCAGTGACCAAATAGCTCCGCATCGTAAGGCGAAACAATAATGGGTGGGCGATGCATCATACCCGACAAATGATTAACCTGCTGCTCCCGATTGAACATGAAGTTACCTGCATGTTCGGCAGCTTTTTCTCGCGCCCAATAGGGGTCGTAGAGAGCCTTCTCACCCAACCCACCGCCGCGACTTGTAATCCTGTGATACTTGATTCCAGTATTTTTGCGCTGTCCGTTGGGCATGATGTAAGGCTTGATATACTCGTATTCCGCCTCCCAGCCCAAATCTTTGTAAAATTCTCGGTATTCCGGTGAACCCGGATATCCCACCTCCGAAGACCAAACTTGCTGAGATGACTCATGGTCTCGACCAAAGGCAGCAACTCCTGTTTCTGTATAAATAGGGGCATAAGTCCCAAAACGCGGGCGAGGGCGGGCGTACAAAATCCCGTGTCCGTCGGTCAAGAAATAGCGCAAACCTGCATCGGCTAGCATCCTCTCTACGCCTTCATAGTAAGCACATTCAGGCAACCAAATGCCCTTGGGAGGACGCCCAAAGGTTTGCTCATAATGTTCGCAAGCGACCTGAATTTGCGCCCACACCGCTTGGGGATACATCTTCATCAGCGGGAAATAGCCATGGGTGGCACCGCAGGTGAGGATTTCTAGGTTATTGCTATCGAGGAACTGCTTGAACGCCATTACCAGGTCGCCGTTGTAGCGTTCCCAGGTTTTGCGAATATGACTGAACTCGTTGACGTAATGCTCTGCCAGGTAGCGGATATGACCGTAGTTGCGGTTGTGTTCGACTTCCTTTTCTACGAGTTCTTCGAGTAAAGCCAGGTGTTTGTCGTAGCGCTCTTGCAGCAGCGGGTCTTGTAGCATAGACACCAAAGGCGGTGTCATACTCATCGTCATTTTGAAATCAACCCCATCCCGTTTCAACCCTTCAAAAACGTGCAGTAGGGGAACATAAGTTTCAGTGATTGCTTCAAAGAGCCATTCTTCTTCAAGCACATAATCACTTTCCGGATGGCGGACAAACGGTAGATGGGCGTGAAGGACGAGCGCAACGTAGCCGATAGCCATGGTGAATTAGAGGTCGTGAATTGTATTGATAACTAAGACTGAGGACAGCTAGGGGGTTTACAGTCTTTTAAGATTTTAGGACGAAAGGAACGGAGAGCTGACGTTTCCTAGCATCTTTTTTCCCAAGGATGAGTCAGAACTGCTCTGGTTGGGACTACTCAGGGATTGTATGGGCAATTCTGACCACTGGGAGGCTGTACCCAACCTTGAGAATCGAAGGATTACAGCCTTAACCTGGGATAATAAGTCTAATTTGTTAGATATTTAACCCTAGTTTTTCTTAAAATGAAGTTTGATCGCTCTCTATTGTCCTGCCGCAAAAACCTGATCTACACTCAGCATCAGGTTGGGTAAAGTAGGTGAGATTATGCGATCGCCCTCTCGAAATTGCTGCAACTCATATTCCCCTTCCACCAATTGACAGACAGTGAACGTGGGTTGTTTGGGATTGCCAATGAAGCGTCGCCCACCTAATGCGGCATAATCTACAATCCAATATTCCTGGATGCCCAATGCTTCGTACTCTCCAAGCTTAGTGAAGTAATCATCCCGCCAATTGGTTGAAACAACTTCTACAATGATCTTGATCGATTTGCCCAGGGTAATGATAGATCCACTTTCCCAATCCGGTTCATCAATCATGGCAGGTTCATCTAAGACAATTACATCCGGTTCATATCCAGAATTACCATCCAGAGAACGGACAATGCATTCTTTAGGGATGAAATAGGGCAAGTTCGCCTGACGAATTGCAGTGCCTATGTTGTAAGCTAAATCCCCTGACAACTTTGAATGCTTACCTCTCGGTTTGGGCATCTCAACAATTACCCCACGGTGTAACTCATAGCGGCATTCAGAGGTTTCTGGTAGCCACTCAATAAACTCGTCAAACGTAATCGACGGTTGCAATGCTTGGATCATGGGTTCATCTCATTTTGGCTCTAACTTACTGCGATCGGGTTTTGTAAGGAAGTTGTTCTGGACGCTCTAGCGGTTCGTCCTCCCAACTGCCAATGACTTCTTCAAAAAATCTGGGTTGCCAACCCCTTGACTCTAATGTTGCTGAGTTGCGATCGCGAGACTTCAAGCGTTGGAAAATGACCATTACCTCTAAATCTTCATTCTTAAAGCCAACTGGGACTTGAATTTGTAATACTCCATCATCTCCAACATGAGATTTCAATTTAATGCTTTCCATTGCTCCAACCTCTTGCTCTATTCCTTAACTTGGGTCACTCTTCACTTCTGAAAACGCTTAGAGACAGCAATTAATTTTGGTCCCTTTGCTTCTACTGTGGAAGAGTTTTCCCTGGTAAAAGCTGTTTCACCGACAAATGACACCTCAGTTTGAGCTGGAATAGGAATTCTGATAACAGAATGCCCCTTATATAGTATCGGGTCAATCTTCATTAAAACTTGAGTTTTCAGGGGTTCAGCCAGTTGAGAATTACGCAGCGCACTCACCAATATCTCAACATAGTCTTCGAGCGATTTACCTAGAAGCTTAGATTCTCTATCAATTCCTACGACATATCTTCCGTTTACTTCAACAGGATTAACTGTATCTAAGCTTTTAATTCTATCTGCATGATTTTTTTGATCAGCCACTCCAAGAAAAATGTAGCCATCACTATCAGGATCGGAATTTGCAATTCCACAAATCGTTTCAATGATTCTCTGAACTAGATTGTTATTCAACTCTCTATTTTCTGATAAATTAAGTAAACCTTGCTTGCACTCATATTTTGTGGTTTCTATACGAGAGCGAAGTAGGGAATTCTTGAAAAATTGTATTAACTCAGCACCTTGACCAAGAGTTGATTTATCTTTTTTTGCAAAATAGTCTTGAATCAACCCTTTGGTTCGATTGATGTTATTTTTGCGATATTTTATTTTTGCATATCGACGACCCAAATTAGCTTTCGTTGATACTTTCGATTGACTAGCAGACTGCCTGAGCGATAGAGGCGATATGCTTCTGTGACTGTCATGCCGCGTGGAACAATACTCATACCTATCTTCCTTTAGATAATTTTTCCAGATGCGTTAGAAAAATGGGTTCAGACTATAAAGTCTATGTAGTTACTCTCTTAGATAATGGTATTGGTAGACTATTGAGCGCACAATTTAACAATCTCAAGTCGTACTGCTTGGCTCCCGGTTTCTTGTCTGAGGAACTACCAATTCTTCTTTAGTAATCGGTGTTCTTCTCAGCGTATATAAAGAAATTAAAAACTCACCTTTTTGAATTTTTATATCTAGTGCATCAATTACAAATTTCACATCAAGGAAGCTGGCATCTTCATAATCATTATCTTCATAGTGTTTGATTTGCTCTTCTGTAAGTCCAGCTAACTTTGCTAATTCTTGTTGGCTGATTTTGGCTGCCATCCGAGCTTTAATTAAAATTTGGGGTAAATCATTAATATCATCAAGTTTCAGTACGATAGGAAGGTGGCGGTCATGGGATGTAAGCCTTTCATATTCAGCGACTTCTGCTTTTAATTTATCGAGCTGACACTGTAATGAACCTCTCATAAGTTCCCAGCCGTTAGGGTCATTTTTTTTCCTAGCTTCATCTCTATCTATAGCAGCTATAGATTTTTTGAACTCTCCGATAAGTTCCTGAGTAAACTTATATTCTTTTTCATTTTTAATCATAAGTTCTACCTCACTAAATCTATCGCAATGATGCATTTTCTATTTTGCTTTCTATCCCGTTGGAACAATTCAAAAGAATCTATTCCATAATTGCCGATGGGTTGATCTGATGGAAAGAGTTCACCTCTATATTTAGTTTTCTGTCCAGCACGGTCATAATGATTCAGTAATCTAGGAGCATGAATTCTGAGATAGTCTATATCCACATCTTCTCTATCCCAACAGGCATCGAAATCTCCTGGGTCTGCTTTGATAGTAACAAAGCTGCCATTGATATAAATTGTCCGGCAACCCGCTGCTTTAAGTTGCTCCATTGCCATTTGCAATCCCCGCATTAAACGCAACCGAAGCGCATTGGTGCCAAATCGTTCTACAAATTCCTCCCATTCGCAAAAATGCACGCCTGGTGGTAGATTGCCGTTTTCGTCGAATTTTGGAATCACTCCCTCACACCCGTTCCACACATTCATTGTTCAGCTTTTGAGCGTACCATTTACGGTGGATGCTTAGACTGGGCGCGATTACTCGCTTATTTCAGAGTGCAGGCTTGTCGCCCTCCTACGATTCCATCAACGATTGCACCCACTGAACTCCCACCCTTTCAAGAGGTGGGCTTCAAAGGTCGCCTCTTCGGTGAATCAAAGGTCTTTATTCGGTTGGATTGTACCAACAATCTAAAATAGATATTAAATTGTAAGGAAGCAAAGACCCCTCAGCAACAGATTGTCGCTCCTATCTTAAACGTTGTCCCAAGACCCTCCTGTTGAGAGTGCTAACACCAAATTGCATGCAGGCTGCCCCTGGAAAATCCATTGATTCGGAAGCATCCCTACAGCTACTGCTGTTTGTCGATGAGCGTCCTAGTTCCCGAAAACACATCCATCGAATCCGAAGTTACCTGGAAACCTTGAGAAAAGAGTGTCCCTTTGAACTCATGGTTGTGGATGTTGGGGAACAACCTTATCTTGCTGAACATTTTAAGCTGGTGGCGACTCCCACACTCATTAAGATTCATCCCGAACCCAGACAGACCCTTGCTGGAACCAATTTGATCGGACAGTTAAAAAATTGTTGGTCGCGCTGGCAGCATTCTGTAGAAGAATACCAGGCAGAGTATGCTAATGGAGCCTCCAACTCATCAAACGGCAATGGAAATTCACTGCCCTCAAAAAGTTCTATCGCTGCTTCTGTCGAACTGATGCAACTGAGCGATGAAATTTTTCGCCTCAAACAAGAAAAAGCCGAATTGCTCGAACAGCTACAGTTTAAAGACCAGGTGATGTCAATGGTAGCTCATGATTTGCGCAGTCCCTTGACCGCAGCATCCATTGCCGTAGACACCTTGGAGTTAGACCAAAAACCCCAGAAAAATGGTTCTATTTCTCAGCTTACACCTACCCTAAAAGCACGGTTGTTTGAACAAGCTCGCAGTCAACTCCGCTGTATGGACAAAATGATTGGAGAACTTTTGCAAGGGGCTAAGACTAGCCATGCCGATTTCAAGATCAAGCCCCATAAACTGCCCTTAGGCAAACTTTGTCAGGATATCCTGACTCAAATGAAAGAGCAGTTTCAACTCAAATCTCAGGAAGTTGTCACCGATATCCCCCAAGACCTGCCCTGCGTCTATGCTGATAGTGAATTGGTGCGCCAGGTCATCATCAATTTGCTAGATAATGCCAGCAAGTACACGCCCCAAGGTGGTAAAGTGCAGTTATCGATTCTCCATAGAACCGCTCAAAAAATTCAGATCAGCGTCTACGATACCGGACCCGGCATCCCAGAAGAAAACCGCGATCGCATTTTTGAAGGTCATTTCCGGCTCAAACGGGATGAAAGCAAGGATGGATACGGATTAGGCTTATCACTATGCCAAAAAATTATTCGTGCCCATTACGGTCGCATTTGGGTAGATTCTCGTCCTAAAGGCGGTGGTTCTTTTCACTTCACACTACCGATTTATCGGTAGGAAAGG
>NZ_JADEWY010000215.1 GCF_015207375.1 Coleofasciculus sp. LEGE 07092 | reverse complement strand
TTCTGCGTCCCCTTCTCCATCTCCTGCCCCTAAAACCAATACCCCCCCTTCTCAATCTTCTTCTACATCCAAACCTCCGACTCCCCTACCTCCCAAGCCTACAGCCCAAAGCCAAACGAGCAACCCACCTTCTAAGCAGGCTCAAAGCTTACCGAAAACCAAGACAAAGACAACTGCACCCTCTCCCCATACTTCTCTTTTGGAGATGCGAGTTGCCATCGCCACTGATGTCAGTTCTCTGGTGGTTGGCACTTCAACACCAGCAGAAGTTGTTGATGCCAATGGTAAGGTTTTGGGGAAACTGACAGCCAACGAGGGAACCAATGTTCAACCCAACGGATCTAACATTCAGGTTGGGAAATGGAACACTCCGGCTGGGGTTTGGCTGAAACCCACCAACGGTGGCTTTATCTTCGCCGATGGTCGCTGGTATCGGGGTGATTTACTCTTAGTCTCCCAAGGGAATACTCTCTTAGCCGTTAACTATGTTGACCTAGAAACTTACCTGACAAGTGTGGTAGGAGCAGAAGTCTATGCGAACTGGCCCCTAGCAGCTTTAAAAGCTCAAGCCATTGCCGCCCGTTCCTATGCAATTGTTCATTACATCCGACCTGCCCATACCTTATACGATCTGGGAAATACCCAGCGATGGCAAGTCTACAAAGGGATTGAGTCAGAGTGGAACACGACTAGTCAGGCGGTTCGTGAAACTAATGGCATTTTCTTGAGTTACAAAGGGGGCGTGGTTGAATCTCTGTACGCCGCTTCTGATGATATCGTCAGCAAAGTCTTTGGGGGTCGAGGAATGAGCCAAAAGGGAGCTTACGACTTGGCAATGCAGGGTTACAACCACGAACAAATTTTAGCCAACTACTATCCAGGTGCGAGTTTGGCTTGGATTGATATCAACGAAACAGATACGGAGTAGGGAGTAGGGAGTAGAGGAACTCCAAAAAATAAATTATCCTGTAGGACAGGGAACATGAGCTGTCCATGGCAGATAACCAGAGTGCGAACCGTCCATCCTCTATAATTAGTCCTAATGTGAATTAACAAAACTTAAGGCAAATTCGGAGATAGAGATGGGATTAATCGCTACCGGCAAATCATTCATCCGGGATTTAGAAGCGTCGGGCGCATTGGCATTGTATGTGCCTTTAGAAGGAGGATTTGAAGGGCGCTATCAGCGACGGGTAAGGGCAGCAGGCTATAAAACCCTGAATCTTTCAGCGAAAGGATTGGGGGACTTAGCGGCTTATCTGACGGGTGTTCATGGTGTTCGTCCGCCCCACTTGGGTAAGAAAACCATCGGTCAATCGGCGGCTGTCGGAGAGGTTTACTTTATACCTCCCATCGTGAATTATCAATTAGAAATGTTGCCGAAGAATTCAAAAGGGTTGGTGCTGTGGCTGATTGAAGGCAATATTTTGTCAGCTCAAGAACTTGAATATTTAACCCAATTGCCCAAGCAGGAGAAACGAGTTAAAGTAGCGCTGGAAATAAGTGGCGATCGCTATTTCCACTGGA
The DNA here is from genome assembly GCF_015207375.1 of Coleofasciculus sp. LEGE 07092. Lineage (GTDB taxonomy): Bacteria > Cyanobacteriota > Cyanobacteriia > Cyanobacteriales > Coleofasciculaceae > LEGE-07092. The sequence continues at coordinate 4,819 of NZ_JADEWY010000215.1, read as the reverse complement.
AATCCCTACAGGATGCCCTATCAGAACCTGTGACTCTCCGACGCTAACCCGTTTCTAATCAAGTAACAATCAGCCCAAATCCATTAACTGCAATGGTTTTAGCTCTCAAGTTAGAGTTCTCAGCCCCTAACGTTTGATACCCTTGAGAAGGTTCACTACAGCTTGGCGGAAATAACTATCCAGTCAAAAAAGGTTAAAAAGCTTACAGGTTGAGCTTTCTTTCCTTGAAGCCTTCTGCTTTCTTGGATTCAGTACATGGGGGAATATTATCATGCTCGAGCAGCGAGACTATACGTTAATTATCGATAAAAGCGGCAGTATGTCGATTCGAGACCAACAGTCTGGGAAAAGCCGCTGGGAGAGCATGCAGGAATCGACTTTTGCCCTTGCGAGTAAGTGCGAAGAATTCGACCCCGATGGCATCACGATTTACTTGTTTTCCGGTCGCTTCAAACGCTACGACAACGTGACATCTAATAAAGTCATGCAAGTCTTTCAGGAAAACGAGCCATCTGGACGCACGGATTTGACAGGTGTCTTGCAAGATGCCACGAAGAACTATTTTCAACGAAAGACTAGCGGTCAGAGCAAAGCGAATGGTGAAACAATAATAGTCGTGACCGATGGAGAACCGGATGACCGCAAAGCTGTCATGAAGGTTATTATCGAAGCATCTCGTCACATGGAACGGGATGAAGAATTGGCAATTTCTTTCATCCAAATTGGTAGCGATCCTCAAGCGACTAAGTTCCTTAAAATTCTTGATGACGAACTACAGGGTGCTGGTGCTAAGTTTGACATTGTAGATACAGTCACCATTGATGACATGGAAGATATGACCTTAACGGATGTACTGATCAACGCGGTTGTTGATTAGACTTTTTGCTTTTAATTGGGGAGTAGGGAGTAGGCTTTTGCCGTGAGCGTCAGCGTTCGACTGAGCGCTCACGCCGAAGTACGAACGGGAGTAGGGAGTAGGGAATAAAAAATTTCCTTTTTAGACTGGCGATAGGACGGCTAACTCCCGAACCTTGACGGCTTCTATCACCATTAATTTTTCTTTAATAAATGCTCTATTATGCTTGAGAACCGCGACTATACAATTGTTATTGACAAAAGTGGTAGCATGGCTGCCCAAGACCAGCAAGAGGGCGATAGCCGCTGGACTCTTATGCAGCAATGCACTCTAGCCCTAGCTCGCAAATGTGAGGAATTCGATCCAGACGGGATTACAGTGTATGTGTTTTCCAACCGCTTTCAACGCTACGACAACGTAACCTCTAGTCATGTCGAGGAAATTTTCCGAGAGAGCCAACCGCACGGCAGCACCAATTTGACAGGTTTGTTACAAGATGCGATCGCTAATTATTTCAGCCGTAAGTCTATCGGTCAGACTAAATCGGCAGGAGAAACCATTATTATCGTGACAGACGGAGAGCTACGCGATCGCTTGAGTATCGCTGACACGATTGTCAAAGCGTCTCAGCGAATGGAGCGGGATGAAGAGCTAGCGATTTTGTTTGTCCAAGTGGGTAACGACTCCATGGTAATGCGATCGCTCAAGTCATTTGACGATCAACTAGAGGGCATTGGTGCCAAGTTTGATATCGTAGACACGATTACAATGGAAGAGATGGAGGATATGCCCCTAACGGACGTGTTGCTCAATGCCATTGTTGACTAGAAAATCTCTCTTAATCGAGAGTCTCGTATTATGGAATCCATCGATGATTTACTAGCCCAAGTCAAAGCTGAATATCAAGAAGGGCAAGCTCAACCCCCGCAGAAAAAGCCTCTGTTTGAAGAGGAAGACTTGAACTCGCCTGTTCCTTCACCCACTTATAAACCTCAGCCTTCATCCCCAACCCCCCTGTCTGCTGCTGAAGAGGGCTTATTAGCAGAACTTAAAGCTGAGTTTGCAGAGCAAGAGCAAGCTGAAGAACAAAATAGACAGCAGCAACTCCGAGAGGAACAACTCCGACAAGAGCAGCAACTCCGAGAAGAACAACTCCGAAACCAACAGCGAGAGCAAAAACGACGGGAGGCACTGACTCAACGAGCGATTGAGTGGCTGAAAAAGTTAGACTCTCGTTCCGAAGAAGGGCTGTGGTTTGAAGAGTTCTCTTACAGCTACCCATCAAAACTGGAAGCAGCGATTGACTATCTGCAAGCTTTACGGGAAACTCGACAGTAAACAAAAGTGTATTTAAGCGATCGCATCCAATCGAGACAAGCTTTTCAACGTCCGCAATAGGAGTTCAGACAGCTAGAAATCGAAGCTTAATAAAATTCTGAACTCCCAAGTTAATTCTTTGGTGAGAGACTTAATCTAATGGATAACCGAGACTATACCCTAATCATCGATAAAAGCGGTAGTATGTCAATACCCGAGCAACCGGGTGGGCAAAGTCGATGGGATACAGCTCAAGAGTCTACTTTAGCTTTAGCAAGAAAATGCGAACAGTTTGACCCAGATGGTATTACGGTTTATCTGTTTTCTAGTCGCTTCAAACGGTACGATAACGTAACATCCAATAAAGTCGTCCAAATTTTTCAAGAAAACGACCCAATGGGACGCACAGACTTAGCTAGCGTCCTGAAAGATGCGACAGACAGCTACTTTCAGCGCAAAGCAGCAGGGCAAGCGAAACCAGAGGGAGAAACCATTTTAGTTATTACCGACGGCGAGCCAGACGATCGCAAAGCAGTTATGCGGGTAATAATTGAGGCATCTCGTCACATGGAGCGGGATGAAGAATTGGCGATTTCGCTGATTCAAGTCGGCAACGATTCAACGGCGACTCGATTTCTCAAGGCACTTGATGATGAACTTCAAGGTGCCGGAGCCAAGTTTGACATCGTTGATACAGTGACGTTGGATGATATGGCAGATATGACTTTACCAGAAGTACTGCTCAAGGCTATCCAAGATTAACAGGAGGCTTTTAACCATGCCAGACCGAGACTATACCCTAATCATTGATAAAAGTGGCAGTATGTCAACACCTGATCAACCGGGTGGACACAGCCGGTGGGATACAGCCCAAGAGTCTACTTTGGCTTTAGCAAGAAAATGCGAGCAGTTTGACCCGGATGGCATTACAGTCTATATGTTTTCGAGCCGCTTCAAACGGTACGATAACGTAACGTCCAATAAAGTCGTCCAAATTTTTCAAGAAAACGACCCAATGGGACGTACAGACTTAGCTAGCGTCCTGAAAGATGCGACAGATAGTTACTTCCAGCGCAAAGCAGCAGGGCAGACGAAGCCAGAGGGAGAAACTATTTTAGTTATTACCGACGGTGAGCCAGATGATCGCAAAGCAGTTATGCGGGTAATAATTGAGGCATCTCGTCACATGGAGCGGGATGAAGAATTGGCAATTTCCTTGATTCAAGTCGGCAACGATTCAACGGCGACTCGATTTCTCAAGGCACTTGATGATGAACTTCAAGGTGCCGGAGCCAAGTTTGACATTGTTGATACGGTGACGTTGGATGATATGGCAGATATGAGTTTGGCAGAAGTCCTGCTTAGTGCAATCAGTGATTGAATATTACAAAAATTAATAATAAGCGAAACGCGAAACCTCTCCTACTAGGGAAGCTCCCCAAATAAAAATAAACCCCCTAGATTTGGCGTTATAGCCCCAGGTATTTCCCTAAATCTGCTTTCTGAGAGGGAAAATTTGCCGCTCGTGCTGTTTCAGGAACAGCAACAACTTTCAACTTCCGCCCGTTTTACGGATACCGCCTTAAAATTCATCTCCCCATTTTTTGCCCAAGGATTTAGCATATAGGGGTGACTCAACTGTACTATCCCTTACATTCCCTAAGGGAGGGTCACTGGTTCAAGCTTATATGCGGAGCCAGTTTCCAACACCTCCCTGCTGTTCGTAACCTGAGCTTGGCTTACACCCTTGCTGGAGCCGATTGTATTGATGTCGCAGCCGACCCAGCAGTGATTGCGGCGGCTAAACAGGCTTTACAGGTTGCTGCCCAACTCCAAGGGACTGCCCGATTGCGAGGGATGGGATACAGTCACCGCCCTTGGCTGATGGTAAGCTTAAATGATGGCGAAGACCCTCATTTTCGCAAAGCCGAATTTAACCCGGATTTGTGTCCGGCAGACTGTCCTCGTCCTTGCGAAAGGATTTGCCCAGCCCAAGCGATCGTTTTCCAAACTAGTAGCGTCCTCATGTCGGGAGCTGGGGAGCCGGAAAACAGAAGAGCTGGGGAGCGTGATAAAAGTCTCCATCCAACAGCATCAAGCGGAGTGATAGACCAGCGCTGCTATGGCTGCGGACGCTGTGTGCCGATTTGTCCTAGTCAACTCATTCATACTCGCTCTTATGTATCAGCACCAGCAACCCTTGCCGAACTGGTTCTGCCCTCAGGCATTGACGCCCTGGAAATTCATACGAAAGTCGGGCATTTTGCAGACTTTCAGCGACTTTGGCAAGCGATAGCGCCTTGGGTAGACCGACTCAAGCTCTTAGCAATCAGTTGTCCCGATGGTGATGGTTTGATTGACTATCTGTGGGCAATTTACAATCTAATCGCTCCCCTACCCTGTCCTCTTATCTGGCAAACAGATGGTCGTCCTATGAGTGGCGACATCGGTACTGGTACAACTCGGGCGGCAGTCAAATTGTCCCAGAAAGTGCTAGCAGCGGAATTTCCCGGATATGTACAGCTTGCTGGCGGTACGAACCATCACACCGTTAGCAAACTGAGAGCCGTTGGGCTATTGAAAGAGGGAGTAGGGAATGGCGAATGGACAAGGGGACAAGGGGACAAGGGGACAAGGGGACAAGGG
>NZ_JADEWY010000214.1 GCF_015207375.1 Coleofasciculus sp. LEGE 07092 | reverse complement strand
GTGCCGGGGAGCGGGGGAGCAGGGGAGCAGGAGGAAAATAACTCCACAATTGAAAGAGGAACTATATTCTTTTCCTTTTGCCCTCTGCCCTCTGGCTAATTGGTGAGCCTGTCGAACCACTGCCTTAATCTTGATTAGAATCTGGAAAACGCGGACGAATGCGTTCAGCCTCGGGGCAATCTTCAGAAACTAAGGGTTCAAAATTGCCTCGGGGTACGGAAGCTAGTTTCTGGGTGACAGAACCAATGCTTTCGAGACGCACCATTTCTTCCCAGGAGCTAACTTCATCTTCCTCTTCTGTTTCATAGCGGATTGTTACCAAGTCTCCTTCGATATCAACAATGTGGGCACGTTCAATCCAACGTTGCTGGTCCCGCAAGAAAACACAGATCTCACGACCATCGCAACAAAGTTGATAAATCTTGCGGTGTAGCATATTCGGCTTCTCCTAAGCAGATAACTCTTCCAGTACCGATGGAGCTAACAGCTCCTGTTTCAGGGGCGCTTCAGGGACACGACTAAATGCGTGAAGCTGATATACGCTTTTCCTAGGGAGGTTCTCCCTCGTCAAACGTCAGATCCCTCATGTAGTTATGTTTCCCTTTCAATGCTTAAAAGTTTAGCTTGCATCCAACGGCAATTTTGATAGTGAGTTTACGAGACTTTCAACAATCGAAGGCAACTGTTGAGAGCCTTGGCTCAATTGCATGAACCGTTAACGCGATTTGGCTCAAGGTAGTGGTGGAGAGCAATTTGACCTGTGAGCAGATAGGCAAGGGGTGGTAGATGGGCATTAGCGACAACGCCAGGGCAAGCAATAGTAACCATCGGTTCCGCTATTGAGACTAACGCACTTTGTTCCAGATGACCAATCTTGGTTGACGATTGGCAGATAGGTGCCTAACCAAGTCAGACCTTTGCATGGTGACATACTAATTCCTCTACCCCCTCCTGCACAATAGGGCAGGCTGTTTCTGCCAGAGTCCTGCTATATTTCTCTTTAGATAGGCTATAAAGTCATACTCCTCGTTCCCGAAAGAGCTTTCATCATCAAGCTTGTTGTGTCCACTACCTTAACTATATCTATTTTTTATCCTGACTTGCGGGGTATTCGGCAAGCTTGGTGATGGAATAGGGAACAGACAACAGAAATCGGTCTAATGACTGAGAAACTCTAATCTCAAAAGGCTATTGCCGCGAGCTTCTCGTTCGATTCGACCAGAGTTTAGCGCTTCGTAAAGAACTCTCAGAGCCTCTAAATCTGATGCTTGATAACCCTTCATTTCTAGTACCTGACGGATTAGCCCTTCAGACGCAACACTTAAGCAACCCGTCTGGAGAGCTGATTGTACAAGCGTGCGAATCATCAGACCAGAGCATTTTTAATAGAATATGACTTATATCATCAGACATTTTAGGTAGCTCCAAATTGATTTGGGTCAGTAAACTATGGTGATTATCAATAAGGTTTCCAGTGATCGGGGTCATGGCAAAATCAAGGGACATTTTCCTTGACGACATCTAATGTAAAATGACATAAAATAAGTTAAGTTGCTGATTTACTTTTGCAACCCCTTGTCGAGAGTGAGAAGAAGTCGCTATCTTTAATTGCCAAGCTGCACCGGTACTTCTCATTACGATAAAAAATTTAGTGTTAAGAAGTGGTGAAGTTAACCAGGATTTCTGAGAAGAGTTTGTTAAATTGCCCGTGCAGTATCCCTAATAACAGCTCAAGTGAGCTTGTAAAGAGCCAATGTTTGCGATCGCCCTAAAACAAAACCAGTACCCTACCTACATTCTCACTGACCAAGAGGCTCACTCGTGCCTAGAAGTCGTTCCCGAACGCGGGGGGCTGATTTCTCACTGGAGTCTCCAAGGTCAGGATATCCTCTACTTCGATGCTGATCGCTTTAAAGACCCCAACTTAAGTGTGCGAGGGGGTATCCCGATTCTTTTCCCGATTTGCGGTAACTTACCCGATAACACCTACACCCACAAAGGAAAACATTACCAGCTCAAACAACATGGTTTTGCCCGAGACTTACCTTGGCAGGTAACAGACCAGATAACGGATAACCAAGTTAGTCTGACCCTCGTCCTTAACAGTAACGAACAAACCCGCCAGCTTTACCCCTTTGACTTTCAACTGACCTTCACCTACCAACTCAAAGGCAATACCTTAGAAATTCACCAGCGCTTCACCAATCATTCAACAGAAGTGATGCCCTTTTCCAGCGGTTTCCACCCTTACTTCTCTACCTCTGACAAGACTCAACTACAGTTTCAGATTCCTGCATCCCAGTACCAAGACCAAATTACGAAAACCGTCTCTCCCTTTAGCGGCAGCTTTGACTCGAGTCGTGACGAGATTGATGTTGCCTTTTCCGAAATCAGTGGTAATTCGGCAAGTGTCAACGATACAGGAAGATCCTTAAAACTTGATCTAACCTACAGTGACCTTTACTCCACCTTAGTTTTCTGGACAGTTCAAGGAAAAGACTATTACTGCCTCGAACCCTGGAGCGCTCCTCGCAATGCCCTCAACACGGGTGAAAATCTCACACACTTGTCTCCTGGAGAGAGTTTTGAGGCATGGATCAAACTGGCGGTAACATTTTTGTGACCAAATCCTTCTCATTTTTCCAAATTGGTGCTATTGTAGAAAACGGTGTGCTTGATATGCACGCTTCAGGGTCGCTAGCTCAGCGGTAGAGCACTCGGCTTTTAACCGATTGGTCCTGGGTTCGAATCCCAGGCGACCCACTTTTAAAAAGAAAGTCCCATAAAAGACCAAAGTCACGTAAAATCTAAATATAGAAAGGGACTATCTAGTCTATCAAAGTAAAGCTAATTCAAAAATTCCTAGAGATAATTTCCTATAAACCGAAAAATATCTTAAGATTATCCTAAGAATTAAGCTTGTCTAAAAGCAACTAGCGACAAAAGATCTAAAGTTAGGAGGACTTAATATGGCGCTCGTACCCATGCGATTGCTGCTGGAACACGCTGCCGAGAATAATTACGGTATTCCAGCCTATAACGTCAACAACATGGAGCAGATCCTCGCAATCATGCAGGCTGCTGAGGAAGCAAACAGCCCCGTGATTTTGCAAGCGTCTCGCGGTGCCCGCAGCTACGCTGGAGAAAATTTCCTCCGTCATTTGATTGCAGCGGCGGTAGAAACCTACCCCCATATCCCCATTGCGATGCACCAAGACCACGGCAACGCGCCTGGGACTTGCTACTCAGCAATTCGCCACGGGTTCACCAGCGTCATGATGGATGGTTCCTTGGAAGCAGATGCCAAGACACCAGCCAGCTTTGACTATAACGTTGCTGTTACTGCCGAAGTGGTGAAAGTGGCTCACTCCGTCGGTGTCAGTGTTGAAGGTGAACTCGGCTGCTTGGGTTCTCTGGAAACAGGCATGGGTGAAAAGGAAGATGGTCATGGTGCTGAAGGAAAGCTGTCTCACGACCAGTTGTTGACCGACCCTGACGAAGCCGTTGAATTCGTTGAGCGTACCCAGGTTGATGCTCTGGCTGTTGCAATTGGCACCAGCCACGGTGCTTATAAATTCACCCGCAAGCCGACTGGTGAAATCCTGGCGATTAGCCGGATTGAAGAAATTCATCGCCGCCTACCAAACACCCACTTGGTAATGCACGGTTCCTCCTCCGTACCGGAAGACCTGATTGCCATCATCAACCAGTACGGCGGTGCAATTCCTGAAACCTACGGCGTACCTGTTGAAGAAATTCAAAAGGGCATTAAGAGTGGTGTTCGTAAGGTCAATATTGACACCGATAACCGCTTGGCAATTACTGCTGCTATTCGGGAAGCTGCTGCCAAAGATCCTAAGAACTTTGACCCCCGCCACTTCATGAAGCCTTCGATCAAGTACATGAAGCAAGTGTGCGCAGATCGTTACCAGCAGTTTGGTACTGCCGGAAATGCCAGCAAGATCAAGCAAATGACGCTGGATGAATATGCGGCTAAGTACGCCAAAGGCGAACTCAGCGCTATCACCAAGCAAGCTGTGAAAGCCTAAGTTTTGGCAGAAGTTAAGGATAAGCTTTTAGGCTTTCTTGACTAATAGTAAAGATATTGCGGGTAGCTCTTGGAGCTGCCCAGTTTTTTTGGTTCTTCCGTCCTTGCCAGAGCTGAGCAAGTGTACTTAGGGAACCTCTCATGTAAATTTTTGTAAAGGAATTTCGAGAAACCTTGCACTGATCCACCCTAAAAACTCATAATTCAATCTGGCTGTAACTTTTAGGGCAGCTTCACCCAAGCAGTCGTTAAACTGGATTGACGGTGGTCATAACACTCTTGCAGCGCTTCCCTTAAGCGGAAACAGAGCTAAAGAAAGGTAAAATAGATACAGTTATTTGCCTCTCTACTCAAGAGTCGCAGAGCAGTTGAATGCAGGTTGAAATCTTGTAGTAACTTACAAATGCACCAGATACAACTCATTGAGTCTGGATATAAAAGCCTGAATGCAAATCTCCTGTTACAAGGATCGGCAAAACTTCAATTGTCAGACAATCAGACATCTTAAGAGTAGCAATTAGAGGAAAAAAAATTTCCAGTTCTTCGTGTTAGGGCTAAAGAGGCTGTCGTAGTTCAGCCAATAGGCAAAAAGCCTACTAACTGATTGAGGACGTGTATGTCCGTAAAAGCAGAAACTACAATCTCTTGAAGAATTTGCTCGCACTTTTGGCAATTCAGTTAAATTGTTCTAGAAAACAGGAGTATTTGTAAATGTTGAATCCTTTGAAAAACATTTTGGGCAAAAAATCTCAGGACGATTCGTCAGCAGCTCCCAAAAGCAAAAAAGCAAAAGGGTACTTTCTCGAGCTAGATGATACTGGGAATGCCAAGCCAGAAGGTGAAGCCAAGAAACCAGAACCGGCTAAAGCTGTAGCGAAACAGGAGGCACCTAAAGCGGAGCCGAAGGTTGAAGCTAAGAAACCGGAACCCGTCAAAGAAACGCCCAAAGCTCAAGCCAAACCGGAGAAAGTTGTACCTCAACCCCCTCCAGCCGCAGCTAGCAATGGTAGAGTTGAACCCCAGTCGGGAGCCACGTTTGCCCCCAACAATATGCTTCCACTGACTACCAATAACAGTCGGCGGCGTCCGGGTCCGAGCATGAACAATTTCTTAGAGATGGCGCGTCAGGTGAAGACGCCTAACCGATAAAGAGTTAGGAGTTTTTGCAGAAAACCAGTCCGCTATAGAGTTGAAATGCCGAGTCCCAAGGCGTTTCTTCGCGGCGGAACAAATCGATGTGAGACGGCAGGCGTGCCAGCAGTTCTCGATAATCCAGGGCGGTTTCAGCAAAAAGCGAAAAATCAGACCAAAGAGGTTTCTGAAGTAGCTGGCGGTTGAGGAAATCGCGCAAGTTGTTCCAGTTCTGTCTGTTCGTTTCGAGGGGAGGCGTTTGTCCTTCCCTCTTTTGTCTGGTTTCTGATTTTGAGGAAATGGGAATCCCTTGTTGAAATTGATAGTGGCGATCGCACAAACGGAGTATGCTTTTTCTAGCAGGTAAGTGCAGGTCGCAAAACTGCGTGTAATCTAGAGTTTGGGTTTTGCGCTGTAATTTGCCCCGCACGTCGAGATCGACCACTTTTTCAAAAACGGGTAAGCGCCCTTCCACAAGTTGGGACACTTCTGACCAGTTGAAGGGTAGCGCACCGACCTGACCTTGAGGATTCTGGCAGATAACGGTTGTTTTGTGGCGATCGCTTTCCGAAAAATAATGAACAGTAAAAACACTAAGCGCCTCAATATCAGATAGAGTAGCCCCAAAGCAGGGAATTGACTCTTGCTGTAGGGATGAGGCGTAAAATTTTAACTCTCCGATTGCCCCAACACGGTATAAACGCCAGCCTCGCGTCGGTAGCTGTAATCTTGCCGTATAGGGGTCTAACTGCATAATCCGAGCCAACGTTTGGGCAGCCACTTGTTTCTCTTGGGGATTGATGGGTTCTAGAACCAAAACACCCGGTTGGGTATTGTTCGGGTCAGTTGTTGCCTGAGTCAAGGCTTGTTGACGTTGCTCTTGCTCAATCGCTTTTAGGCGTCCCAATCCCTGACGGGCTTGAGATACTACTTTCGGATGGGTTGTGTTTTTCAGTAACTGTCGGTAAACTTTTTCGGCTGCTTCCAGCTTTTGAGTAGCTTCGTGCAGGCGTCCGACATAAAGCTGAACCCAAGGGTTTTTAGGTTCCTGCTTGACTAACTGCTTCAGCAATCGAGCCGCAGTACGGTAGTCTTGGCAGTCAAAGGCTGCGGAAACTTGGTCAATCATAGGTCTTGGTTAGGGAAGCGGGGGAGCGGGGGAGCTGGGGAGCTGGGGAGCTGGGGAGCTGGGG
>NZ_JADEWY010000213.1 GCF_015207375.1 Coleofasciculus sp. LEGE 07092 | reverse complement strand
TCCTCTTCCTGCTCTTGCTTTCTCCTAAAATCTTCCGGCAGATCGATAAACACCTGGTTCCCCTGTCTCAACCCCCTGAGAATCTGAGTTTTATCGTTGATTGTCGGTCCGATAGTGACAGGTTTAAACTCCGGTTGATTATCTAAATCTGGCACCATCACTCCGGTTTCCCCATCTTGGGTAACAATAGCTACGGTGGGAACAACGAGGGCATTGCTAATCGGTTCACCTAAAAATGCTAGGTCAACATTCATGCCTGAACGCAATACCTTTTGAGCCTCTGGCGCAAGTGCAACTCGCACCTGAAACGAGGTGACATTTTGCTCTTCAATGGCTTCTGGAGCAACAAGCCTGACCTGACCTTGGAAAATTTTATCGGGAAAGGCGTCTGAAATAATCTCTACCCGCTGTCGTTCTTTGATCTGTCCCACATCAACCTCTGGAACCTCAGCGAGGACTTCTAACTCTTTTGTAGCGAGCGCCACAATTGACGTTGAGGTTGCTGAAGCTGTACTGGAAGCGGATGTGGTAGGAGTCACAAATGCGCCAACGGTGGCATATTTCTGAGTAATAATCCCAGAAAATGGAGCAGTGATCTCCGTGTCTTTGAATTGTATGTATGCAGTCTGAGCTTGGGCTTGAGCTGCAACAACGGCTGCCTCGAGTTGAGCAACTTCTTCCTTGCGAGTACCATTTTGCAGTTGCTGTAGAGCAAATACGGCTTCAGCGACTGACGCTTTAAGCTGAGTAATTTGTTCTTGACTCTTCTCAATCAACTGCTGTAACGCAAATTTGGCTTCGTCTACCGCCGCCTCAAGCTGAATGATTTCTGGACTGGTGCGGTTTTTTGTGCTTCGCACTTGCTCTAGCCGTTGTTGAGCTTCAAGGAGGTTTGCCTCGGCATTGCGGGCTTCTGTCAATACTTCATGAAACCGATCTTGCGAGATGGCTCCCTCTACTAATAAGGATTGATTGCGCCTAACCCGCGCTTGAGCTAAATCCCGTTGGGAGAGGGCTTTTATGACTTGAGCCTCTACCTGCTTGATTTCGCTGGGGTTTCCTACCTCAGCTTCATCCAAACGCGCTTGAGCTTGAGCCAGACGCGCTCGAGCTTGAGCAATTTCTTCTGGACGACTTTTTGCCACTTCATCCAAACGTGCTTGAGCTTGAGCCAGACGCGCTCGAGCTTGAGCAATTTCTTCTGGACGAGAACCCGCTTTTGCCTCAGCCCAACGGACTTGAGCTTGCTTAAGGTCAGCTTGAGCTTTGATAAACTGCGCCTTTAGCTCGGCTGGCTCCATAACCGCAATTACTTCCCCAGCCTCCACTTCCTCACCTTGTTCAACCTCTAGCTTTACCAGACGACCGGCTGTTTTAGGACTGAGGTTCACTGTTTGAACGGGTTGTACAGTACCGTTAGCAGCGATGCGCACGGTTAAATTTTGGGCTTGCACCGGCACCGTCAACTCCTCAATATCAGGTTTGGAGGGTTTGGCGGCGATCACAAAATAACCCGTACCACCGACTATTAAAATACCTGCTGCCATCAGTCCCATTATCCAAGGGAGAGGTTGTTTGACTTTACCCATCAGTCGGACATTCTCTATATGAGGTTTGCAAGCCAGACAGCAAAAAGAAACTCTCTATCTGTTTCCGTCTCGTCGGCTTGGCATTCTAGGCAGTATTGCAATCTTTACCGAACCCGATTCGCAGCCAAGGAAAATCCTTTGATCCAACCCGACTGACGAGTTGCTGTGTGATTGTTCATCTCCATAGTAACTGTGTTGCTCACACCACTTAGCTCTCTAACCGACCTCTAGCTCTAGGGAATTCCGCAATTAAAGAAAATTTTTGCGTAGGATTAGTACAGCGATCGCATCGATTATGCGCTAACTTAGCTGAAGATTCTGTCTGTACTTGTTGTCTTTCGAGGCTCCGCCGTGCCCAAGCATATTTCTTTCTTTTCTATTATTGTTGCCCTCGGTTTACTGACTGTCCCCGTTCCGGTTTTAGGACAGGCACTGGTTCCCTATACCCTACAGCTCGATTCAGAAGAACTTGAGCAGCAGGGTTTGAATCTAGCTCAAGATGCGGTTCAGCTTGTGCGTTTCCAGCAATACGATCTGGCGCTACCTAGGGCTGAACTTGCGACTCAACTGGCTCCCAACAGCTATCAAACCTGGTTTATCTTGGGTAGCCTATACGTGCAGAACAAAGAAGTGGATAAGGCGATTGAGGCATTGCAACGGGCTCACTCCCTCGAACCACAGGAAGCAGGGATTTTATTTACATTAGGTTCAGCACATTTTCAAAAAGCGAACTACACTCAAGCGATCGCTGATTTGGAAATGGGGTTGAAGATTGAACCTGAGGTTCCCGAAGCTTTGTTTGATCTGGGGAATTCTTATTATATGATTGAGCAATATCCCCAAGCGATCGCAACTTACGAAAAGGCGGCTGCCCAAAAACCAACCGATTCGTGGCCCGTTTGGCCCGCTATTAACAATATGGGGTTGGTGAAATACGAACAGGGTGATGTGGCGGGTGCGCTCGAAAAGTGGCAAGCGGCGCTCGCTTTTGACGAAGAAGCGGCTGAACCCCAGTTAGCAACGGCAGTAGCGCTCTATACTCGCGGCGAACGGCAGAAGGGAATCTCCTTAGGAGAAGCCGCAATTCGCACCGACAATCGTTATGCTGATTTAGAGTTCCTCAAGGAAAATCTTTGGGGCAAGCGTCTGCTCTCGGATACTAAAATGTTTTTGGAAAATCCCCAAATTCAAGCTACTATTGCCCAAAATCAAGAGCCGCCCTTGCGAGTGGAAGTAGCTCCAAAGTAGGGGCTGGTTGGGGTTGACGATAGACCCCTTTGCCGTTGGAGTCTTCCACTACTGGGACGTTTCTTTAAGCTTGCTGCCGATGGTGTAACGTTCCAAGACCTGTAAGCCAACCAATGACGACAGCAAGCCGATCGAATTGTTTCATCCTCTACATATTGATCTTGCCGAAATGTCCCTGAAGCAGTACATAAGTACTTAACTGGATTTCCAGTTGCTCGGCAACCTAAGCACCCAGTTTAAGAGGATTGATATCGCCACTAATCTTTGGGTAGCAGCGCCATAATCTGATCGACAAACTTTTGATGGTCAACAACAGGTTTGGAAATATAGCCATCGGCTCCACTCTGGCGGAGGAAGTTTTCGCGATCGCCTTCCATCGCGTGAGCTGTTACCAATATAATCGGCAGCTTACTGGTTTGGGCATCGGCTTTGAGCATCTGAGTGATTTTAATGCCGTCCATTGGCTTACCCTGATAAACACTGTGAGCCAGGGAAACATCCATCAAAATAATGTCAATGACTCCAGAGTGGGCAATTTGTATGACTTCTTCGACATCTTCGGTTCCCTTGACATTCAAGCCACCCCGTTTGGTGAGAATCTTGGAAAATACTCGAAGATTAATGGGATCGTCTTCTACAATCAAAACGGTTTTCATGGGCGTTGCATCAAGTAAAGTCGTCTGTTAACAAAAGTGCGATTCAATCATAAGTCTGACAAGGACTTAGTAATGTTGCCACCAAAAAATCCAATTTGTCATCACGTTGTCGTTAGAAAATAGGGAACAGAACTCATGGCAAAACAGTTGAACCTGCTGGGGACTGGTCAGGTCATCTCCACAGCCCTACACGCAGAGATGCAACAGTCCTATCTTGAATATGCCATGAGTGTGATCGTTGGGCGTGCTTTACCCGACGTTCGCGATGGTCTTAAACCCGTTCATCGGCGTATTTTGTACGCTATGCACGAACTCGGTCTAACCCCCGATCGACCCTACCGCAAGTGCGCTCGTGTTGTGGGCGACGTTTTGGGAAAATACCACCCCCACGGAGATCAATCAGTTTACGACGCCCTAGTGCGCCTAGTCCAAGACTTCTCTACACGCTATCCCCTCCTCGACGGTCACGGCAACTTTGGTTCGGTCGATAATGACCCACCAGCGGCAATGCGCTACACCGAAACGCGCCTGTCTGCTATTGGTAATGAATCGCTCCTTTCAGAAATTGGCGAAGCTACTGTTGACTTTATCGGGAATTTCGATAGTTCTCAACAAGAACCCATCGTCCTACCCGCTCAACTACCGATCTTGTTGCTCAATGGCTGCTCTGGTATTGCGGTAGGCATGGCAACCAACATTCCGCCTCACAACTTAGGAGAGATGGTCGATGCATTAATTTCTCTGATTGACCATCCGGATTTAGCGGATGAAAAATTGTGGGAATTAGTTCCAGGACCAGATTTTCCCACGGGCGGCGAAATCATCGAAACCTCTGGAATTCGAGACGCTTACAGCACAGGGCGTGGAAGTATTCCCGTCCGGGGAGTTGCTAAAGTTGAACAAATTCAAGTCGGTCGCAGTCGGCGTCATATGCGAACGGCAGTTGTGATCACGGAGCTGCCGTACCAAGTTAATAAGGCAGCTTGGATCGAGAAGGTGGCAGATCTAGTTAACCAGGGACGCTTGGAAGGAATTGCTGATTTGCGGGACGAGAGCGATCGCCGAGGGATGCGCGTAGTCGTAGAACTCAAACGAGATGCCCATCCCAGAAGTGTCCTCAAACATCTCTACCAGCAAACTGCCCTACAAAGCAACTTTGGAGTCATTATGCTGGCACTGGTAGATGGACAGCCGCGCCAGCTATCCCTGCGACAGTTGCTAGAGGAATTTTTGAAGTTCCGCGAAGAAACCCTGACTCGGCAATATACCTACGAGCTAAACCAGAAAGAAGGGCGTCGTCATATTGTGGAAGGATTACTGGTATCTATTGCCCAACTTGATGCCACGATCGAAATTCTCAGACACGCCCCCGATGGAACTACAGCAAAAACCTCTCTCCAAAGTCAGTTAAACATTAGTGACGTGCAAGCAGATGCCATTTTGAGTATGCCTCTGCGACGCCTAACAGGATTAGAACGCCAGAAATTACAGACTGAGTGTGACGAGCTAACGGCGCAAATTCAAGAATTACAGCAGTTGCTCAGTAGCCGACACGAATTGCTGAAAGCGTTAAAAAAAGACTTGCGATCGCTCAAACGCAAGTACACAAACCGCCGCCGCACCAAGATTCGGTCGTTGCCCCCTGAGAAAGCAGAGCCAGACAGTCCCAAATCGAAGGAGAAAAAAAGCAGGAGAGCAAAGGAGCAGGGGCGTAAAACAGTGCCTCCCCTACCAACTCAACTGGAGCTGACTACAGCAGCAGCAGAAACTGTTCTGGAATTTACCTACCAAGGGCGCGTACAGCGGCAGCGTCCCAAACCCCAACGCAAATCAACACCATCCGTGGAAAACGGCGATGATTTTGTGGTTCAGACTCAACTCACCACGACACAGGCTGAATTTGTAGCGATCGCCAGTGGCGGTAAAGCGTACCCTGTAAAAGTTCAGGATATTCCACCCGTCGCCGGACGCATGAAGGGAGCTTCTTTGGCAAGCTTGCTGCCTGAAGCTGCCCAATCTGAGACGGTTGTCACCCATTTTAGGCTACCTGATATCTCTCCAGACCTAATGCTTATCTTGCTGACTCAACAGGGACGCATCAAGCGCCTGCCTGCATCGGAATTAAGCAGCCTAACGGCACGAGGTTTGACCCTGATTAAGCTTAAGGATAGCGATCGCCTACAATCTCTCAACTTTGCTAAAACGGGGGAACAACTACTCCTAGCAACTAGCAACGGACGGATTTTACGCTTTGAGATTAATGACCAGCAGTTACCGTTAATGGGACGTACTGCCCAAGGAAATCAGGCACTACGGTTGCGGCGTCGTGAACGGCTTGTGGGTTGTTGTGCAGCATTCAGTGAGGATGAAAACCTATTACTGGTTTCCGAGCAGGGATATGGTAAGCGCCTGCCAATGAATGCAATTAGGTTGGGCAATCGAGGAGATCTGGGAACTCAAGCCCTTCAGTTTAAAACCTCAGCAGATACCCTAGTCGGAATGATAAAAGCATCGCCTGGTTTACAGACTGCACTTGTGACTAGTGCCGAGCGAGTATTGCTGTTGAAGGTTGATACGGTGAAGTTGTGGTGGAAAGATGGATGTGGCGATCGCCTAGTTAAACTCCAACCCGAAGAAAAAATTGTTGATATTACGACTCTAGAGAAAGCAGACAGCGTTAGATAACGCTCTTTCATGAGTCTCGGATAAATTGACGAGTTTGCGAGGGTACAGCCAAGGGAAAATTAAGGTTTTACTCCAGACTAACGGAAGAGCGATAGTCTGGGTATAGTGTGGGAATTCTGTAAAAAGTAGTTTGTAATATCACCAGTCGTATCCAAATCCTCGTAGAAATTATGACAGAACAACAGCGTCCGCCCATTACTCCCCCACCTCCACCCCG
>NZ_JADEWY010000212.1 GCF_015207375.1 Coleofasciculus sp. LEGE 07092 | reverse complement strand
CCTCTGCACCCCAGCGTTCGACTGAGCGCTCACGCCGAAGTCTCCCCAGCTCCCCACACCCAGTATCCACACCCAGTATCCACTTTAAAAACGAAAGGTTGTTCGCAGCGTCCCAATCACCACATCCTCATTAGCACTGTCGTGGTCGAGTGCCGTGAGCCAGATAATTCCGGGTGTAATGGTGATATTATCGGTTAACTGGTATTGGTAGAAGGCTTCTAGATGGAAGGATGTGCTGGAATCGTCAATTCCTAACTCGTTTAAACGGTCGTCTCTGTCTGTGACTTTAGGTTCCATACCGATAATCGCCCCTGCCAGATTACCCGTTTTGCCTAAGTCAGGAAATGCTAGCGTTACTGCCCAATTCCAGATACTGGCGTCCCCTTCATCAATCACCCGTGCTGTTGTGTATCCCGCCCAGCCACCTAGGATGAAACGAGGGCTGATTTGCACCGAGCCAGCTATCCCATAGGAATGAGTTGCGACAGGTAATCCCAGTCGATTGAATAAGTTTGCGTCGTTGCTGCCTGTTTGAAAGTCTTGGTTGTAAGCATTAACATAGGTCAAACCAATGCTGGCGCGATCGCTTGGTTGAAACGTGACTTGAGCAATTGCCCCATAGGAACCGTCAAACAAACCTGCACCCGGAGAGGGGTTCCCGGCATCTCCGGCTAAATAACCCAAGCTCACCTCTAGATTATCGCTAAGGGTATGTCTAACCCCCACACCCGCACCGGAAACTAGATAGTAGATAGAGGGGCGAGTGCCGAAGCGAGAGACTGCCCCACTAGCGCCGTCACCATCAAAGAAAGGGTTAATTGTATCCGTAAAGTTATCGGCGGCTCCACCATTTGCGGCTACAACCACTTGGGTACGACTGCCAATGGGGAAACTGTAGAGCAAGGCGTTGATTTCTAAGTCGCTATCGGTAGCACCCGTAAATGCCAATTCTCCTTCAGGAGTCAAAGTACGTTTCTTCAGAGCACCCAACCCTTCTGCTTGCAGTCGAGTCCTCAGTAAATCCCGCCCTGTAAAACTGGTTTCTAAATTCAAACGGGTGCGATGACCTAAAACCGTTACATCGTCGATATCATTCCCTTGGGCATCGTCCCCCGCCACAATTCCGGCAACCCCAAGGATAACCTCTCCATTCAGTTTGGTTGTAGTGGAAAATTGGGTCAGTTCCAGTTCCGCAGTACGGGCAGTGAGAGCATCCACATCACCGCGCAGTAACGACAGTTCTAAGATAAATTCGTCGGTTAACTGTTCTAAAACCGTCAAGTCTGCTGGCGGGACGGCATCTCTACGGCTAACGATAAGGGACTGAATGCGATCGAGAGCGCTACTTAAGGCAGCCGCAAACTCATAGCGAGTCATTGAGCGATTACCTTGAAATGTACCATTAGGATAACCTGCAATAACGCCGTATCGTTCCACAAGCGATCGCAAAGCTTCATACGCCCAGTCCTCAGGTTGCACATCCGATAGCTGCGAAACACTATTAATCTGGGGTAAGGGAGTATCAGCTTCTGTCTCGTTATTGTATTGGTTAATTTGTTCTAACAGGTCTGCCGTTGGGTCGGCTAAGTTTTCATTTGATTCCAGTTCAGGTTGTAGTTCTCCGGTCAAGGTTTCGCTGAGGGGATGTTGTCCAACGATAGCAGGGGTTGACTCGTCTGCGGCAACTGCCCCACTCGACCAAACCAAAAACATGAGTAGATTCGCGGGGCTAACCCGCAGAAACTTCTGCCAAATTTGACACATTTGCACGTTTAATCCTCACACTCTTCCTCATTGTTAATCCCTGAATGGCTCAGATGCCAAGAGTTTTGAGGAAATTGATTGAGAAGTTCAATTTCTCTGCGAAAAGAAGGTGCTGGGAGAAGTGTTCTATAGTTTAGAACGCACAGTCAAATGTGCTTGATAAGGAGCAGGATATACCCAAATCTGCCAATTTTTTCCATAGACGACTTCAGCTATGAGGCAGTGGTTAAAACCCCTGATGGCTTGTTGCTATAGCTTCCATGTATAGCAACTGCCAAGACGGTTAGGACATATATGAATTTAGTAGAGACGTTCCGGCGGAACGTCTCTACCAGAGTTTGTCCTAAGATATGTGTCCACTGCTATAGTATTGATAATCAAGCCGACGGACTTGGGTTATGCCACTAAATTAACCTGCGAGTTTACCTTTAGTCGCTCCCAAATACAAGTCTCCCACCTTCGGATCATTAAGTAACTCTTGCCCCGGTCCTTCAAAGCGATCGCGTCCTGAATCTAACACATACCCCCGATGAGCCATTGCCAAGGCTTTTCGGGCATTTTGTTCTACTAAAACAATCGCTTTCCCGGTTTGATTAATCCCTTGAATTTGCTCGAATACGCTATTAACTAAAATAGGAGATAGCGCGGCTGACGGTTCATCCAATAGTAACAAGTCAGGGTCTAACATTAATGCCCGTCCCATTGCCAGCATCTGTCGTTCTCCACCCGAAAGCGTCCCCGCCCGTTGACGCCGCCGTTCAGCCAGTCTAGGGAACATCGTAAAAATTTTTTGTTTGAGGGGTTTTAATGAAGCATTGCGGATAAACGCCCCCATTTCCAGGTTTTCTTCAACGGTGAGAGAAGAAAAAACGTTAGCAATTTGGGGAACGTAGCACATCCCCCGCCGCACGATTTGATCGGACTTTAAACGAGTGATATCTTCACCTTTGAAGGTAATTGTGCCTTGATTGGGGGTTAATAGCCCAAAGATAGTTTTAGCGAGAGTGGATTTCCCCGCGCCATTGGGTCCAATTACCGCCACCAATTCACCCGGATAAATCCGAAAATTAATCCCTTGCAGGATATTGAGGTCTTTAATATACCCTGCATGGACATCTTTCAATTCAAGTAGGGGGGCAGAATCGTTTGTCATTGGTCATTAGTTATTGGTCATTAGTTATTGGTCATTAGTCGCTGCAATCAACTTTGAACAATCAACCACTAATAAAGGACAAAAGACCAATGACAAAGGACAGTAAACTATTTCGGTGTTTTTTGCAAATCCGGTCGTTCTTCGGGTAGAATTGCTCCTTCTACAGGGCATACCTGTAGACAGATACCACAATCGATGCAGGTATCAAAGTCAATCCAGTACCAGTCCGTCCCCTTGACATTTTTGCCAGGACCTGGATGAATGCAGGCAACTGGACAGGCATCAACGCAATCGGCAACGCCTTCGCAGGTTTCTGTAACAATGGTGTGTGACACGGTGTTCCCTCTCGTAATCAGTTAACTCTTTTGAGTGAGTCTCTCTTCGATCCTAATGGTTTGTATTTAATTCTGGAGCTTCCGTTAGTTTCAGACTGCGAGAAAGCAACTGATTACAAGGGCGATTGTATTAATCTATTAGGTTAGGTATGGAATTTCACAACTGTTCTGGATCAATTCCTCGTTCTCGCAGTAACGCTTCTAATGCCTGATATCGTTGTTTTTCCTGTTCTAACTGAGTCAGTGCTTCATCTGCACGTTGACGTTCCTGTTCAGCGCGTTGGCATTCCTGTTCAGCACGTTGACGTTCCTGTTCAGCACGTTGACGTTCCTGTTCAGCGCGTTGAGCAAGTTCAACATAGGTAAGAAACCGTTCTCCTGAAGGGGAAAAAATTTCCATTGTGTCAGATGTGAGTTGAAACCTTACTCCTAGATGGGGGCTCACCCAACCGTTCATTTCTTCAATCGCCTCTAATTCCTCTCCAGAACCCCACCACCCAATTAACTCCATGCCATCGGGGTCATAAACATAATATTCTTCTACACCATAGCGTTTGTAAAACTGGAATTTTTGAGCCATTGCTTTGAGGCGGTTGCCGGGAGAGAGAATTTCAAAGACAACTTGTGGGGGAATATTACCTTCTTCCCATTGCTTGTAAGAACCTCTATCTCCTTTTGATCTGCCAAACACTACCATGACATCAGGTGCTTGGCGAAGCTGGTTCTTTCCTTCGACAGGATACCAGAGCAAATCCCCTGCAACAAATACGTCAGGGTTGGTGGCAAACAAGAGTTCTATGTTTTCTTTGATAACGACAATCCAGCGAAATTGTTTAGTATTGTCTGCCATGGGTTGACCGTCGCTATCAGGGTAAATGATGGCTGGTAGTTGTTGTACCATACTGAGAGCCTCAGTTTACGGGTTGTGGTCATATTGTAGCGATCGCACGGGTGCCTACGTGTAATCTCGCACGAACTGGCACGATTCAGCGATCGCTTTTTGCATTCACACTTGTGATAGGCATCCCGCCAGAGCGAACAGTTGATGCCTGATAATTTATCCCCTTCCTCCTGTGGAACAAATTTTGGGCTTTTTGGTGTGGATGGTACAGGACGGCTAGCTAACCCTTCTCGATGGGCTAACAACTTAGCGGATATCATTATCTTTAGCTTCAACTAAGGTTAAAACCGGAGCAGTCACTAGGGATTGATTGCTTGATCAATCGTTTTAAAATCACTGTATGACATAGTTCCAGAATCAGCAGCCCTTACAACGCTACTATAACCATTTTGCTTGCATTGTATTCAGTCGGTGATAAAAAGAGTGCGATCGCATTGTCCCCCCCTTTTCCATCACTCCTAAAACTGACTTTAGCTCCAAACTACACCCCAAGTACCACGAGGCAATACGACAATATTGAACGACTGTGGCAAATTAATTTATTCCTCAATCAGCTTAAGGAAGGTACAATCTGTCAGTTAAGATGACTTTTATCAGAATTGAGGCAGATTACGGGTCATGCACAGGTTTAATCAGCCTTCCTCGACACAAGCAGAACAATTTCGACAGCTTCAGAGTCAGTTGCGCGATCGCTGGCAGAGCGTTGACCTGTTTGACCAAGATGACCATGATATCTTAGTCGTACCGTCGGTGAGTGTTGACCAGCGAGAATTAGGGAAGATCGCCGGCTTTTTGCACTACGAAGAACGGCTACTATTTTCCTTGATTCGGCTGCGCAATCCCCGTACCCGCTTAATTTACGTTACGGCACAACCTCTGTCGCCGATTATAATTGATTACTATTTGCAGCTATTACCGGGAATTCCCTTCTCTCATGCCCGCGAACGCCTGTTGTTAATGACTCCCTATGATTCCTCTCGCAAACCTCTCAGCCAAAAAATCTTAGAGCGTCCCCGCTTAATGCATCGGATTCGTCAGGCGTTGCGTCCCAAAAAATCTTACATGGTATGTTACAATTCCACGAACCTAGAGCGAGAATTATCGGTGCAACTGGGTATTCCCTTGCTCGCTCCTGATCCCGATTTGCTCTACTGGGGGACTAAAAGTGGCAGTCGAGATATTTTTAAGAGGAGTGGCGTACCCTGTCCCGATGGCAGTGAGAGCATTTGGACAGTTAAGGATTTAATAGAAGGGGCTGCTGAGTTATGGGAACGCCAACCCTCATTAAAGCGGATGGTGATTAAGCTCAATGAAGGCTTTTCGGGTGAGGGGAATGCTCTCCTTGACTTGAAACCTATTTTAGATGTAGCTCCCGGACAAGCTTCCCATGAACAACGAGTAACAGCCTTGAGCGATCGCTTAGAGCATTTGCGCTTTCAGGCAAAGAGCGAAACCTGGGCGCATTTTTCCAGTCGCATCCCAGAATTGGGTGCCATTGTTGAGGCATTTATCGAAGGAGACGAAAAGCGATCGCCCAGCGTCCAAGGCTATATTACCCCTAATGGTGAGGTCAAAATTCTCTCTACCCATGATCAAGTCTTAGGAGGACCCGACGATCAAATTTATCTAGGTTGCCGATTTCCGGCTGATGAAGCCTATCGACTGCGCCTGCAAAATTTGGGGATGCGTATCGGTAAGATTTTGGCTAAAAAAGGCGCAATCGAGCGTTACGGTGTCGATTTTATAGCCGTTCATCAACCGGATAACACATCACAACCGTGGGATTTACAAGCCATTGAAATCAACCTGCGTAAAGGTGGCACCACCCACCCATTCATGACACTCAAGTATTTAACCAACGGTCGTTATGACCTTTCAACGGGTCTTTTTTACAGCCAACAAGGTCGAGAAAAATACTACATTGCCACAGACAACTTGCAAAAAGAGCGCTATCGAGGGTTAATGCCCAACGATTTGATGGATATCATCACTCACCATCGGCTACATTTTGATAGCAGTACCCGCACCGGCAGCGTATTCCACCTGATGGGCGCACTTTCAGAATTTGGCAAACTTGGCTTAACCTGCATTGGAGACTCTATGCAACAGGCAGAAGAATTCTACAACCAAGTGGTGCAGGTACTGGATGAGGAAACCAATCCGAATACCAACTCTGACGATTCGTTGTCTTATCCGAGTTTGCCCATGGGTTGGAGTATTAGCGAATATTGCAACGATTAGAGGTAGGGGAGTAGGGGAGTAGGGGGAC